>NZ_MSJQ01000117.1 GCF_014596515.1 Streptomyces sp. CBMA156
GCGGCGCCCCGCGCGGCCGGGACACGGCGGCGCCGCTGCCGCCCCGCGAGGCGCGGGTGGTGCGGCAGCGGCGCCGTGGTGCGACGGGGGATCAGCCCTCGGTGGAGCCGTCCAGGTTGACGTAGGCGTAGAAGACGCCCAGGTCGTAGCCGTCCTTGTCGGTGTCGAAGAGCACCTTGATGTCGGTGTCCCCGTTGCGCAGGAACGGCGAGATGTCCCAGCGGTTGGAGTCGTAGCCGAAGTTGTTGCGGTTGTACGGGGTGCGGATGAACTGGTCGGCCGGGGTCAGCTCCTCGATGGTGGAGTTGAACGCGTCGTTGGAGGCGTGGTTGAGGTCCGAGAAGAGCGCCTGCGGGCCGTTGGTGGACTTGATGGCGAGGGTGTCGCCGGTCCACTTGAGGTCGCCGTCGTAGACCACGAAGCCGAGCTTGCCGGCCACCGGACCGGAGGCGGGGGTCTGCAGCCCGGTGAGGTCGAACTCGCGCGGCGGGCTGTCCGGCAGCTCGACCCGGAAGCCGTCCCACAGGTGGACGTGCCGGTACGGCTTGCACTCGTTCTCGTACGCGACCACGATCGTCCAGCCGCCCCAGCTGTGCGGCTTCACCACCGAGTCCATGTTCGCGACGGTGTAGCTGCCGTTGCCGGCCTGCTTGACCAGGTCGGTGATGTCGGCGGAGGCCTGGTAGCTGCTCTCGATGTCGGTGGTGATGTAGCCGATGGAGGGCTGGTCGTTGGGGATGTTGCGGTACTGGGCCTCGCCCGGGACCTTCAGGTACACCTCGTCGATCTGGTCCTCCGGCAGCACGACGTCGTCGATGCCCCGGGTGCCGCCCCAGTACAGCCGGGCGTACTTGACCTGGGATCCGTCGATCAGGCCCAGGTCGGCGGAGCTGGCGGAGTAGATCGCGTCACCGAGCGGGCCGACCGAGCCCGGGTCGATGTTGATGTACTTCATCTCGTACTTGTTGTTGATCGGCCTGCTGCCGAGGCCCTTGCGGGCGTCCTCGCAGTTCGGCTGCTCCGGGTCGAGCGGCGCCTTGGTCTCGTCACAGGTCATCAGCGAGTTGCTGATCCTGGTGATGGAGCCGTGGAAGTCGCCCTCGAAGCGGGTGGTGAACGGCAGTTGGTTCTCGGCGATCGTGGTGGCCCGGTGCTGCGCGCGCTGCGGGTGCTGCGCACCCGCTTCCGCACCGGTTGCCGTGCCCGAACCACGGGCGTCGGCGAGGGTCGGGGCGGCCAGCAGTTGGCCCGCGACGGCGGCGATGGCGGCGCCCGCGACGCAGGCCCGGCGGGCGAGCAGGCGGGCGGCGGCGGCACGGCTGACGGAGGAGTTCATGTGATCCTCTCAGGACGGAACGGACGAGCAGGCCCAATCGGACCACAACGTTCCGTCACGTGACCGTCACATAACGCCACCCGGGGCCCGATCCGTCGTCAGATCCACTCCAGAGGACGGCCCGCTGTCCTCCGAGCGGGGGACGGCGGGCCGCTGCCGGTTTGGGCGGGTTTCACCCGCTTACAGCACCTGGAGGTTCTTCCGCAGCTCGAACGGGGTGACCTCGGAGCGGTACTCCTCCCACTCCTTGTGCTTGTTGCGGAGGAAGAAGTCGAAGACGTGCTCGCCGAGGGTCTCGGCGACGAGTTCGCTGCGCTGCATCAGGTCGATGGCCTCGCCGAGGTTCTGCGGCATCGGCTGGATGCCGAGGGCGCGGCGCTCGGAGTCGGACAGCGCCCACACGTCGTCGTCGGCGCCGGGCGGGAGCTCGTAGCCCTCCTCGATGCCCTTCAGGCCGGCCGCGAGGGTGACGGCGTAGGCGAGGTACGGGTTGCAGCCGGTGTCCAGGGAGCGGACCTCGATCCGGGTGGAGCCCTGCTTGCCCGGCTTGTACATCGGCACCCGGATCAGCGCCGAGCGGTTGTTGTGGCCCCAGCAGATGTAGGACGGCGCCTCGCCGCCGGCCCCCGCGGTGCGCTGGGAGCCGCCCCAGATCCGCTTGTAGGAGTTCACCCACTGGTTGGTGACGGCGGCGGTCTCGGCCGCGTGCTTCAGCAGGCCCGCGATGAAGGACCGGCCGACCTTGGACAGCTGGTACTCGGCGCCGGACTCGTGGAAGGCGTTGCGGTCGCCCTCGAACAGCGAGACGTGGGTGTGCATGCCGCTGCCGGGGTGCTCGGAGAAGGGCTTGGGCATGAAGCTCGCGTGCACGCCCTGCTCCAGCGCGACCTCCTTCATGACCAGCCGGAAGGTCATGATGTTGTCGGCGGTGGACAGCGCGTCGGCGTACCGCAGGTCGATCTCCTGCTGGCCGGGGGCGCCCTCGTGGTGCGAGAACTCCACCGAGATGCCCATCGACTCCAGCATGGTGATCGCCTGGCGGCGGAAGTCGTGGCCGACCCCGCGCGGGGTGTGGTCGAAGTAGCCGGACTGGTCGGCGGGGATCGGCGGGGTGCCGTCGCCGGGCAGGTTCTTCAGCAGGAAGAACTCGATCTCCGGGTGGGTGTAGAAGGTGAAGCCCTGCTCGGAGGCCTTCTCCAGGGTGCGCTTGAGCACGAACCTGGGGTCGGCGTAGGACGGCGAGCCGTCCGGCATCAGGATGTCGCAGAACATCCGGGCGGTGCCCGGGGTCTCCGAGCGCCACGGCAGAATCTGGAAGGTCGTCGGATCCGGCTTGGCGATCATGTCGGACTCGTACACCCGGGCGAAGCCCTCGATCGCCGAGCCGTCGAAACCGATGCCCTCCTCGAAGGCCTGTTCCAGCTCGGCCGGTGCCACCGCGACCGACTTCAGGAACCCGAGCACGTCGGTGAACCACAGCCGGACGAACCTGATGTCACGCTCTTCGAGCGTCCGAAGCACGAACTGCTGCTGCTTGCCCATGGGGACAGTCTCACCTCTGCTCTTTACGCTCGTGTTACGCCCCGGCGGTCTTGGAAAGACCTCGTAAAGCGACTGCCCCCATTCTGGCCGATCCCCGCCCCGCTCGGCAGTGCCGACCCCCGGCGGCCCGGTCCGGCCCAGGACATCGCGTCAGTCGGACGATTAAAATCGGAGCATGCCCACTCTTCGTCTCGCCCTGTGCCAGACCGATCCCTGGGTCGGTGACCTCGCCCGCAACGGCGCCGAGGTGGTGCGCAGGACCGGGCAGGCCGCGGCGGCGGGCGCGCAGCTGGTCGCCTTCCCCGAGATGGCCCTCACCGGCTACCCGGTGGAGGACCTCGCCCTGCGCGGCTCCTTCGTCGAGGCCTCCCGCGGCGCGCTGGTCGAGCTGGCCGGCCGGCTGGCGGCGGACGGGCTGGGCGAAGTGCCGGTGGTGGTCGGCTACCTCGGCCGCTCCGAGCACCCCTCGCCGCGCCTCGACCGCCCGGCCGGCTCTCCGCAGAACTGCGCCGCGGTGCTCCACCGGGGCGAGGTGGTGACCCGCTTCGCCAAGCACCACCTGCCCAACTACGGCGTGTTCGACGAGTTCCGCTGGTTCGTCCCGGGCGACCAGCTGCCGGTGCTGCGGGTGCGCGGGGTGGACGTCGCGCTGGCCGTCTGCGAGGACATCTGGCAGGACGGCGGCCGGGTCACCGCCGCCAGGGAGGCCGGGGCCGGGCTGCTGCTGGTGGTCAACGGCTCCCCGTACGAGCGGAACAAGGACGACCTGCGGCTGGAGCTGGTGCGGCGCCGGGCGGCCGAGGCGGGCTGCGCCCTGGCGTACGTCAACATGGTCGGCGGCCAGGACGAGCTGGTCTTCGACGGCGACTCGGTCGTGGTCGGCGTGGACGGTGAAGTCCTCGCCCGCTCACCGCAGTTCGAGGAGCACCTGCTGGTGCTGGACCTCGACCTGCCGGCCGCCGCGGGCGACGACACCGACGGCCTGCTGCTGAGCGACGGTCTGCACCTGGTCCGCACCGAACTGGGCGGCGGGCCGCCGGCCGCGCCCGCCGGGAGGCTCACCGCCGAGGTGGCGCCGCGGCTCTCGGACGAGGCCGAGATCTGGGCCGCGCTGGTCTCCGGCACCCGGGCGTACGTGACCAAGAACGGCTTCCGGTCCCTGCTGATCGGCCTCTCCGGCGGCATCGACTCGGCGCTGGTGGCCGCGATCGCGGTGGACGCGGTCGGCGCGGAGAACGTGCACTGCGTCTCGATGCCCAGCCGCTACTCCTCGCAGCACTCCAGGGACGACGCCGCCGAGCTGGCCCGCCGCACCGGGGTGCGCTTCAGGACCGTCTCCATCGCCCCGATGTTCGACGCGTACCTGGGTGCCACCGAGCTGACCGGCCTGGCCGAGGAGAACCTCCAGTCCCGGCTGCGCGGCACCCTGCTGATGGCGATCTCCAACCAGGAGGGGCACCTGGTGCTCGCGCCCGGCAACAAGAGCGAGCTGGCGGTCGGCTACTCGACCCTCTACGGCGACTCGGTGGGCGCGTACGGGCCGATCAAGGACGTCTACAAGTCGCTGGTCTTCCGGCTGGCCCGCTGGCGTGACGAGGAGGCCGTACGGCGCGGCGAGGTGCCGCCGATCCCGGAGAACACCCTCACCAAGCCGCCGTCCGCCGAGCTGCGGCCGGACCAGGTGGACACCGACTCGCTGCCCGACTACGACCTGCTGGACGCGGTGCTGGCCCGCTACATCGAGGGCGACGAGGGCCGGGACGCGATCGTGGCGGCCGGCTTCGACCCGGCCGTGGTGGACCGGGTGGTCCGGCTGGTCGACACCGCCGAGTACAAGCGGCGCCAGTACCCGCCGGGCCCGAAGGTCTCGGCGAAGAACTTCGGCCGGGACCGCCGCCTGCCGATCACCAACCGCTGGCGGCGCGGGTAGGGCCGGCAGCGGTCAGTACCGGTAGGTGGCGGCCACCGGGAGGTGGTCGCTGCCGTCCCTGGCCAGGGTGCGGGAGTCGACCGGGTCCAGCCCGCCCTTGCTCATGATCTGGTCGATCCTGGCCATCGGGAAGGCCGCCGGCCAGCTGAAGCCGAAGCCGTCGCCGGCGGCGCCCTGGGCCGAGCGCATCTGCGAGGTGACCGGCGCCAGGCTGCGGTCGTTCATGGTGCCGTTGAGGTCGCCGAGCAGCAGGACCTTCTTCAGCGGCTCGGCCTGGATCGCGTCGCCGAGCGCCTGGGCGCTGAGGTCCCGCTGGTTGACGGTGAAGCCGCCCTCGGCCTTCAGCCGCACCGAGGGAAGGTGCGCCACGTACACCGCGACCGGGCCCTGCGGGGTGGTGACCTCGGCCCGGAAGGCCCTGGTCCAGCCCATCTTCAGGTCCACCGGGGAGACGTCGCCGATCGGGTACTTCGACCAGAGCCCGACCGTGCCCTCCACGGTGTGGTACGGGTAGGCGCCGGCGAGCCCGGTCTCGTACGAGCGCAGCTGCCGGCCGGCCAGCTCCTGGAGGGCGACGATCTGGGCGCCGGAGTCCACCAGGGTGCGGATGGTGCCGGGCACGTCGGTGTTGGCGGCGGCGACGTTGTGGCTGACCACCGTCCAGTCGCCCTTGCCGCCGCTCCGGTCGGCCAGCAGGCCGCCGAACAGGTTGGCCCAGAGCACGGCGGGCAGCAGCAGGGCGATCAGCGCGGTGGCGGAGCGGCGCAGCAGCGCGGGCACCAGCAGCACCGGGACGGCCAGGCCCAGCCAGGGCAGGAAGGTCTCCAGCAGGCTGCCGAGGTTGCCGACCCGGTTGGGCACCTCGGCGTGGAAGCCGAGCAGCGCGGCGGTGAGCACGGCCAGCACGGCGACCACCAGGCCGCGCCGCCAGGTGCTGCTGCCGCGGGCGTCCCTGCCCCAGTGGCGCAGGCCCAGGAAGCCGCCGAGACGCGCCGCGGGGGCCGGGCCGTCGGAGCCGCCCCCGGGGGCCGCGATCCGCTCGGTCCTGTCCGCCTGCGCCATGCCGTGGCTCCCGTCGCTCGTGCCGCCGGTCCGCCGCGCGGCCCGTGGAAGGTGCGGGCACGTACCGGACCGGTGCCGGTTCGATCGGTTGCCCGGCTCAGCCTATGCCGGGACAGACGTCGGGCCCGCTGAGCGGGTTCCGGCGCGGCCCGGTTTGGTGAGCCAGGACACGTCAGGACAGATCAGGACACGGTCACCGGGGCGCGATGCCTTCGAGCACGGTGTCGACCAGCCGGCGGGCCAGGTCCGGGTCCTCCAGGTCGGAGTCCTCCGAGAGGAGGCTGCGGTAGAGGACCGGGCCCATCAGCAGGTCGCCGAGCAGCTCCACGTCGAGGTCGTCCCTGATCACGCCCTCGGCCACGGCCTGGCGGATCAGCTGGAGCCCCATCTCCCGGCGCGGTCTGATCACCCGCTCCTGGTAGGCGGCGTGCAGCTCGGGCAGCGTGTGCAACTGGCCGAGCGCGGCCCTGAGGACCCAGCGGGTGCGCTTGGCCAGTCCGCGCCGGCGGATGTAGTCGACCATCGCGATCAGGCCCTCGCGGGCGCTCTCGCCGGCGGGCTCGGGCAGCGGCTCCTCCAGCCGGCCGACCACGTCGACCAGCAGGGCCTCCTTGTTGGGCCAGCGCCGGTAGATGGTGGCCTTGCCGACGCCGGCGGCGGTGGCGATGCCCTCGATGGTGAGTTCGGACAGCGTGGTGCCGTCGGCCAGCAGGTCCTCCACCGCGGTGACGATGGCCTGCTCGGCGGCCTCGCTGCGCGGCCGGCCTCGGCGTACGACGGCACAGGCCTGCTGCCCGGTGCCGGCGTCCGGGGTGTCGGTCCTCATCCCCGCTGTTCTCCCTCGCTGTCCCTGGGCGCGCGGGCGCCGTGCCGTCTCGGTTGGCGGTCCGCACGCGGGCCGGGGCCCGCCCTGCGGACCGAGGCCCTGCCGTCCGGGCGCACCCGGGCGGCAGGGCCATTGTCGCTCAGCCGTCCCGCACCGCCGAGCCGTCGTCCGGCCCGGCCGCAGGTCAGGCCTCCGCGGTCGCGGTCTCCCGCTCCTGGCCGCGCTGCCCGGGGGCCTGGCCGGCCGGGCCCGCGGGGGCGGCGGAGCGGCCGGGCAGCAGGAACCAGGCGACGGCGGCACCGATCACCGAGACGCCGACCGACAGCGAGGCCACCACGTGCATCGCGTGGATGAAGGAGTCGTGCGCCGGGGTGATCAGCGCCTGGCCGCCGGGGATGCGGTCGGCGATGGCCAGGGTGGCCTCCAGCGACTCGCCGGCCTTGTCGCGCAGCCCCTCGGGCAGGTGGGTCAGGGTGTCGGACATCCCGTCGCGGTAGACGGTGGAGAGCACCGCGCCGAGCACGGCGACCCCGAGCGAGCCGCCGACCTGGCGGAAGGTGTTGTTGACGGCCGAGCCGGCGCCGGCCTTCTCGCGGGGCAGCGAGGCCATGATCGCGACGGTGACCGGCGGCATGACGTGCGCCATGCCGGCGCCCATCACCAGGCCGAGCACGACCAGCACCCAGATCGGCGTGGTGGCGGTCAGCACGACGTAGCCGACGAAGCCGAGCGCGACCAGCAGCATGCCGCCGGCGGCGGTGGCGGCGACGCCGAGCCGGTCGACCACCAGCCGGGCCCGCGGCGCGAACACCAGCTGGGCGGCGGCCAGCGGGAGCATCAGCACACCGGCCTGGAGGGCGCTGTAGCCGCGCACGCTCTGGATGTAGAAGACGCCGAAGAACGAGACGCCCATCAGCGCGAAGAAGATCACGCCGACCACCACCACGGAGGCGCTGAACACCCGGTTGCGGAACCAGGTGACGTCCAGCGCGGGGAACGCGGTGCGGCGCTCGAACCAGACGAAGGCGACCAGCGCGACCACACCGACCAGGGTCGGCACCCAGGCCTCGGCCGCGGTGAAGTCGGCCAGCTCGCCGCCCTTGATGATGCCGAAGATCAGCGCGACCAGGCCGATGATCGACAGCAGCACGCCGACCGGGTCCATCCGGCCCGGGCTGGGGTCCTTGGACTCGGGGACCAGGATCACCATCGCGATCACCGCGACGATCACGATCGGGACGTTGACCAGGAAGACCGAGCCCCACCAGAAGTGCTCGATCAGCAGGCCGCCGGTGATCGGGCCGATCGCGATGGCCAGGCCGACCGCGCCGGCCCAGATGCCTATCGCCTTGGGCTGCTCCTCGCGCTCGAAGACGTTCATGATGATCGCCAGCGTGGCGGGCATCGCGAGCGCGCCGCCGACGCCCATCAGGGCGCGGTAGCCGATCAGTTCACCGGGCGAGGCGGCCATCGCGGACAGCAGCGAGGCGATGCCGAAGACCACCATGCCGGCCAGCAGCGCGCGCTTGCGGCCGAACCGGTCGCCGAGCAGGCCCGAGGTGAACAGCAGCCCGGCGAAGACCAGGGTGTAGGAGTTGATCGACCACTCCAGGTCGCTCTGGGTGGCCCCGAGGCCCACCGGAGCGGGGGTCGCGATGGTCTTCATCGCGACGTTGAGGATCGAGTTGTCGAGGACGACGACGAGCAGGGCGAGCAGCAGGGTGCCGAGGATCGCCCAGCGCCGGCGGTGGATGGCTTCCGGCACGCGAGGTGGCGCGGCTGCGGTGGTCATTGGTGTTCCCGTCCGTGGTGGTGTGGCACTGGCGGGCAATTCCGAGCCGTATGCGTCTCGTAACCCCCGGGCATCAGAGTAGCGGCCAATACGATACGAGACGACTCCGTTTCGTAAAGAGGAGGCAAATTCGGGGGCCTCCCGCGCACCCCGGCGCGGGCGCGCCGCGCACCCGGTGGGCCGCGGACCGCCACGGGACGCCGGCACCCCCCTTTGCGCCGGAGCCGGGGCGTGCAAGCATGGAGGGGATCCGGGGACGCCGTACGGCGCCACGAGACGACAACCCTTCAGGAGTCCGTTCGATGAACGCTTCTACGCCTTCGCCTGCCCAGAACCAGGCGTCGACCGCCACCCTCTACGGTGGGGTCACCAACCGCCGTGTCACCGTCCGCGACCTCGCCGCCGCCAAGCAGCGCGACGAGAAGTGGTCGATGCTGACCGCCTACGACGCCCTCACCGCGGGCGTGTTCGACGAGGCCGGCATCCCGGTGCTGCTGGTCGGCGACTCGGCGGGCAACTGCCACCTCGGCTACGAGACCACCGTCCCGGTGACCATGGATCAGATGGTGATGCTCTCCGCCGCCGTCGTCCGCGGCACCAAGCGGGCCATGATCGTCGCCGACCTGCCGTTCGGCTCGTACCAGGAGTCCCCCGCGCAGGCCATGCACAACGCCGCCCGGCTGATGAAGGATGCCGGGGTCGGCGCGGTCAAGCTGGAGGGCGGGGAGCGCAGCGCCCGCTCGATCGAGCTGCTGGTCGAGGCCGGCGTCCCGGTGATGGCCCACATCGGCCTCACCCCCCAGTCCGTCCACGCCCTCGGCGGCTACCCGGTCCAGGGCCGCGGCGACGAGGCGGCGCACCAGCTGCTGCGCGACGCCAAGGCCGTCCAGCAGGCGGGCGCCTTCTCGGTGGTGCTGGAGGCCGTCCCGGCCGAGCTGGCCGCCCAGGTCACCGAGCAGCTGGCGATCCCGACCGTGGGCATCGGCGGCGGTCCCGGCACCGACGCCCAGGTACTGGTCTGGACCGACATGGCCGGCATGACGGCCGGCCGGGTGCCCAAGTTCGTCAAGCAGTACGCCGACCTGCGGACCGTCCTCGGCGACGCCGCCAGGGCGTACGCCGAGGACGTCCGCACCGGCGCCTTCCCGGCGGCCGAGCACAGCTTCCGCTGACCGGACCGCCCGGCCCCGCTCCGCCGTCCGGAGCGGGGCCTCCGTCGTACCCGGGCCCGCCCCGGAGCCGGTGACAGCGGCGTGACAGCGGGCTGGCAGCGCGCCGCCCCGGGCGACAGGGAGCTGACAGCCGGGGCGGACAGCCTGGGGGCATGACACGCATCGAGACAGCCCCGAACGACCGGGGAACCACCTCCGGGAACGCCGTGGAGGTGCACGGCATCGTCAAGCACTACGGTGCCACCAAGGCCCTCGACGGGGTCGACCTCACCGTGCGGGAGGGCACCGTCCTCGGTGTGCTCGGCCCCAACGGCGCGGGCAAGACCACCCTGGTCCGGATCCTCTCCACCCTGGTCAAGCCGGACGCCGGCACCGCGTACGTCGGCGGCTACGACGTGCTGCGCCAGCCCCGGCAGCTGCGCCGCACGATCGGCCTCACCGGCCAGTACGCCTCCGTGGACGAGCTGCTCTCCGGGTACGAGAACCTCTACCTCATCGGCCGGCTGCTCGACCTCCCCCGCCGGGAGGCCAAGGCCAGGTCCGTCGAGCTGCTGGAGCGCTTCTCGCTCACCGAGGCCGCCGGGCGGATCGCCAAGACCTACTCCGGCGGCATGCGCCGGCGCCTCGACCTGGCCGCCAGCATGATCGGCCGCCCCCGGGTCCTCTACCTGGACGAGCCCACCACCGGCCTGGACCCGCGCACCCGCAACGAGGTCTGGGACGAGGTGCAGCGGATGGTCGCCGAGGGCACCACCGTCCTGCTGACCACCCAGTACATGGAGGAGGCGGAGCAGCTCGCGAACGAGCTGACTGTCATCGACCGCGGCAAGGTGATCGCCAACGGCCCGGTGGCCGACCTCAAGGCCAAGGTCGGCGGCCAGACCCTCCAGGTCCGCCCGACCCACCCGGCCGAGCTGCCCGAGATGGCCCGCTGCCTGCACGAGAGCGGCATCGCCACCGCCACCGTCTCCACCGACACCGGCCTGCTCGCGGTGCCGATCACCGGCGAGGAGCAGCTGACCGCGGTGATCGGGGTGCTCGGCACCCGCGGCTTCGGCATCGCCGGCATCGACACCAAGGTGCCCAGCCTGGACGAGGTCTTCCTCGCCATCACCGGCAAGCCCGCGACCGCCGCGGCGCCCGCCCCCAGCCTCGCCAAGGAGCCCGTCGCATGACCACCGCCACGCTCGCCCCCGCCGTCCGGGCGGAGGACCCCCGGATCGGCCTGGCCGGCACCCTGCGCCACGTCGGCGCGCTGACCCGGCGCAACCTGATGCGGATCAAGGCCGACCCGGAGTCGATGTTCGACGCCGTGCTGATGCCGATCATCTTCACCGTGCTGTTCGTCTACGTCTTCGGCGGCGCGATGGCCGGCGACCAGGACACCTACAAGCAGTACCTGATCCCCGGCCTGCTCGGGCAGACCGGCCTCACCCTCGCGATGGCCGTCGGCACCGGCCTCAACAGCGACTTCCAGACCGGCGTGATGGACCGCTTCAGGACCCTGCCGATCGGCCGGGCCTCGGTGCTGCTGTCCAAGATCGTCGCCGAGACCCTCCGCGGGCTGCTCTCCTTCGCGATCCTGATCGGCTTCGCGATGTGCATCGGCTTCGAGGTGAAGACCGGCCCGCTGGAGGTGCTGGCCACGATCGGCCTGGCCCTGGTGTTCGGCATGTCGATCGTCTGGATCTCGATGCTGCTGGGCATGGCCCTGCGCAGCGCCCAGGCCGTCCAGGGCGTGGCCATGCTGGTCCTGATGCCGATGCAGTTCGGCAGCTCGATCTTCGCCCGGACCGACACCATGCCGGGCTGGTTGCAGTCCTTCACCAAGGTCAACCCGCTGTCGGCGCTGGCCGACGCCTCCCGGGCCCTGCTCAACGGCCAGGGCGCGGTGGCCCACCCGGTGATGATCGTGCTGATCTGGTCGGCCGCCGTCACCGCGGTCTTCGCCCCGCTGGCGGTGGCCCGCTTCCGCAAGCGGACCTGATCCCCTCGACCACCGTCGGCCCCGGTCGGGGGAAGGGCCGGCGGACAGGGCGGCCGGACGCCCGGGACAGGCACCGGCCACCGTACGGGCCCGGCCGGCCGGTGACCAGGGGACGGGCGCCGGCCGGCCGGGCCCCCGGGTGTCCGGGGACGCGGCCCGCAGACCGCGGGACTAGCCGATCAGCCGCTCCAGCAGTTCGTGGGTCTGCTCCTGGGTCATCCCGACCCCGCGCTCCCTGGCCTCCTCGAACGCGGCGTCGCCCATCAACTCCCGCAGCACGGACTCCGAGCGCTCGCGCTCGAGCCGGTCCAGGTAGCCGCCCTTCGGGCCGTTCAGCCCGCCGTGCGCACCGATCAGCACGGCCGCCACCCCGGCCTGCTCCAGGTCCCCGTCGCGCCGGGCGAAGCCGCACAGCGTCGCCGTCACCGCGGGCACCACCATGACCGTCATGTGCTCGGCGAAGCCGCTCGCGGCCGCCAGCGCCCGGAGCTGCCGCCGGCCCTCGCGCAGCAGGCGCAGTCCCTCGTCCGGGTCGCCGGACCTCGCCATGATCCAGCCCCGGGCGCTCATCAGCAGCCCGACCACCAGGCTCGGCGCGAAGCCGCCCACCCGGACGCTGTCCAGATCGTCCAGCTCGGCCAGCGCCCGCTCGAACTCGCCGCGCTGGGCGTGGATGCCGCAGAGCGTCAGGTGGCCGAACAACAGCGCGCCGTTGGTGGCCTGGTTGACGCCCGGACTCTCGATCGAGGCCACCGCCTCCCGGATGACCCGCTCGCCGCGGTCCATGTCCTGCTCCAGAAGGGCGGTGCCCAGGTGCACCAACAGGATCGGCACCTCCTGCGGCGCCCCCAGCTCCTCGGCCAGCTCGATCGCCCGCCCGTACGCCTCGGCGGCGGCCGCGGACTCGCCCCGGTTGGCCAGCGACTCACCGTGCGCGGCCAGCGCCTGGGAGATCCCCCAGAGGTCGCCCGCCCGCTCGTACAGCTCCAGCGAGCGCTCGCCGTCCGCGATGCTCTGCTCCTCGCCGCTCGGCCAGTCGTTCAGCATCCTGGCCCTGACCTGGAGGACGAACGCCAGGTCGCTCAGCTCGCCGTGCCGCTCGCAGCCGCGCACCGCGTCGTCCAGCAGGTCCCTCATCAGCTCCAGCCGGCCGGCCAGGAAGGCCGCGAACACCCGCATCAGTGCCGGGAAGCGGTAGGACTGCGGCAGCTCCGGGGTGTAGGCCTCCATCAGCCGCCGGGCGAGCCCGACGGCCTCCGAGTCGCCGAAGACGTCCAGGTTGCCCTCGAACAGCCCGATCAGCCGGTACATCGCGAGCAGCCGGCGGGCCTCCTCCAGCACCCCGGCGGACAGCGGCGGCTCGAACGTGAGCACGTTGCGCTCCAGCGGCACCGGCCGCGGGGCGTCCGGGCCGAACGGGTCGGGGCCGAGAGCGGCGACCGCGTTGTACCAGGTGCGGGCCTCCATGCTGTAGCTGCGCAGCGACCAGTACCAGCTCATCCCGAGGGCGAGGAGCAGCGCCTGTTCCTCGTCCCGCCGGTCGATCGCCCGGCGCAGCGCGGCCCGGACGTTGTCCTGCTCGCGCTCCAGCACCGACAGCCAGTGCAGCTGGCGGGGGCCGTGGATCTGCCCGTCGGCGACGGCGATCATGGCGCGGAAGTGCGCCACGTGCCGGCCCTCGGTGGCGGTCCGCTCGGCGGCGGACTCGGCGAGGCGCTCGGTCGCGTACTCGTGGATGGTCTCCAGCATCCGGTAGCGCGGCAGGCTGGCCCCGTCCAGGTCGGCGACCAGCAGGGACTTGTCGGCCAGCGACAGCAGCAGGTCGGCGACCTCGCCGGGGGGCACCTCGACGCCGTCGGCGCAGACCGCCTCGGCGTCCTCCAGCTGCCAGCCGCCCGCGAACACCGAGAGCCGGCGCAGCACCGCCCGTTCCCGCTTGCCGAGCAGGTCCCAGCTCCAGTCGACCACCGCGCGCAGGGTCTGCTGGCGCGGCAGCAGGGTGCGGCTGCCCGCGGTGAGCAGCGAGAACCGGCTGTCCAGCCGGTCGGCTATCTGCCGGGCCGTCATCACCCGCAGCCGGGCGGCGGCCAGTTCGATGGCCAGCGGCAGCCCGTCGAGACGGCGGCAGATCTCGGCGCAGGACTCCGGGTCGCCCGCCGGGTCGAAGCCGGGACGGGCGGCGGCGGCGCGATCGGCGAACAGCCGCAGCGCGACCGGGTCGGGCAGCGGCTCGACCGGCAGCACCGTCTCGCCGGGCACGCCCAGCGGTTCGCGGCTGGTGGCGAGCACCGTCAGCCCCGGGCACTCGGCGAGCAGGACGTCGGCGAGGTCGGCGGCGGCCTGGATCAGGTGCTCGCAGTTGTCCAGGACGAGCAGCATCCGGCGGTGGCCGCAGTGCTCGACCAGCCGGCGCACCGGGTCCTCGGCCCGCTTCTCGATCACCTCGGCGACCATGTTGGTGCCGTGCAGCACGATCTCGCGCAGGCCGAGCGCCGAGACCACGGCGGCGGGCACCGCGTCCGGGCTCTCCAGCGGGGCGAGTTCGGCCACCCAGACACCGTCCGGCCAGCTCCCCGCGGACTGCTCGGCGCGGGCGGCCACGGTCGACAGGCTGGTCTTGCCGGAGCCGCCAGGACCGGTCAGGGTCACCAGCCGACGGCTCGTCAGCATCCCGCGCAGCGCGGCGAGATCGTCCTCCCGGCCGACGAAGCTGGTCAGCCGGCCGCGCAGGTTGCCGCCGGTTCGCGGAGGTTGCGGCGCGGGCGGCGCGGGCGGCTGCGGGGGCGGCCCGGGCTGCGGCGGGGGC
>NZ_MSJQ01000118.1 GCF_014596515.1 Streptomyces sp. CBMA156
GTCGTACGGGCGCACCACGGGCACGTCCTGCCCGGCCAGCCAGTGGGCGAGGGCCAGCTCGCGCCTGGCCCGGTCGTACAGCTCGGGGCCGCGGCCGACCTTGGCGACCACCGCCGGGCCGCCGAGGTCGAAGACGGCGTTCTCGCCGAGCGCGAGCAGCGTGGCCCCGTCGGGGGCGGCCAGCCCGGCGGACTCGCAGGCCTGGGCCAGCAGCAGCCGGGCGCGGCCCTCGTCGAAGGGGATCATGACTGGGTTCCGTTTCGCCGACGTTCATCCGGGGGACCCCGGACGGTGATCATCATGACGCACCGGTGCCGGGCCCCGCGCGCTGCGGGGCCCGGCACCGGTGCGGGTCGGGGCGGTCGGTCCAGGGGCGCCGGGTCAGACCCCGGCCCTGCGGTGGCGCGCCCCCTCGGCCGGGGCGGCCGGCCGCTCGGGCAGGGCCTGCCCGGCACCGGCCGGCGGGACGGACTCGCCGTGCGAGAGGTCCGGCAGCCAGTTCAGCCAGCGCGGCAGGTACCAGTTGCGGTCGCCCAGCAGGGTCATCACGGAGGGCAGCAGCACCGCGCGGATCACCGTGGCGTCGATCAGCACCGCGACCGCCAGGCCCACGCCCATCTGCTTCATCACCTGCATGGACAGCGAGCCGAAGACCGAGAACACCGCCACCATGATCACCGCGGCGCTGGTGACCACCCCGGCCGTGGAGCGGATGCCGTCGGCGATCGCGGCCCTGGTCGGCAGGCCGCGGTCGTGGCCCTCCTTGATCCGGGAGACCACGAAGACGTGGTAGTCCATCGAGAGCCCGAAGAGGATCACGAAGAGGAACAGCGGCACCCAGGACTCCACCGCGCCGACCCCGGCGGTGCCCAGCAGCGAGGCGCCCACGCCGTGCTGGAAGACCAGCGTCAGCACCCCGTACGCGGCGCCCACCGACAGCAGGTTGAGCACCACCGCGGTGACGGCGACGGCCAGCGAGCGGAAGGAGGTGAGCATCAGCAGGAAGGCGAAGGTGACCACGAAGGCGAAGACCAGCGGCATCGAGCCGGTCATCGTGTGGTTGAAGTCGTACGACCCGGCGGTGCGGCCGGTGACCGGGGCCTCGGTGCCGGGCACCTTGAGGACGGTGGCGGGCACCAGGTCCTCGCGCAGGCTCCGCAGGGCGTCGTTGCTGGTGGCGTCGTTGCCGGTGCCGTTGAGCGGGATGTCGACGGTGGCGACGTTCCTGTCGGCGTGCACCGCGACCTCGACCGGGCCGTGCATCAGCCTGCTGGCCAGGGCCTTCGCCCTGAGGTCGGCGATCGCGGCGGTCATCGCGGGGGAGTCGATGTCGGCGGCCTTGATCACGACGCTGGCGGGCCCCGGGCTGCCCGGGAAGGCGGCCTCGATCTTCTGCGAGGCGGCGACCAGGGGGTTGCCCGCGGGCAGCTGCTGCTGGAACGTCAGGTTGGCGGTGTTCATGGTGAGCATCGGCGCGGCCAGGGCCAGCAGGAAGGCTCCGGCGAGCACGGTGGCGGCCAGCGGGCGGCGCAGCACCGGGGTGAGCACCGCGTTCCAGAACCGTCCGCCGGTCCGCGCCGCGTCCGGGCGGCGCAGCCTGGCGAGGAACGGCACCCGGCCCTTCTCGACCCGGTCGCCGAGCATCGACAGCAGCGCGGGCAGCACGGTGAGCGAGCCGAGCACGGCGGTGATCACGACCACGATGGTGGCGAAGGCCATCGAGCGGAAGGTGGCGATCCCGGTGAGGAACATGCCGGCCATGGCGACCACCACGGTGACGCCGGAGACCAGCACCGCCCGGCCGCTGGTGGCGGCGGCCACGGCAAGCGCGGTGGCCGCGTCCCGCCCGGCGGCCCGCTCCTCGCGCTCGCGGCGCAGGTAGAAGAGGCAGTAGTCGACGCCGACGGCGAGGCCGACCAGCAGCATCACCGAGCTGGCGTCGTTGCTGGTGTGCAGGAACCCGCTGCTGAGCGCGACCAGTCCGGCGGCCGCGACGAAGGCGGTGAGCGCGAGCACCACCGGCAGCACGGCGGCGACCAGCGCGCCGAAGGCGACCAGCAGGATGCCGAGGGCGAGGGGTACGGCCGTCCACTCGGCGCGGGCGAAGTCGTTCGCGAACTGGTCCTGCATCCACTTGCCGGAGCTGGCGTCGCCGAGCTGGACCACGGTCAGGTCCCGGTGCCGCTCCTGCACGCCGGCCACCGCGTCCAGCACCGACTGGACGTGCTCCGCGGCCTCGGTCCGGTCGCCCTTGAGCGTCAGCGTCACGAGCGCGGAGTGGCCGTCGGCGGAGACCGCCCCGGTGTCGTACGGCGAGCGGACCTCGGCGGCCAGGCCGGTGCCGTTCACGGCGGCGACCACCTGGCCGACGGCGGTGCGGAACTCGGGGTCGTCGGCGAGGCGGGTGGCGCTCTGGACCAGGACGGTCTCGCCCGACGGGGTCTTCAGTCCGGCCTCGTCGAGGATCACCGCGGCCCTGGAGACCTGCCCGGGTATCGACTCGGCGTCGGTCACCTGGGTGCTGCCGTGCGCGGTGCCGATCGCGGCGGCCAGGACGACGAAGAGCAGCCAGCCGAACACGGCGGTCTTGCGGTGCCGGGCGCTCCAGGCGCCCATCGCGGCGGCCAGGCCGAGCCTGGACTTCACGGGCTTCACGGTGGTTCCCCCCTGGGAGGTCGGCGGGTGTCGCCGGCCGGGAGCGGCGGCCCTGGTCGGGGACCGCCGGCTGCGGTGCGCCGGCTGTCCGTCCGGCGTCCCGACCAACCCTAGGGAGACGGGAGTTGACGGATAATCCGGCTGGCGGGTGGCCTTCTCCTGGGGCTCTCCTCGGGGCCGGGGTGGGGTTTTCCCTACCCCTGGACCCCGAGATCTCCTCCCGGGGGGTAGGGGATGTGCCTCCACCTTGAGGGGGAGAAGACTCCACCCGCAGTACGAGGTCAACGGGGCCGTGTTCGGGGGAGACTGGGGCGGGGCCGCCCACGGGCGCCCCACGGGGGTTGAATGCACAACGGGGGCTCCTTGCCGGGCGGCAAGCAAGTACTCGTAGGATGACGCCCCAGACCTACTTACCTGCCGACCGGCAAGGGAGTGCCGCCGGGCATTCCCCGCACCGGTCCTGCCGTCGCCCAGCGTCCCGTCCCCCAAGGGCTGCGGTGAACCATGCCCAGGAGGCATTCGAGCATGTTCCACCGACTAGGACAGTTCGTCGTTCGTCGCGCGTGGTGGGTGATCGCCGCGTGGGTCGTCGCGATGCTCGCCATCGTCATGACGGCGCCGAAGGTCACCTCGCAGACGGACGAGTCCGCGTTCCTGCCCAAGCACTACGAATCCATCCAGGCGGCGCAGCTCCAGGAGCGTGCCTTCCCGTCGAGCTTCACCCCGGCCGCGCTGCTGCTCTTCGAGCGCAATGACGGCCAGGCGCTGAACGACGCCGACCAGGCCTCGATGGACAAGGTCGTCAAGGGCCTCACCGACGCGCACATACCCGCCGTCGAGACGGTCGTGCCCGTCGACCCGAAGACCTCGAAGTCCAAGGACGGCAAGTACGCGCTGTCCATGGTCGCCATCGACAAGACCAAGATGCAGAGCGAGGAGTACACCGAAGCCGCGAAGAAGCTGCGCAGCGAGGGCACCAAGCTCGCCGACGGCTCCGGCCTGAAGTTCCAGGTCGGCGGCGGGGCCGCGAGCGCCCTGGACCAGAATGAGTCCTCCGGCGCCACCGACGCCATCGTCATGCTCGGCAGCCTGCTGCTGGTCATCCTGATCGTCGGCGTCATCTTCCGCAGCATCCTGGCCGGCATCCTGCCGGTCATCCTCTCGCTGGCCATCGCGATGCCGGTGTCCAACGGCCTGATCGCCGACGCGATCAAGATGTTCGACCTGAAGTCGTCCCCGATGACCTCGGCGATCCTGATCATCGTGGTCCTCGGCGTCGGCACCGACTACTTCCTCTTCCTGGCCTTCCGTTACCGCGAGCGGCTGCGCCTGGGCGAGGACCGCAAGACGGCCGTGGCCAACGCCGTCGGCCGGGTCGGCGAGGCGATCGCCTCCGCCGCCGGTGCCGTCGCCGTCGCCTTCGCCGTGCTGATCCTCTCCAGCCTGGGCATGTTCACCGCGCTCGGCCCGGCGCTGGCCATCGCGGTCGTCGCGACCGCCCTGGTCTCGCTGACCCTGGCCCCCGCCGTGCTCGCCGTCATCCCCTCCCGCGGGGTGTTCTGGCCGGGCAAGAAGTGGATGCAGGAGCCGAAGAACGCCCGCTTCGCCGCGCTGGGCCGGATCACCGGCAGGAAGCCCGGTCTGGTCGCCCTGGTCTCCGGCGGCGTCCTGCTGATGCTGGCCCTGGCCGGCGTCAACTACAACGGCACCTACGACCTGGCGGGCAGCTCGATGCCCAAGGGCAAGGAGTCGATCGTCGTCGAGGAGAAGCTGATGACGGCGTTCTCGGCCGGCGCCGCCGACCCGAGCCACGTCTTCCTGACCAGCAGCGGAGCCAAGCTGAACGACGCGGCGATCAAGGACTTCGCCGACAAGCTCCAGGGCGTCCCCGGGGTGGCCAGCGTGGTCGCGCCGACCGCCGAGGCCAAGACGATCAGCGCCGACGGCGCCACCGGTGACTTCACCGTCCTGCTCAAGGACGTGCCGGCCTCCAACAAGGCCATCGACACCATCCAGAAGGTCAGGGACACTGCCCACGCGTCGGCCCCGTCCGACAGCAAGGCGCTGGTCGGCGGCGTCACCGCGGTGTACAAGGACATCAACACCGCGATGGTGCACGACTACACGCTGGTCTTCCCGATCGCGGCCCTGCTCATCATGATCATCCTGGGCCTCCAGCTGCGCAGCGTCGTCGCGCCCTGGTACCTGATGGCCTCGGTCGGCCTCGGCTTCGGTGCCACCCTCGGTGCCACCACCCTGCTGTTCCAGAACGTCAAGGGCGAGCCGGGCCTGATGTTCATGCTGCCGATCTTCATCTACCTCTTCGTGGTGGCGATCGGCACGGACTACAACATCCTGATCATCGCCCGCCTCCGTGAGGAGGCCCGCGAGGGCCGCAACCCGCGCGAGGCGGCCAGCGAGGCCGTCAAGCACGGCGGCCCGACCGTCGCGGCGGCCGGGTTCATCCTGGCGGCGTCGTTCGCGACCTTCATGCTCGCGGGCAACGTGCTCTTCATGGAGCTCGGCTTCTCGCTGGCCTTCGGCATCGTGCTGGCGGCCTTCGTGATGGCGATGTTCTTCACCCCGGCGCTCACCGCGCTGCTCGGCCACCGCGCCTGGTGGCCCGGCCACGCGGACAGCCCGGACCACGGCCACGGCCACGGCGGGGGCCCGGCCCCGCTGACCGGCACCCACGGGGTGCCGGAGCCGGCCGGACGGCGCTGACCGACCGGTCCTGGACAACAGGCCGCGCCCCGCTTCGGCGGGGCGCGGCCTGCCCCTTTCCCCGGCCCGCCAAACGTGATCTACGAGGCGGGAAAATCCCCGGTCAACCGGGGTGGCACCGTGCTACAGTCGAAGCAGTTGCAGTTTTGGTTCCCATGAACGTGGTGTGCGCCTGCTGGTACCAACCGACAGGCGCATTTGTTTTGTCCGGTGTTTCAGCCTCCGGATGGGGATCGCGGCTACTTGGGGATCCACGAGGTGTGGATCTCTGATGCCCCAGTTAGAGGAGACGGTTATGGCTACCGGCACCGTGAAGTGGTTCAACAGCGAAAAGGGCTTCGGCTTCATCGAGCAGGATGGTGGCGGCGCTGACGTGTTCGCCCACTACTCGAACATTTCGGCTCAGGGCTTCCGTGAGCTGTTCGAGGGCCAGAAGGTCGAGTTCGACGTGACCCAGGGCCAGAAGGGCCCGCAGGCCGAGAACATCTCGATCATCGGCTGACGTCAGCTCCACGCTGACTCGCGATCATCGCGAAGCGGGGGCCCGCACCGCACGGTGCGGGCCCCCGCTCATGCCGCCATACGGCCGGGGCGGCGAATTTCCCTCCGACGGCCGACCCAGCCCGCACCGCGGGCTGCCGACGACCGACCGACGGAGATTTCGTGACCACCTCTGCCCGCCCGCCGCGCGACCGCGGCTCCCGCACCACCGACCAGACCCGCCGCGGCGGTGACCAGGCCCGCCGCAGCACCGGCGGCGGCGACCACCCGCGCAAGCCGCGCAACCGCGCCGGCGCCCCCAAGCAGAACCGCCCCGCCGCCGTCCCCGAGGCCACCGACTTCACCGTGGTCCAGGGCACCCCGGCCCGGCCCCCGGCGGCGACCTTCGCCGAGCTGGAGCTGCCGAAGGGGATCCTCTCGGCGCTCACCCGCGAGGGCGTCACCGAGCCCTTCCCGATCCAGGGCGCCACGCTGCCCGACTCGATCGCCGGGCGCGACGTGCTCGGCCGCGGCCGCACCGGCTCCGGCAAGACCCTGGCCTTCGGCCTGCCGCTGCTCGCCCGTACCGCCGGCAAGCGCGCCGACTCCCGGTACCCGTTGGCCCTCGTCCTGGTGCCCACCCGCGAGCTGGCCCAGCAGGTCACCGACGCGCTCACTCCGTACGCGACCGCGGTCAACCTGCGGATCACCACCGTCGTCGGCGGCATGTCGATCAACCGGCAGGCCAACGCGGTCCGCCGCGGCACCGAGGTGCTGGTGGCCACCCCCGGCCGGCTGGACGACCTGATCGGGCGCGGTGACATCAACCTCTCCGACGTCGCGATCACCGTCCTCGACGAGGCCGACCAGATGGCCGACATGGGCTTCCTGCCGCAGGTCAGCAAGCTGCTGGAGCAGGTCGCCGAGGGCGGGCAGCGGATGCTGTTCTCCGCCACCCTGGACCGCAACGTCGACCGGCTGGTCAAGCGCTTCCTGACCGACCCGGTGACCCACTCGGTCGACCCCTCGGCCGGCGCCGTCACCACGATGGACCACCACGTCCTCCAGCTGGACGCGACGGACAAGGCCTCCGCGACCGCGCACATCGCCTCCCGCGACGGCCGGGTGATCATGTTCGTGCACACCAAGCACGGCGCCGACCGGCTGGCCAAGCAGCTGCTCGCCAACGGCGTGATGGCCGCCGCCCTGCACGGCGGCAAGTCCCAGCCGCAGCGCAACCGGGTCCTGGACCAGTTCCGCGACGGCCACGTCACCGCGCTGATCGCCACCAACGTCGCCGCCCGCGGCATCCACATCGAAGGCCTCGACCTGGTCGTCAACGTCGACCCGCCGATCGATCACAAGGACTACCTGCACCGCGGCGGCCGCACCGCCCGGGCCGGCGAGTCCGGGACGGTCGTCACCCTGGTGCTGCCCGAGCAGCGCCGCGAGGTCAACCGGCTGATGACGGTCGCCGGCATCCGCCCGACCGTCACCAAGATCCGCCCGGGCGACGCCGACCTGACCCGGATCACCGGCGCCCGCACGCCGAGCGGCGTCCCGGTGACGCTGGCCGTGCCGGTCGCCGCCGACCAGGCCGCCGCCGGCAAGGCCGGTGCGGACAAGGCCGCCGGGGCCAAGTCCGGCTCCTCGCGCCGCCGGCCCGGCAAGCGCTCCGCGCTGCCCGCCGACGTCGACATGAACGGCAACCCGCGCCGCCCCCGCCCCAAGCAGCGGATGGGCGCCGCCGCCCAGGGTGAGCGCCCGCAGGCGGCCGGCTTCATCGGCCGCTCCGCCGGCCGCGCCAAGCCCGGCAGCGGTGCCAAGTCCGGCTCCAACTACGGGACCGGGCGCCAGCGCCGCACGTTCGACTGACGTCCGGCCAGGCCTGATCGTTCGGCCCGTGCCCCCGATGCCCTCGCCACGAGGGCATCGGGGGCACGGGCCGTTGTGGCTACGGTCGGTGCGGCCCCGGTCCGACGGCGCGCACGGCTCGCCGTGTGCGCCGTCCGCGTTTCCGGGCGCCGTCACCCGAGGGGGTGACGGCGGCTGGTCGTGCGCCCGGTGTCGACGGCAGGCTGAGGCGCGGAGGAGACCGGAGGGTGGCAGGTGGCGGACGATGACGCACGGCTGGTGCAGGAGCCGAACGGGGGAGGGGCCTCTCCGGAGGCCGGACCGGTGACGGTCGCCGCCCTGCTGGGGCTGTCGGGGCCGGTGATGGCCGAGGTGCGGCGCCGGGCCGTGGTACGGGGGGTGACGGCGACGGCGATCATGCGGGAGTGGATCGAGGCCGCAGTCGTGGACCCGGGCGCGCCGGTGCCGCTCAGCGTGATCACGGCCGCGGCCGCGCGGTACCAGCAGCACCGGCGTACGGCACACGTCCAGGCGCAGTTCGAACGGGACGGGGAGTGGGGAGCCGTCGCGGACGCGGAACGCCTGCACGCGGCGGAGGAGGCCGCCCGGACCGACCCGGGTCGGTGACGACGGCGGAGCCGGGGTGCTTCCGCTCAGGCGGTGAGGGCCCGGGTGGTGGCCGTGGCCCGCAGGGCCTCGTCGTGGCGCTGTAGGAGGAGGGCCGCCAGCTCGGGGGTGGCGCCGAGGACGGCCGCGACGGTGTCCGCGCCGTCGGCGGCGGCCGCGATGCGGTCGGGCAGCAGGCCCGGGGCCAGCAGGTAGGGGGCGACGGCGGTGTGCCGGGCGCCGGCGGCGCGCAGGGCG
>NZ_MSJQ01000119.1 GCF_014596515.1 Streptomyces sp. CBMA156
AGATTGCCCACGTGTTACTCACCCGTTCGCCACTGATCCACCCCGAAGGGCTTCACCGTTCGACTTGCATGTGTTAAGCACGCCGCCAGCGTTCGTCCTGAGCCAGGATCAAACTCTCCGTGAATGTTTACCGGATGTCCGGTTCACACTCGCGTTGAGCGGCACGGCAACCACCGGAATAGGGCGGTCCCGCGCACTGCGTCCTCGCTAGTGTTTGTTTCAAAAGGAATCTCCAACCCCAGGAAACCTGAGGCCGGGGATGTCAACATATCTGGCGTTGACTTTTGGCACGCTGTTGAGTTCTCAAGGAACGGACGCTTCCTTCGGTCTGCCTTCCGGCAGGCCCTCCGGGCTTCGTTCTTTCGTGTTTCAAGCTTATCAGATGTTTTCCGCTCCGTTTCCGGGGCTTCGTTCATCCAACTCGCCGGTGTCTTCGGGGCTTTGACGCCCTGTCCGACGTTTCAAACTCTAGCCGATCCCCGCTCCGAAAAGCGAATCCGACCGCAACCCAATAAAACGCGCACCCCGAATGCGCACCAGGCCGCGACGCGAAAACGACGGAGCGACCCGGCCCGAACCGGGAGGTGGTGTTTCAGAGGATTGGCCGCCCCGGGACCGTCCGCGCAAACGCGTGTCCGGTGCTCCCTGTCAGGCGACTAGAGGACACTACTCCTCCTCCGCGCCCAAGCCAAATGGCCCCGGGCCGCCGTCGCCCCGGCCGTCGGCGGCCGGCCCGGCACCATCACTCCGGACGCCCGTAAACGGCGGCGTTCATCGTTTGTCTACCGCCTTCTCCCAGGATCGTGCCCAACGGCGCCCCGAGGACCTCGCGGGTGCAAACGGGACGAGAGAACCACGAGGTACACGGGGACATGAAGGCAACGAAGGCACTCCGACGCACGGCCGTCGTGGCGGCGACCGCCGCACTCGCACTGACCGGGACGCTGATGGGGGCGGGCAGCGCGCAGGCCGCGTACGACCCGAACACCCACACCATCTGGGACGACGAGCCGCTCTACCAGGGCTGGCACGTCGACTCCTCGACCACCCGCCTGATCATGCAGACCGACGGCAACCTGGTCGTCTACCAGATGGGCAAGCCGGTCTGGGCCAGCCACACCAACAACTGCGGCTACAAGGCCGTCATGCAGAGCGACGGCAACCTCGTCGTCTACTCCGCCAACGGCGGCGTCTGCTGGAACCTCGGGACGAACGGCCACCCGCACGCCAAGCTGATGGTCAACGACAACGGCACCGTCGCCGTCTACTGGGGCGGTGACCGGGTGCCCCACTCCAACGACCCCGAGGCCGTGATCCTGGCCTCCGACCTGTACGCCCCGCGGCCGTAGGCCCCATCGGAGACCCGCGCCGGAGATCCGTACCGGCGCACAGGAGCATCGAAGCAACGAGGCAGGGCCCGCCCACACCGCGGCCCGGTCGTCAGCCCCGCTCCGCGAGCCACCTGACCAGCTCGGCCACCGTCCACTGTGGCCGGGCTGCCAGCCGTTCCGCCGCCGTCCGCAGCAACGCCGGCAGGTGGCCGCAGAGCGCGGCCACCTCGGCCACCGCATCCGGCTCCTGCCGGATCCGGTCCGTGCCGACGATCCGGGCCAGCAGTTCGCGGGCGTCCTGCGGCTCCAGCGGTCCCACCGCCAGCCGTACGGCGTCACCGGGCAGGGTGCCGGGCTCCGCTCCCGCCACCACCGCGGCGCAGCCGGGCACCGACGGCAGCAGCGGCCCCGGTTCGGCCACCCCGTCGAGCAGCACCAGGACCCGCCGCCCGGCGAGCGCGGCGCGGTAGCGCGCGGACAACTCGTCGAGGTCGTCCGCGGCGTCCGCCCGCTCCCCCAGGGCCCGCAGGAAGCCGGCCAGCACCGCACCGGGGCCGCCGCCACTCGCGTACAGCTGACCGTCCGGGAAGGCGTCCTGGACGGCGTGCGCCACGTGCACCGCCAGCGCCGACGCCCCGCTGCCCGCCGGCCCGGACAACCCCAGCACCGGTGTCCCCCTTATAGGCCCCTCTACGACAGGCCCCTCTTTCACGGGCGTCCCGGTGGCAGCCGCCCCCGGCACCGGCGCCCCGTTCGCCCGCAGCACCCGCTGCGCCTCCCGCAGCTGCGCCGCCCGCCCGACCAGGTCCGGGATGTCCGGCGGCAGCTGGCACGGCCTCGGCAGGCGCCGCAGCAGCACCGGTGCCTCCCCGCGCCTGATCTGCTCGGCCAGCTCGACCAGCGCCGGGGCGGGTTCGAGCCCGAGCTCCCCGTCCAGCCGCTCGCGCAGCGCCTCGTACACCGCCAGCGCCTCCGCCGGCCGCCCGCAGCGGTGCAGGGCCAGCAGGTGCAGCCGGTGCACCTCCTCGTCCTGCGGGTGCGCGGCCGCCAGCGCGGCCAGCGGCTCCAGCGCCTCGGCGTGCCGGCCGAGCGCCAGGTCCAGGCCCGACAGCGCCTTCACCGCCGCGAAGCGTCCGGCCGCCAGCCGCTCCCTGACCCGCTCGGCGAACGCCCCGGGCACGCCGTCCAGCACGCGCCGCCCCTCCCAGGACCCCAGCGCCCGCGCCAGCGACTCGCGGGCCCGCGGCGGATCCTGGTGACGCAGTGCGACGGCCTCTTCCACCGCGGCCTCGTAGGTGAAGAGGTCCACCGCCGCCCGCGGCACCTCCAGCCGGTAGCCGCCCGCCGCACCGACCAGCAGCCCGGGCATGCCCAGGGCACGGCGCAGGCGGTGGACGTGGGTGCCGATCTGCCCCACCGGATCCTTCGGCCAGCGGCTGTCGTCCGCGCCCCACAGGTCCTCGACCAGCCGGTCCGTGGGCACCAGCTGCCCCGGCGGGATCAGCAGGGCCGCGAGCACGGCCCGCTGCTGCGGTCGGCCGAGGTCGAGCTCCCGGCCGTCGCACCGGGCCCGCAGCGGCCCAAGCAGGCTGAAAACGAGCCCCACAGCCCACCCCTCGAAAACTCTGTCCATGCACAATCAGTGACAGAGCATAGGCCGCCGGGACACGGGGGCGCCGCTATCCGGACGGAAGTGGCGGGATCCCGGCGCAGAACGACTTTCGGGGACGGGACATGGGTGACATGGGGGGATCCGGGCTGCGGTTCGGACTGCTGGGACCGCTGCGGGCCTGGCACGGGGAGAAGGAGCTCGATCTGGGCAGGCCGCAGCAGCGGGCCGTGCTCGCGGCCCTGCTGACCGCCGCCGGGCGGACGGTGGCGGTCCCGGTGCTGGTCGAGGGGGTGTGGGGCGGGGCCGCGCCGGCCGATCCGCGCAAGGCCGTCCAGCTCGCCGTCTCCCGGCTGCGCGCCGTGCTCCGACCGTACGCCGGGGACGACCCGCAGCGAATGCCGCTGGTCCGGGTCGGCGACGGCTACGCGCTCAGGCTCCCGGCGGCCGAGGTGGACACGGCCGTCTGGGAGGCGCTGCTGGCCGAGGCCGGACGGCTGCGCCGGGCGGACGCGCCGCCCCACCAGGTGCGGGAGGTGCTGCGGCGCGCCCATCGGCTGTGGGTCGGCGAGGCACTGGCCGGACTGCCCGGTTCGCACGCCGAATCCGTCCGCGCCCGCCTCACCGAGCAGCGGATCTCGGCCAAAGAGACGGAACTGGAACTGGACGCCGAACTCGGCGACCGCACCGACCTCACCGCCGCGGCCGCCTCCCTCGCCCTGGAGCATCCCGGCCGGCCCCGGCTCACCGCCGTCCTGATGCGCGCCCTCTACCAGGCCGGGCGCAAGGCCGAGGCGCTCGCCGTGTACGAGGACGCCCGCGCCTCGCTCCCGCCGGGCGAGGAGGGCCCGGCCGCCGTCCAGCTGCGCATCCTGCGCGAGGACGCCGCCCTGCTGCCCGCGAACGCCACCACGGGCCCGGCCGAGCCCGCTGCCGTCACCGCCGGCTGGCAGGCGCCCGACCAACTCCCGTCCGGCCTGACCGACTTCACCGGCCGCGCCGAGGAGGCCGAGCTCCTCGCCGACCGCCTCGCCGACGCCGGCGGACGGGCCGTCGTGGTCTCCGCCCTGGACGGCATGGGCGGCGTCGGCAAGACCACCCTCGCCGTGCACGTGGCCCGGCGGGTGCGCGACCGCTTTCCCGACGGACAGCTCTTCGCCGACCTGCGCGGCGCCGACCGCACCCCGCCCGACCCTGGCACGGTGCTCGCCGGCTTCCTGCGGGACCTCGGCGTCGCCCCGGGCGAGATCCCGCCGGACACCGGCGAGCGCAGCGCGCTCTACCGCTCGGCCCTGGCCGGACGGCGCGTCCTGGTCGTGCTCGACAACGCGGCCGGCCCCGGCCACGTCGAACCGCTGCTGCCCGGCTCACCCGGCTGCGCCGTCCTGGTCACCAGCCGCCACCGGCTGACCGGCCTCGCCGGGGCCCACCAGCTGCGGCTGGACACCCTGCCGCCCGGGCAGGCCCTGGACCTGCTCACCCGCATCGTCGGCGCCGAACGCGTCGCCGCCGAACCCGGGGCCGCCGAGGAGGTCGTCCTGGCCTGCGGACTGCTGCCGCTCGCCGTCCGCATCGTCGCCTCCCGGCTCGCCGCCGACCCCGCGCTCACCCTGGCCGCCCTCGCCGACGGGCTGCGCCACGAACACCGGCTGGCCGAACTCAGCGACGGCGAAAGGACCGTGGAGGCCAGCTTCGCGCTCTCCTACCACCGCCTCGACGCCGAACTCGCCCGCGCCTTCCGGCTGCTCTCCCTGCCCGACACCCCCGACGTCCCGCTGCCCTGCGCCGCCGCCCTGCTCGACCGCACCGAGGCCGAGACCGGCGACCTGCTCGAAAGCCTCGTCGACCTCAACCTCCTGCACTCCCCCAGGTTCGGCCGGTACGGCTTCCACGACCTCGTCCGCGCCTACGCCCGCGCCCGGCTCGCCGCCGAGGACGGCGCCGCCGAACGCACCGCGGCCACCGACCGGCTGCTCGACTTCTGCCTCGCCACCGCCCGTAACGCCGACCTCGCCGCCCGCAAGGCCGACCAGGCCGAACTCAGCCTGCTCGACGCGCCCGTGCGCCACCCCGGCCGACCGATCGCCGACGGCTCCGAGGCGGTGCGCTGGATGCGCGACCAGGCCGAGGTGCACGCCGCCGCCATCGCCCTGAGCTGCGGCGAACCGGCCCTGCCGCTCGACCGCGCCGCCGAACTCGCCGACCGGATGGGCTCGGTGCTCGCCGAACGCGCCCACACCACCGTCATCGCCGACCTCGCCGAACGCCTCGCCGGTGAAGCCGGAACACGCGGCGAGCACGGCCCGCTCGCCCTCGCCCGGTACCTGCGCGGCTCCATGCTCTGGCACGTCAACCGCTACGCCGAGTCGGAGCGGGAGATCCGCCGGGCCGTCGACCTCTGCACCTCGCCGGCCGGCGAGCGGGTACTCGCCAAGGCCCTGCTCACCCTCGGCGGCAACGCCCGCATCCACGGCCGCTACGCCGAGGCCGCCGAACACGCCGGCCGGGCCGCCGAGTTGTTCCGCCACCTCGGCGCCGGGCGCTCCGAGGGCAGCGCGCTCGGCGAGTTCGCGTTCAGCTGCGCCCAGACCGGCCGGCTCGACGAGGCCAGGGAGGCCGCCGAACGCGGCGCCCACCTGATGAGCGCCTCGGGACCGGTCTCTGCCGCGACCGGCCGCTACTACCTCGCCCGGGTGCTGCGGCTGTGCGGCGACCCGGAGGCCGCGCTCGCCCACGCCGCCGGCGCCCGCGAGGAGTTCACCGCCCTCCAGGTCACCGTCTTCGCCGCCGCGTCCGGGGACCTCGCCGCCCGCATCCACGCCGAGGCCGGCCGCTGGCTGCTCGCCGTCGACGCCGCCGAAGCCGTCCTCCCGCTCGCCCGCCGCACCAGCGCCGCCCTGGAGGCGGCCCTGCTGCGCACCCTCGGCACCGCGCTCACCGGCCTCGGCCGCCCGAGCCAGGCCAGGGCCTGCCTGTCGGACGCCCTGGAGGTGTACGAGCGGCTCGGGCTCGCGGAGGACTCGGCGCAGGTGAGGGAGCTGCTGGCGCGGTAGCGGCGCGTTGACCGCGCGACATCAACGACCTTACGGACTACGCGCGTTGACCGCACGTCTACCCGGGTGCGGCAACCTCTCTCCCATCAGGCTCCGGGCCGCAGCCGCTGCGGCCCGGAGCGACATCACAGACGAGAGGCGCAACCATGCCCACGCTCGTGCGGAACGGCCAGGTGTGGACCCTCAGGTCGGCGAACGGAACGGTCGCCGACCTGAGCCCCGGCCGCCCCGACCGAGGCACCCCGATCCGGTCCCGGGAACCCAACGGCACCTCCACCCAGGGCTGGGTCTTCTGGGCCATGGAGGACAACTGGGTGCTGGAGACCCAGCTGACCCGGGGGATGTACGCCCCCGGCCAGGCCATGGTCATGCGCCACGACCGCGGCACCGGCCGGACCTCGCTGTCCGACCTGGACGGACAGCCCGACCAGCGCTGGTGCCTGGAGGTCGTCGGCGGCGACTGGCTGCGCATCCGGACGATGCGCACCGACGCGGGCAGCCTCTTCCTCACCGCGTCCCTCCCCGGCTCCCCGCTCACGCTGGCCAGGCGGGACCACACCGACCCGGCCCAGCGCTGGCGGCTCGTCCCGGCCGACCGGATCAACGCCGGCCGGCAGCACTCCGCGGTACGGGCATGGCCCGCCGGCGGTGACGTCCACCTCGACATGCTGACCGCCGTCAACGCCGAGCGCACCCGCTCCGGCGCGCGACCGGTCCGCCTGGACGGCCGGTTGAGCGCCGCCGCCCAGCGCCACGCCGACGACCTGGCCGCGCACGACCTCACCCAGCAGGACGGCACCGACGGCAGCACCCCGTGGCGCCGGGTGCGCTCCGCCGGCTTCGCCTTCCGCTTCTCCGCCGAGAACGTCGCCCCGGCCGACGACGTGCCGGAGGCCATGGGGATGTGGATGAACAGTCCGCGGCAGCGCGAGATCGTCCTCGACCCGCGCTTCGACCACATCGGCGTCGGCTGCGCGCCCCGGCGACGCGGAACCCGGGGCCGCTACGTCCAGACCTTCGGCCAGGTCTGACCCTCGCTCCCGGCGGCCACCGGGCCCGGCTCCCCCGCCGGCGCCGGGCCCCCGCCGGTCCGTGCGGCTGATCACGACTCGATCTCCCTTGTCACGGCCGCGCGGGGAAATCGTCACGACCCTGTCAGGGCGGCACCGGAACCATGGCTCCGAACGTTCGCGCTGCGCTATGAACGACTCTCAGGAGGATCACCGGCACCGGGGGTCCGCAAGCACGGGGGACCTCACGTGAAGCCCATCCGCAGCAGTCGCCGCGCCCTGGCCCTGGCCTCGATGGCCGCGGTCGGCGCGCTCACCCTGACCGCCTGCAACGACGACGCCGGGGCGTCCGACACCCCGACGACCCCGCCGGCGACCACCGCGCCCGCCGGCCAGACCGCCGCCCCGAGCACCGCGGCCATCACCCCGGCGGCCACCACCCCGGCCGCCCCGAGCGGCGGCGCGTCCGACACGGGCGCCGCACCCGCGCCGGCCGGCAGCGCACCGGCGGCCGGGACCACGCTGAAGCTCGGCGAGGCTGCCACCATCCCGTTCAGCTCGGGCAGCACCAAGGGCACCATCGCGCTCGCGGTCACCTCGATCGAGAAGGGCGACCCGGCCGACCTCGCCGACCTCAAGCTCGGCGACAAGGCCAAGGGCCTGGTGCCGTACTACATCCACTACAAGATCACCAACGCCGGCAGCACCGACCTGTCCTACACCAGCGTCAACCACATGAAGGGCCTGCTGGCGGACGGCACCGAGGCGCAGGAGCTGACGGTCATCGGCTCCTTCGCCAAGTGCAAGAGCGCCTCGCTGCCCAAGGGGTTCACCAACGGCCAGTCGTCCACCTCCTGCGCGGTGGCGATGTCCCCGGAGGCCTCCAAGATCGCGGGCGCCGAGTACTGGGGCGAGCCGTACACCCTCGGCAAGGGCCTCAACTGGAAGTGATCCGCGCGGTCGGGGTGGGGGCTGCGCGCTGCCGCCCCCACCCCGGTGTCCGGTCCCTGCTCTCAGTCCCGGCGTCCGGCCCCTGCTCTCAGTTCCGCGCCGCCGCCGACGGCGACGCGCCGTGGAGCCGCAGGAACGCGTCCACGCCGGCCGCCGCGATCCGCCGGACCTCCTCGTCCGCCACCGGGAGCGCGCCCCAGAAGGAGCGCTCGGCGATGCCGTGGAAGGTCAGCAGCGTGAACTGTTCGGCAGCCGGCGCGGCATCCTCGACCGCGAGCAGCCTGCGCCCGGCGAGCGCCTCGAAGCGGGCCGCGAGCCCTCGCTGGGAGGCCACCGGACCGGCCTCCAGCCAGGCCTCCAGGACGTCCGCCGGAATGTTGGCCACCTCGGCCCGGATCGCCCGGCCGAGCGCACCGTGCTCCCCCGCGGACAGCACCGCGTGGGCCCGCTCGACGGCGAAGTCGGTCAGGTCCTGACGCAGGTCCACCACCCGGTCGAGGTACTTCGCCATCAACTCGTCGATCCGCTCGGTCAGTTCCGCCGAGTTCCGCAGGGCCACCGACAGGAAGAGGTTCTCCTTGTCGGCGAAGTGGTTGTAGACCGTCCGCTTGGACACCCCGGCCTCGGCCGCGATCGCGTCCATGCTGGCCCGGACGTACCCCTCGCGCCCGAACACCACCGTCGCGGCCTGCGTGATCGCCTTGCGCTTCTCCGGACGCCCCGCTCCACTCGCCGTCGCCACGGCCCTCTCCTCCTCCGCCGGCCCATCGGCCGGCCCTCGCGGAAACTGCCCGGTGCAGTTTATCCGGGCCGCGGCGAACCCGGGGTTGCCGTCGAACGGGCGTGCTCTATGCTGCGTACGACTTCTACACCGCTGTAGAAGTCACATGGGAGCGCCCACCCCGGTCCCGGGCAGCCGGACCCTCCAGGGAACCGGCCGACCGGCACCGGCGTCCGGAACTGGCAGCGCCACGAACAGACTTCCGGACCACCCGGACGACCCGGGCGTCCGAACGCATCGGACGTACGGGGACGGTGAGCGGCGCACGCGCCACCGTGGCGCACGGAGCACGGAACACCGGGGTGAGGGCGTGACGGGGCAGCGAGGACGGTCGGCCGACCGGGTGGCACGGCGGCGGGCGGCGCGCGGACCCGCCCTCCCCGCCGGCCACGGACGCCCCCTGCCCG
>NZ_MSJQ01000012.1 GCF_014596515.1 Streptomyces sp. CBMA156
CGCCGTGGTCACCGCGGCCGACCTGCCGCCGGGCCCCGACGGCACCCCCGACGGCGCCCCGGCCGGGCCGATCGTCGCCGACCGGCCGGTGCTGGCCGCGGGCGTGGTGCGCCACCACGGCGAGCCGGTCGCCGCGGTGGCCGCCGACCACCCGGACACCGCCCGGCTGGCGGTCGGTCTGATCGCGGTCGACTACGAGCCGCTGGAGGCCGTCACCGACCCCGAGCAGGCCTTCACCGCGCCGCCGCTGCACCCGGACGGCAACCTGTTCCGCCACCTGCCGCTGCGCACCGGGGACCCGGACGCGGCCGGCGAGGTCGTCGTCGAGGGCCTGTACCAGGTCGGCCGGCAGGACCCGGCCCCGCTCGGTGCCGAGGCCGGGCTGGCCGTGCCGCGCCCGGACGGCGGGGTGGAGCTGCACCTGTCCTCCACCGACCCGCACGGCGACCGCGACCGCACCGCCGCCTGCCTGGGCCTGGAGCCGGACCGGGTCCGGCTGGTGGTCACCGGCGTGCCCGGCGCCACCACCGACCGCGAGGACCTCTCCTTCCAGGTCACCCTGGCGCTGCTGGCGCTGCGCACCGGCCGCCCGGTGAAGATGACGCTCACCCGCGAGGAGTCCTTCCACACCCACGCCTCGCGCCACCCCGCGCTGCTGCGCTACCGCCACCACGCCGACGCCGAGGGCACGCTGGTGAAGGTCGAGGCGCAGATCCTGCTGGACGGCGGTGCCTACGCGGACGTCTCCGCCGAGGCGCTGGCCGCCGCGACGGCCTTCTCGGCCGGTCCGTACGTCTGCCCGAACGTCTTCGTGGACGCCTGGGCGGTGCGCACCAACAACCCGCCGGCCGGGCGGATGCGCGGCGAGGGCGCCCTCCAGGTCTGCTTCGCGTACGAGTCGCAGCTGGACCAGCTGGCCGCCAGGATCGGCGTGGACCCGGTGGAGATCCGCCGACGCAACGCGATGTCCACCGGCGACCCGCTGCCCACCGGACAGGCCGTCACCTGCCCGGCGCCGGTGCGCGCCCTGCTGGACGCGGTCGCGGACGAGCCGCTGCCCGCCCTGCCGGTGGACGACCCGGACGCCGAGTGGCTGCTGCCCGGCGGTCCCGGCGGCGCGGGCGACCCGGCGGCGGTGCGACGCGGCATCGGCTACGCCGTCGGCATGGTGCACATGCTGGGCGCCGAGGGCGAGGACGAGGTCTCCACCGCGACCGTGCGGGTCAGCGGCGACCACGCCACGGTGATCTGCGCGGCGGTCGACGCCGGGCAGGGCTTCGCGACGCTGGCCCGGCAGATCGTGCAGACCGTGCTGGGCGTCAGCGAGGTCTACATCGCGCCGGCCGACAGCGACCAGTCGATCGCCGGGCCCTCCGCCCGCGGCCGGCACACCTGGGTCTCCGGCGGCGCCGTCGAGCGGGCCGCGCTGATGGTCCGCCACCAGCTGCTCCAGCCGATCGCGGCGAACTTCGGGATGTCGGCGGAGCTGCTCCAGATCGCCGACGGCAAGATCACCTCGTACGACGGGGTGCTCGGCATGCCGGTCGCCGAGGCGCTGGAGGGCAAGGAGCTGTGGGCCACCGCGCAGTGCCGCCCGCACCCCACCGAGCCGCTGGACGAGGCCGGGCACGGTGACGCCTTCGTCTCCATCTCGTTCTGCGCGATGCGCGCGGTGGTGGACGTGGACATCGAGCTGGGCGCCGTTCGGGTGGTCGAGATGACGGTCGCCCAGGACGTCGGCCGGGCGCTGAACCCGCGCCAGATCGAGGACCGGATCGAGGCGGGTGTGGCCCAGGGCGTGGGCCTGGCGCTGCTGGAGGACCTGCGCACGGAGGGCGGGGTGCTCCAGAACCCCTCGCTCACCGGCTACCGGCTGCCCACCGCGCTGGACACCCCCGAGGTGCGGATCGCCACGCTGCTGGAGGAGCGCGACGTGGTGGCCCCGTTCGGCGCCAAGGCGGTCGGCGCCGTCCCCGCGGTGGTCGCCCCGGCGGCCGTCGCCGCGGCCGTGCGTGCCGCCACCGGCCTGCCGGTGGGCCGGCTGCCGATCCGGGCGGAGGACGCCGTCACGGCCTGACCGGGCACCCGGGAAAACGACGGAAAGGGAATTGCCGGCCGACTCGGAGAAGTCGGCCGGCAATTCCCTTTTCCGGCGAGGCCATGGCGGGAATCGAACCCGCGTGTACCGCTTTGCAGACGGTTCCCTAAGCCACTCGGGCACACGGCCAGTGAATTCATAGTGGCCGATCCGGGGGAGAGGGGTCAATGTCCTTGTGTAAATTCTGTATGGCGACATGTGCTACGGTCGGAGACAGGTGGCGGCATTTCCGCCACCCCGGACGAGCGCGTCGTACCCGGTGACGACAAGACGGCGCAGTTCAGCGGCATTCCGGCCGCTGTGGACTGCGGAGGTACGACCGTCATGGCCTGGCTCGTTCTGATCGTCTCGGGTCTTCTGGAGACCGTGTGGGCGGTCGCCCTGGAATCGTCCAAGGGCTTCACCCGCCTCGTTCCCAGCCTCGTCTTCGGCGTCGCGCTGCTGTTCAGCATGGGCGGTCTGGCGTACGCGATGCGCACCATTCCGATCGGCACCGGTTACGCCGTCTGGGTCGGCATCGGCGCGGTCGGGACCGCGGTCTACGGCATGGCGGCCCTGGGGGACCAGGCGACCACGGCCAGGATCGCCTGCCTGCTGCTGATCGTCTCCGGCGTGGTGGGCCTCAAGGTGCTGCACTGAGACCCGGGGCGTCGCACCCGGGCTGAGGGTGCCGCACCCGCCCTGAGGGCGCCGCGCCGGCCGGCCTCCGTACCCGCGTCCCGGGTCCGGGGGCCTGGGTCCAAGGACCGAGTCGATCACCGACCGGGGTCAGGGGTCATCGGGGCGGACGGCTCTTACCATGTCCCGTATGACCACTGCTTCCCCCACCTCGGTCGACCCCGTACCGATACCCCCCGACGACGACCCCGGCGGCGGGGTGCTCGGCGCCCGCTACCGGGCGCTGACGCTGGGGATCGTCTCGGTGGTCCTGGTGATCGCCTTCGAGGCGACCGCCGTCAACACCGCGATGCCCACCGCGGCCCGCGAGCTGGACGGCCTCGGGCTGTACGCCTTCGCCTTCTCCGGGTACTTCACCACCACGCTGTTCGCCCTGGTCGTCTCCGGCCAGTGGTGCGACCGGAGCGGGCCGTTGCGGCCGCTGTTCACCGGCATCGCGGTGTTCGGCGTGGGTCTGGTGGTGGCCGGTACGGCGCCCGGCATGTGGGTGTTCGTGGCCGGGCGGGCGATCCAGGGCCTGGGCGGCGGGCTGGTGATCGTCGCGCTGTACGTGGTGGTCGGCCGGGCCTACCCGGACCGGCTGCGGCCGGCGGTGTTCGCGGCCTTCTCCTCGGCCTGGGTGCTGCCCTCGATCCTGGGCCCGCTGGTCTCCGGAGCCGTCACCCAGCACCTGGGCTGGCGCTGGGTCTTCCTGGCCGTGCCGGCGCTGATCCTGCTGCCGCTGGCGGTGATGGGCCCGGCGCTGGCCCGCTCCGAGCGGGAGCACCCGGTGGTCAGGGGCGCGGCCTTCGACCGCCGCCGCACCCTGCTGGCCGCGATGGCGGCGGCCGGCGCGGGCCTGTTGCAGTACGCCGGCCAGCGGCGCGACCTGGTCGGGCTGCTCCCCGGGATCGCCGGGGCGGCGCTGCTGGTGCCGGCCGTCCTGGGGCTGCTGCCGCGGGGGACCCTGCGGGCCGGACGGGGTCTGCCGACGGTGATCCTGCTGCGCGGGCTGGCGGCCGGGGCGTTCCTCGGGGCCGAGGCCTTCGTCCCGCTGATGATGACCACCCAGCGGGACCTCTCGCCGACGCTGTCCGGGCTGACCCTGACCAGCGGCGGGCTCACCTGGGCGCTGGGCTCCTGGCTCCAGGGGCGGCCGGGGGCGGAGCGCTACCGCGAGGCGATGATCCGGGGCGGCTTCGTGCTGACCGCGGTGGCGATCGCGGGCGCCGCGCTGGTGCTGGTCCCCGCGGTGCCGGCCTGGGCCGCGGCGGTGGCCTGGGGCGTCGGCGGCATCGGGATGGGGATGGCGATCGCGACCGTCAGCGTGCTGATGATGAAGCTCTCCGCGCCGGAGGACGCCGGGGCCAACTCGGCCGCCCTCCAGATGAGCGACGCGCTGGGCAACGTGCTGCTGACGGGCCTGGCCGGGGTGATGTTCGCGGCGCTGGGCGGCGGCACGCTCGCCGCCGCCCACGAGGGCGGCGAGGCGGCCGGCTCGCCCGGCGCCTTCGCGGTGATCCTGCTGTCGATGGCCGCGGTGGCGCTGATCGGCGCGCTGCTCTCCGGCCGGGTGCGGACGAAGGCCTGACGGTCAGCCGACGGCGCCGGCGGCGGGGGCCGGCGGTGCCGCCGGGCTGCCGAGGAAGGCCTCCCAGCCGCCGCCCGGGGACTGCCCGGGGGCGAGCGTCTGGAGCTTGCGCAGCACCGCGGGGTCCTGGGCGTCCAGCCAGTCGACCAGCTGGCGGAAGGAGACCAGCCGGACCTCCGGCTTGCCCGCGATGGCCTTCAGGGCGTCCTCGACGGCGTTCATGTAGATGCCGCCGTTCCACTCCTCGAAGTGGTTGCCGATGACGTACGGCGCCCGGTTGCCGTTGTAGGCGCGGTCGAAGCCCATCAGGTAGGCGTCGCGGGCCTGGGTCTGGAAGCCGGGGTGGAGCGCCGGGTCGGCCTTGGTGTTGGGGCCGCACTGGTTGTACATGATGTTGTAGTCCATCGAGAGCACCTGGAAGGTGTGCCCGGGGAACGGGATGGACTGCAGCGGGAGGTCCCACAGCGCGCCGCCCTGGATCTTCTGCGGCCACATCTGGGTGCCGTTGCCGCTGCTGTCGTAGCGCCAGCCGCGCTTGACCGCGGTGGGCAGCAGGTTGCGCTGGCCCTCCAGGCAGGGGGTGCGGCTGCCGATCAGCTCCTTGCGGTAGTCGAAGGGCAGCGCCGGCAGGTCGGTGAAGCCGGTGTTGGTGCGCCAGTTCGTCACGAAGTCCATCGCCTGCTGGATCTCGCTGTCCCACTCCTCGGGGGACCACTTGCCGACGCCGGTGGAGCCGCAGAAGTGGCCGTTGAAGTGGGTCCCGATCTCGTGGCCCTCCAGCCAGGCCGCGTGCACGTTCTCCAGGGTGTCCCGGATGTGCTGGTCGCTCAGGTAGCCGATGTCGGAGGCGCCGGCCTTGTGCTGGGGCGGGCGGTAGAGGTCCTTCCTGGACTCGGGCAGCAGGTAGAGGCCGCTGAGGAAGAAGGTCATCTTCGCGTCGTGCTCCTGCGCCAGCCGGCGGAAGCGGGCGAACAGGCCGTTGTCGAGCTCGCCGGCGCCGTCCCAGGAGAAGACCACGAACTGCGGCGGGCGCTGGCCGGGCCGCAGCTGGTCGGGGACGGGCTGGTGCGGCTGGGCGCCGGTGTCCGAGGTGGAGCCGTCGCCGATCAGGACGGCCTGCGGCCTGGGGGCCGGGGCCGGAGTGGGGGAGTCGCCCCGCTCGTCGGCCGCGCCGGTGGCGGGGACGGTGGCGGCCCCGGTGGTGCCGGTCGCCCGCTCCCCGTCGGCGGCGTGGTTGCTGCCGCAGCCCGCCGCCAGGGTGGCGGCGGTGGCGGCACCGGCCGCCAGCAGGGTCCGGCGGGAGAGGGCTTCCATGGTCACTCCGTTCGTGGGGCGGGCGCGGCGTGCGGGAGTACGGAGTCCGGCTCGGGGCGGGTGGGGTGAGGGCCCCGCGACCGGGTCAGCATGGCACGGGGGCGGGGCCGGTCGAAGAGGCGCAGCGCGCGGTCGCGGGCGATCCCCCGAACGACGCAACCGAACCGGCCCGTCGGACCGTCGGTAGGTCGTGTCGGGTGTGGTCCCGCGGCGATCGTACGTGGGGGGTGGTCGTCGCGCTCCGCGACCGGCCGCGCACATGGCGCAGGAAAGACGCCGTCGACCCTGCCGATCGGCGGGTGCCGGTACGACCGTCGTATGGACGTGCCTTACAGTCCGTTCCGGTTGAATTGTTCCCAGGAAACTCCCAGAAAGCGGAGTCTCGTCGGCAGAGGGGAGCGCCCGTGGGCGTCCAGCAGAGCAGGAGCCCCTGGCCGGGCACCCTGGCGGCGGGAGCCGCGCTGGTGTTCGGTGCCTGGCTGCTGCACGACGGCGGTCCGTCGGTGCTGCCGCCCGCGCCCGGGGCCGGCCAGGCCCAGGCCGGGATCGCGCCGGTCTCGGTCGTCCCGCCGCTGGGCCCGTCCGCGCCGACCAGGATCCGCATCCCCGCGGTCCGGCTGGACGCCCCGGTCACCGCGCTCGGACTGGACGCCGCGGGCCACCTCCAGACCCCGCCCGAGGCGGACCGGAACCTGGCGGGCTGGTACCGCGGCGGCGCCAGCCCCGGCCAGCGCGGCACCGCGATCCTGGCGGGACACGTCGACAACAAGGCCGGACCGGCCGTCTTCTACCATCTGGGCGCGCTCCACCGGGGGGACCGGATCGAGATCGCCCGGGCGGACGGCGCCACCGCCGTCTACCAGCTCTACGCCATCGAAGTGCACGACCGAAAGGACTTCCCGGACGACCGGGTCTACCGTCAGGCCGGCGACGCACAGCTGCGGGTGATCACCTGTGGCGGCGCGTACAGCGAGGAACACGGCTACGACGGCAACGTCGTCGCCTACGGGTTCCTGGCCGACACGACCCGGCCGGGCGAAGCCGCATGACCACGCTGACCCTTGCCTCCCGCTGGAACCCGATCGACTGGCCGCTCACCGAGGGCCCGATTCCGCACGCCGTGCTGGCGGCCGGCTGGGCGGCGCTGTTCGCGCTGACCGTCGGCCGCGGGCGGAGCTGGTGGCGGTTCCGACTGCCCGCCGCGCTGCTCACCGCGGCCGTGCTCAGCCTGCTCCTGGACGTCGTGATCGACGGCTGGTGGCACCCCTTCCCGGAGGGCACGCCCCGGTACGTCACCTGGTGGACGGCCGTCGCCCTCACCGCGCTCTGCCTGGCCGGCTACCGGGTCCGCCGGCTCACCTGGAAGCGGCGGGGGCTCGCACTGGGCCTGAGCGGCCTGGTGGTGCTGATGGCCTCCTCCCAGGTCAACATCGGCTTCGGCCAGTTCCCGAGCGGGCGCGTCATGCTGGCGCCGTGGCTGACCAGGACCGACGGGCTGGTCGCCACCAAGGTCGGCCAGACCCTGGCCACCCCGCCGGGCAAGGTGCTGGAGGAGGTCTGGCAGCCCCCGGCGGGCCTGCCGGAGAAGGGCACCGTCTCGGTGGTGCCGATCCCCGGCACCAAGTCGGGGTTCAAGGCCAGGGACGCGTACGTCTACCTCCCGCCCGCCTACCAGGCCACCCCGCGGCCGCTGCTCCCGGTGGTCGTGATGATCACCGGTCAGCCCGGCGTCCCGGGGGACTGGGTGCTCTCCGCGCAGATCAACGAGGCGCTGGACGCCTACGCCGCGGACCACGGCGGCCTCGCGCCGATCGTGGTGATGCCCGATCAGCTCGGTTCCACCTGGGCCAACACGCTCTGCCTCGACTCGAAGATCGCCAAGACCCAGACCTACCTGGCGGTGGACGTCCCCACCTGGGTCCACCAGAACCTCCAGGCCGCGACCGGACGGAACGCCTGGGCGATCGGGGGCGCCTCGATGGGCGGCACCTGCGCGCTCCAGCTCGGTGTCAACGCGTCCGACGTGTACGGCACCGTCCTCGACATGTCGGGTCAGGACGAGCCGACCCTGGGCAGTCGGGAACAGACCGTCAAGGCCGCGTTCGGTGGTGACGAGAAGAAGTTCGACGCGGTCGATCCGCTCCAGGTGATGGCCCGCAGGAAGTTCCCGGACACCAACGTCGCGTTGGTCGTCGGCGAGACCGACGAGGAGTTCAGACCGCAGATGGAGAAGGTCTACGAGGCCGTGCAGGCGGCCGGCATGAAGTCCAAGTTCGAGCTGATGCCGGGCGGCCACGGCTGGGTCGTCTTCCGCCCCGGCATCGCCCAGCAGCTCCCGTGGCTCGCCCAGCAGACCGGGCTGACCCGGTGACCGGGGCGGGGACCGCGCTGGTCGCCGCCGCCGTCGGCGAGCACGGGGCCGGGCCGGACGCGGGGCGTGCGACCGGCCGCGGCACCGACCGGGCCCCGGTCACCCGGACGCCCGAGCCGCGCCCGCAGCGGGTCCGGCGGGCGGCCAGGGCGCTCGGTGCCCGGCTGCGCTCGGCGCCGCTGACGCTGGCCCTGCTGGCCGGGCTCTGGCTGCTCGGCGCGGCCACCGGCAGCCTGGCCCACGGCCCGTCCGACCGGCTGCTGGAACGGGCCGGGGTCGGAACGTCCACGCTGGCCGACGGCCACTGGTGGACGCCGGTCACCTCGGTGTTCTGGTGCTCGGGCAGCGGCTCGTACGTGTTCACCAGCCTGCTGCTGCTCCTGGTCGGCCCGGCCGCCGAGCACCGGCTCGGGCGGCCGCGCACCCTCGCGGTGCTGGTCGGCGGGCAGGTCGTCGGCACCCTGCTGGGCACCGCGCTGGTCGCGTTCGGCTCCTCGGCGGGGGAGCCGTGGACGGTCTCGGTGGCCGACCAGATCTCGGTCGGCCCCGCCGTCGGCCTGTTCGCGCTGGCCGGGGTGCTCGGTTACCGGCTCACCGTGCTCTGGCGCCGCCGGCTGCACCTGCTGGTGCTGCTCGTCCCGCTGGTGATGACGCTGTACGTGGGCCACCTGCAGAGCGTCCAGCGGTGCGCCGCGGCGCTGGCCGGGCTCGGCCTGGGCGCGCTGGTCAGCCGGGGCCGTCCGCACCTGCGCAGTCACCGCTCCTCGCACTCCGAGACCCGGGTGCTGGTCGCGCTCTGCCTGGTCGCCGCGGCCTTCGGGCCGCTGATCGCCTCGCTGTACGACAACGCCAGCGGGCCGTTCAACACCTTCTCGGAGCTGTACCTCTCGCACCGGCTCAGCCCGGAGGAGGTCGCCGACTTCTGCGCGGTGTCGGCGCACGACTGCGCCCGGGCGCACGCCGTGGTCCGGATCTTCGACACCCCGGGCCGGATGATGGCCGCGCTGTTCCCCGCGCTGCTGCTGGTGCTCGCCGAGGGCCTGCGCCGGGGGCTGCGGTTCGCCTGGCTGGTCACCGTGGCCACCGAGCTGCTCTGGGCGGCGCTGCTGTGCTGGCTGTACCTGGACGCCGGGCCGGTCGGCCGGGACGTGGTGCAGTACTTCGTCGAGGCGCTGCTGCTGCCGCTGCTGACCACCGTCCTGCTGCTGGCCACCCGCAAGCGGTTCCCGCTGCGGCTGGCCGGGCGCTCGGTGCGCCGGCTGGCGCTGGTGCTCGGCGGCGCGGCGCTCGCCTCC
>NZ_MSJQ01000120.1 GCF_014596515.1 Streptomyces sp. CBMA156
CACCGCGGCGGCTCCGGGGTGCCCGCCAGGGCCCAGGCGGCCTGCCGGGCTGCCCCGCGGGCGGCGTGCGCACCCGGCGGCGGCACCACGACCGGGACGCCGAACAGCATCGGGGCGATGTGCCGGACGGCGGGCAGCCGCCCGGCCGTGCCGAGCAGGAACACCCGCTTCACCTCGACTCCCTGGGCGCGCAGCACGTCGAGGGCGTCGGCGATGTTGCACAGCATGCCCTCGACGGCGGCCCTGGCCAGGTGCTGAGGGGTCATCGCCTCGGCCCGCAGGCCGGTCAGGGTGCCCGCCGCGTGCGGCAGCGCGGGGGTGCGCTCGCCGTCCAGGTAGGGCAGCAGCACCAGGCCGTACGCGCCGGGGGAGGAGTGCAGGGCGAGGTCGCTCAGGCCCTCCAGGTCCCGGCCGAGCAGGGCGGCGGTGGAGCGCAGCACCTGGGCGGCGTTGAGGGTGGCGACCATCGGCAGGTGCCGGCCGCTGGCGTCGGCGAAGGAGGAGACCAGTCCGGAGGCGTCCACCACGGCCTCCTCGTGCACCGCGAAGATCGTCCCGGCGCTGCCGAGCGAGACCACCGCGTCGCCGGGGCCGAGGCCCAGGCCCAGCGCGGCGGCCATGTTGTCGCCGGTTCCGGCCGAGATCAGCAGGCCCTCGGGGGTGTGCCCGGCGGGCTCGGACGGGGGCAGGACGTCGGGCAGCCTGAGTTCGTGGCCGAGTGCCAGCTCGACCAGGTCCTGCCGGTACTCGCCGGTGACCGGCGACCAGTAGCCGGTGCCGGAGGCGTCGCCGCGGTCGGTGGTGCGGCGCCTGGGGTGGCCGAGCAGCTGCCAGACCAGCCAGTCGTGGGGCAGCAGCACCTCGGCGACCCGGCGGGCGTTGGCCGGCTCGAACTCGGCCAGCCAGCGCAGCTTGGCGACGGTGTACGTGGGGGCGGGCACGGCGCCGATCGCGGCGGTCCAGGCGGCCGGGCCGCCGAGGGCGTCCAGCAGCTTGGCGGCGGCGCCGCTGGAGCGGGGGTCGTTCCACAGGATCGCCGGGCGGACCAGCACCCCGCCCGCGTCCAGGCCGATCATCCCGTGCTGCTGCGCGCTGACCCCGATCGCCCGGACGCCCTCCAGCAGGCCGCCGGTGGCGGCGTCGCCGAGCGAGTGCAGCCAGACCTGCGGGTCGGCCTCGCCCGGGCGCAGGTCCTGGTCCTCGGGGACGGGGTGCGGCGCCTTGCCCGAGCGCAGGACGGCGCCGGTGTCGGCGTCGCACGCGACGATCCTGGTGCGGTTGGTCGAGCTGTCTATCCCCGCGACGATGGCCATGTCGAGATCATGCCTCAGCCCGGCTCCGGACGCGTCCGGGCCGGGCGGGCCGTTGCCGGTTCGCGACACCGGGCCCGGGTGCGCGTGGCCCGGGCGTCACCGTCCCGTCACGGACGGGCGGCGGGTCGCCGTTGCACCGCCTCACGTGAGGCGGTGCAACGGTTGCCCGTCACGGCCGGAAGGTGCCCCAGCCGTCGTCCTCCGCCCGGGAGCGGTTGAAGTACGGCACCCGGTCGGTGACGGCGTTCGGCAGCCGGTCGCCGACCCGGTCCGCGACCACCCCGGCCGCCTTCCCGGCCACCGCGCCGGCCTGCTGCCGTGCCCGGTAGGTCGCCCCCTGCACCGTGGGGTTCCGGGCGATCTGCCGGGTGACCTTGGAGATCTGTTCGTAGCGCCGGCGCCCGGCTCGCGAGCCCAGGACGTAGCCGGCCGCGAAGCCCGCGGCCAACGACAGCTTCCACATGATCGGATCCACCCTCTCCTGGCGGCTTCTGCCGCATTGCCCTACCCGTCCGTCGGGACGGCGAACCGTCGGGACGGCGAACCGTCCGCGCCCCAGCATCCCCGCCCCCGTCGCCGGGCGCGCGCGGGGCACGCCGGGCGGCCGCCCGGCGGCCGCCCGGCGGCAACCCGGGAAAGCGATTGGCGGACCACCCCCCCGAGTGCGCTAATGTATGTCCCGCAGCGAGCGCCGAGGAACCCGGGACACCGGGGGCCGAAGCGGAAGCCGATCCCCCATAGCTCAATTGGCAGAGCAGCCGACTGTTAATCGGCAGGTTATTGGTTCGAGTCCAATTGGGGGAGCCGGGAGCGAAGCCCTCCGGGGCCCAGTTCCCTTCCGTGGTACGGAAGTCGAGTACCGCGATCCCGCATAGCTCAATTGGCAGAGCAGCCGACTGTTAATCGGCAGGTTATTGGTTCGAGTCCAATTGCGGGAGCTGCACCGGGTCCGCCCGGTGACTGCTCAGAGCGAAGGCCCCTCGGTCGACCGGGGGGCCTTCGTGTTGTCCCGGTACGCTCGCGCGACGTGACGTACGCGACACCGGGCCCGGGCGCGGGCCCGGGTGGGCGCCGCCGCCCCGCCCGGTTCCGGGTCAGGTGGTCGCGGTCCGGTAGAGGGCGTCGACCCGCTGGTCGAAGGTGATGCTGTACGAGGTGCCCGGGGTCTCCCCGCCCTCCTGGTAGCCGCCGATCACGCCCACCACCGTGCCGTCCGTCGCGACCCACGGACTGCCGCTGGTGCCGTCGGTGTAGCCGCCGCAGTCGAAGCGCTCCTGGGTGGCGCTCTGCTCGCGGGTCCGGACCGCGCAGGTGATCGGCTCGTCGCTCTCGTTCGGGTAGCCGGTCACCGAGACGGACAGCCCGAAGCCCTGGCCGGTGCCGAGCGGGTTGCCGCCGACCGCGTCCTCGACCTGCCGGCCGTCGACCGGCCCCACGGTGACGAACGCCACGTCGTACTCGGGGTCGTCGCCGGCCGCCCAGCGCGGGTCGACGGTGATCGCCTGTACCGGCCAAGTCCCGTACGGGGTCGATCCGTTGCGGTAGCCGGGGGTGAACACCAGGCCGTCCAGCAGGCCGATCCGGCGGGTCTGCACGCAGTGCGCCGCGGTGACCAGCAGATTGCGCCGGGGGCTGTGCACCACGCTCGCGGTGCAGGCCCGGGGGCCCTGCGCGGTGTGGATGGAGAGGGTGCCGATCCGGTCCCGGGCGGGGCTCTGCTGCGCGACCTCGGCCGTGGGCGCCCCGTCCTGGCCGCCGCACGCGGTGCCGACGGCCAGCAGCAGGGCGGTCAGCGCGACCGTTCGTACCGTGTGCGCGGGCCGTGCCGGGCGGGAGGCCATCGGGTCTCCGTCTCGTTCCTCGGGGCGGGCACCGGGGCCGTGCGTTCCGCCGTTCGTGAGGAAGATCTACCAGGCCGTGCCCGGCGGCGCCACCGCCGGGTGCCCGGCGGGCCGGTGGTGTCGCCGCCGGCGTCCCACACGTCGTCATCCGCCCGGGCTGCCCGGGCGGGGAGCTCCGCCGCCACCCGGGCTGCGCCGCCCGGAGCGGAGCGGACCGTCGCCCCGGCTGCGCCCCCGGCGCGCACCGCGGGTGATCGACCGGCTATGCTGCCCGGGACGGCCTCGCTGGGGCCGTCTGCTGCTGCCGTGCCGACGACCGGCGCGTGCGGCGAACCGGGGCGGTAGCTCAGCCGGTTAGAGCAGGGGACTCATAATCCCTTGGTCGTGGGTTCGAGTCCCACCCGCCCCACCTTCCTGCCCCCGGCTGTTGTCGGCCGCCTTCGAGAAGGCCCCTGACCAGCCCGAACGCCCGTTTCCGCCGAGTGGAACTGTAGGGCAGGATCTCGTCCGCCGGAGTTTGCCACGCCGCGTTTCACCCTGCCCGGGGACATCCGGGGACTTCCGGCGAGGCCGGGCGACGGAGCCGGGCCACGACTGTGGGGCCGTCACCGGGGAACGGTGACGGCCCCACAGTCGTCGGTGCGGCTCAGCGGAGAGCGACCGGCCGGATGCTCACGTCGCCGCTCTCGTAGTGCAGCGCGGAGACGGCCAGGTCCGGGAGCCTGCCCGCGGCTGCCAGCGCCTTCAGGTCGGCGAGCAGCGGCGAGCCCTCGTCGACGTAGAAGCGGAGCGGGGTCGCCGGCCGGGAGGCGGCGAAGTCCGCCATCTCCTGGGCGCTGCGGTGGCCGATCGCCCAGGCCCACAGTTCCCAGGTGCTGCCCTGGTTGCGGTTGAGCACGCTCAGCCAGAGGTTGTCCTCGACGCCGCTCCAGTCCGGGCTGGCCTCGCCCCAGGCGCGGGCGCCGGCGAGGGAGACCGGCAGCCGGCCGTCCTGCGGGTGGTCGGTGTTGAGGACGGCGATCCGCTGGGCCAGCTTGAAGTGCGCGCCGGTGCCGTTCAGCTGGGACCGCCCGGGGCTGCCCTCCCAGCCGGCCTTGCCGGAGTCGGGCTGGGCGTTGCTGAGGACGGCGAAGGCCAGGCAGCCCGCGACGGCGACCACGGGCACCCCCGAGCGGAAGCGGGACCGGACGGTCGGGCGTGCGCCGGGGGCCGGTGCGGTGCCCGGCCCGGCGAACACGCGGCGGCCGAACGCGGGCAGCAGGGCGGCGGCGAAGCAGATCACCCCGACGACCATCAGCTGATGGATCATCTTCTCGTAGAAGTACGAGGTGGTGCCCGCCGTGCGGAGCTGGTACTCCATCACGCCGTAGCAGAGCAGTGAGACCGCGGCGAGCGAGGCCAGCGCGACCCGGCGCGAGCGGTTGGCGCGCGCGCTGCGGGTCAGCAGGGCGAGGAACGCGGCCACCACGAGGGGGAGCAGCAGGTGCCGGCCGACCGGGCTGATGCTGCCGGGAAGGGTCAGCACGTCCGCCGAACCGGCCGACTTGGCGTTGCTGTACGGCGGGAACAGTGCGAGGACGCCGGTCACCGCGGCGGTGGCCAGCACGGTCGGCCAGTGCCGGAAGCAGTTCCGCCGGTGCATGACGGCCCAGGCGAGCACCACGGCTCCGACGGCCGGCAGCAGCAGGTAGTGGCCGAAGGAGATGCCGACCGTCAGGGCGCCGAGCGCCACGACCTGCTCGTGGAAGCGGCTGAGCGGCCTGATCGCCAGGGCGAGCAGCAGGGCGAACAGCCCGAGCGCGAAGATCTCGCTCAGGAAGCCGCGGGCCTGTAGCTGCGGCACCTCGGCGACGACCAGGTAGACGGCGGTGGGCAGGGCGAGGGCCAGGCCGCGCCAGCCGCGCAGCGCGCGGCCGGCGACCCGCTGCACCGCCCACAGGACGGCGACCGCCAGGCCGGCCGCGGTCAGGGCGGACAGCAGGATGAACAGCGACATCTGGGCGAGCGCCGGGCCCTGGGTGGTACCGCCCCGCAGGAAGCCGGTGATCACGGCCAGCGTCAGGTGACTGCCCTGCGGGTAGGTGTCGAGGCCCGTCGTGACGGAGACGGCGGCCTCGCTCTTGTGCAGGGAGGTCAGGCCGCCCACACGCAGGATGGTGTCGTACAGTGCCGCGTGCCGGGCGAGGTCCTCGAACGAGATGATCAGGCCCAGCCGCTCGGTGGCGTTCCGGCGGACGACCGGGTACAGCGTGAACGCGACGGCCGCGGCCGCGGGCAGCAGCAGCGCGAGGTCCCGGGTGGGAACCAGCCGGCGCAGCCGCACCCACGGCCGCTGGGCCGGCCCGGCGGGCCGGGGGCCCTGGAGGAGCAGGATCGCGATCAGCGGCACCGCGGTGGCCTCGGCGAGCGCCACCGGGTGCAGGCCCCACGGCCAGTAGCCGGCGAGCAGGCTGAGTGCGCAGGTCCAGCCGATCAGGACGCCGCCGGAGACCATCAGCCGGTCGAAGGCGGTGGCCCGGGAGCGGATGAGGGTCGCGGCGGCGTACCAGATCAGTGCGAAGGTCAGCAGGTCGGCCGAGACCAGGTGGAACAGCGGCGGGAGGATCAGGAGGGCCGCGGCGAGCCGGAGCTGTGCCGCGTTCGGCCGTTCGAACCCGGTCCCCGGGCGGTGCCGCTCGGTCCCCGCGCCCGGGTTCGTTCTGTCCGGTATGTCGACAGATCCGGCAAGCGCTGTCATGGATGCGATTCCCCCACAAACGATGCTGAGTGTGCAGATGTCGGGTGGCACTTATGAACATTCGTACGGGTCGACAAGTCTGCCGCATCGGTGGCGGGTGGCCGGTGCCGGGGGTCGCCCCGTACGGCCGGATGGCGGCGGGTGGGAAAAAGTGATATCACTTTGCCATCGGATGAGAGTGCCTGCCGAAGGAGTCGCCCCATGACCACACCGCGTACGACCGTCGAGGACGGCCCCGCCCTGGACCTCCCGGTCCCCAAGATCACCGAGAAGGTCATCACCGGGGCGGCCGGCCTGCCGGTGCTCGGCGGCACGCTGCTCGGGCTGCTCGCCGGGATCGGCTCCTTCGTCGGCGGCGCGGTCCAGCTGTCCGGCGGCAGCAAGGGGGCGGGCGTCGCGCTGATGGTCGTCGGGCCGCTGCTGCTGCTCGGCTCGCTGCTGCTGATGTTCGGGCTGACGGTGGTCTCGCCGGGCCAGGCCAGGGTGGTCCAGCTGCTCGGGCGCTACCGGGGCACCATCCGGGCCGAGGGGATGACCTGGCTGAACCCGTTCACCAGCCGCCGGCACATCTCGCTGCGGATCCGCAACCACGAGACCGAGACCAGCAAGGTCAACGACGCGGACGGCAACCCGATCGAGATCGCCGCCGTGGTGGTCTGGCAGGTCGAGGACACCGCGATGGCGGTGTTCGAGGTGGACGACTACGCCGACTTCGTCGCCATCCAGACCGAGACGGCCGTGCGGCACATCGCCACCAGCTACCCCTACGACGCCCACCACGAGGGCCAGTTGTCGCTGCGCGACGGCGCGGAGGAGATCGCCCGCAAGCTCTCCGCCGAGATCTCCGCCCGGGTCGCCGCGGCCGGTGTGCGGGTCGTCGAGTCCCGGATCACCAGGCTCGCGTACGCTCCGGAGGTCGCCCAGGTGATGCTCCAGCGCCAGCAGGCCGGGGCCGTGGTCGCGGCGCGCAGACTGATCGTCGAGGGCGCCGTCGGCATGGTCGAGGAGGCGCTGGACCGGCTCGCCGAACGCGATGTCGTGGATCTGGACGAGGAGCGCAAGGCCGCCATGGTGAGCAACCTCCTGGTGGTGCTCTGCGGCGAGCGCGGCACCCAGCCCGTCGTGAACACGGGTTCCCTCTACCAGTAAGGCGAGGCCTTGGCGACGGAACGGAAGAAGCTCCTGTTGCGGCTGGACCCTTCAGTTCACGACGCACTCGCCCGATGGGCCGCGGACGACCTGCGCAGCACCAACGCGCAGATCGAGTTCCTGCTCCGCCGCGCCCTCGGCGACGCGGGCCGGATGCCCACCGGCGCGGCCCGGCTTCCCCGGCGCGGCCGCCCGCCCAAGGAGAGCCCGGAGAGCGTCGGTCCCGACGAGGACTGACCGCGGGGCCGGGCGCTCAGAAGACCTTCGGAGACCGACATGGAACTGCCCGCCACCCTCCCCGAGAAGCTGTACCTGCTCGCCTACGACCCGCGGCGCGGGCGGACCACCCAGCACTCCTCGCTCAACCTGCTGCTCCAGGCGGCGGCGCTGACCGAACTGCTGCGCCGGGGCCTGTTGTACGAGGAGGGCCGCAAGGCCGTCGCCCGGGTCCGGGCCGGCGCCGCCGAGGCGGGCCTCGACCCTTACAGCGCCCGCCTGTTGGGCCAGATCAGGGAGACCCGGCAGCACAGCTGGAGCTGGTGGGTCGGCCGTGCCAGGAGCTACGGGCACGACCAGCCGATCCGCCGGGTCAGGGACGGCCTGGCGGACTCCGGCCGGATCACCCTCCGGCCGCACCGGGTGGCCGGGCTGTTCCCGGTGACCCTGGTCGCGCTGGACGGCCCGGGGGCCCGGGAGGCGCTGGCGGCCTCCGTCACCGGGGCGCTCAAGGGACCGCTCAGCCGGGTCGACCCGGCCGACGCGGCGCTGACCGCCCTGGTCGCGGCGGGGAAGCTCCGTTCGGTCCTGAGCTCCGGGCAGCGCAGGGAGTACCGCGGCCGGATCGGGAAGCTCGCCCTGGCGGCCGGCCCGGTCCCGCGCGCGCTCGGCACGGCGCTGGCCTGGCGGACGGCGGGCCAGGCGGCGGAGAGCGCCTCGGTGGGCTGACGGGCCGTCCACGGGGGAGACGGCCCGTACAGGGGGCTGGAGCCCGGTCGCCGATCCGGCGGCCGGGCTCCACGCACACCCGTAAGCTGGCCGGGTGCTCGAACCCGCCCTGCTGCCGACCCCGCTGGTGGACTGCGCCGACGAGGCCTTCGCCCGGGCCGGGGTGGCGCTGCGGCTGAAGCGCGACGACCTGCTGCACCCCACCGTCCCCGGCAACAAGTGGCGCAAGCTGGCGCCCAACCTGGCCGCCGCCGTGGAGCGGGGCCACACCCGGCTGCTGACCTTCGGCGGCGCGTACTCGACCCATCTGCGGGCCGTGGCGGCGGCCGCCGGGGCGCTCGGGCTGGAGAGCGTCGGGCTGGTCCGCGGCGAGGAACTGGCCGGCCGGCCGCGCAACTGGTCGCTGCGGGCCGCCGAGGCCTCCGGGATGCGGCTGGAGTTCCTGACCCGTGCCGAGTACCGGGAGGCCACCGGCCGGGCCGAGGGGGAGCACGGCACGGACGCCCTGCTCCGCCGCTGGGGCCGCTGCCTGGTGCTCCCCGAGGGCGGCTCCAACGCGCTGGCCGCCGTCGGCGCGGCCGCGATCCCGGCCGAACTGCCCGGGCTCGGCGAGCGGGACGTGGTCTGCTGCCCGGTCGGCACCGGGGGCACCCTGGCGGGCATCGCGGCGGGCCTGCCGCCGGGTGCGCGGGCGCTCGGGGTGGCCGTGCTGCGCGGCGGCGAGGGCTACCTGGAGGCGGAGGTCGCCCGGCTGCACCGGGCCGCCTACGGACGCGAGTTCGGCAACTGGCGGATCGACCACGGGCACCACGGTGGCGGGTACGGCAAGGTCACGGCCGAACTGGACGGCTTCGCCGAGCGGTTCGAGCGCCGGCACGGCGTCCCGCTGGAGCGCCGCTACGTCGCCAAGCTGCTCGCCGCGCTGGCCGACCTGGCGGCGGCGGGCGCCTTCCCCCGGGGCACCCGCCTCACCGCCGTCGTCACCGGGCTGCCGGACCCGCGGTAGCGGGCGGTCAGCCGAAGGACAGCTTGGCGCACGGGTCGGTGTCGGCGTTGCGGGTGTTCTCCGCTATCCCGGTGGGGATGCCGCCCGGGGTGGCGCCGGGGTTGGCGCCGGCGGCGGCACCGGGGGTGGCGCCGGCCGGGGCTCCGGGTGCCGGGCTCGGGGCGGTGACCGAGTCGATCCGGGTGCCCGCCGTGGGGTAGTCGGGGCCGAGGGTGACGGTGATCGCCTCCGAGCCGGGCTCCTCGACGGCCTTGGCGCCGGGGAAGAGCGCCACCACCTGGTCGGCGGTGGCCTTCAGCGCGGGGTCGTAGGAGACCCGGGTGGCCTGCTGCCCGGGGGAGTTGGGGCCGAGCGTGATGTTCCGGAAGCCGCGCGCCTTGAGCGTCTCGGCGCCGGAGCCGGCCAGGCCGGGCGTGCCGACCCCGTTGACCACGGTGATCGGCGCCGCGGTCTGCTCCGGGGTGAGCGGGGTGCCCGGCGCGGGCGCGCCGCTCGGGTCGGCGCCGGGGGAGGAGGTCACCTGGCCGGTCCCCGCGGTGCTCTGGCCGTCCAGGGTGCGGTCCTCGCGCAGCAGCTTCCAGAGGGTGTCGGCGTCCGGCTGGACCAGCCGCACCCGGTCGCCGGCGTAACGCCAGGGCGCGGTGACGAAGGAGACGTCGGAGAGCTTGATGTCCTGCACCGACCGGGCGAAGTCCACCAGCTTCATCGCGGTGCCCAGCCCCTCGTCCACGGTGAGCGACTTGGTGGCGGCGTCGGCCAGCGGCAGCAGGGTGGGCAGCGAGAAGCCCTGGCTCTGCACCTTCCTGATCATCGAGGAGAGGAAGGCCTGCTGGCGCATCATCCGGCCTATGTCGGAGTTGTCGCCGAAGCCGTGGCGGGCCCGCAGGTAGTCCACCGCGGACTGCCCGGAGAGCTTCTGGAGGCCCTTCTTGAGGTGTATGCCGTACTCGTCGACGTCGTTGGGCACACAGGCCTCCACGCCGCCCACCGCGTCGGACATCGCGGCCGCGCCCTTGAAGTCGACCACCATGGTGTGGTCGATCCGCAGCCCGGTGAGCTTCTCGACGGTGTTCTGGGTGCAGGCCGGGTTGCCCTGGGCCGCCAGGCCCACGGTGAAGGCGGAGTTGAACATCTGGTCGGTCTTCGCCGTCGTCCAGTTGCCGTTCGGCAGCCGGCAGGACGGGATGGTGACCAGGGCGTCGCGGGGGATGGAGACGCCGACGGCGTGCTTGTGGTCGGCGTAGATGTGCACCAGGATCGCGGTGTCCGAGTGGCCGACGCCCTCGTCGCCGCCGCCCAGGGCGTCGTTGCCGCCGTCGCGGGTGTCCGAGCCGAGCAGCAGCACGTTGACCGGGACGGAGGCGCCCGGGGTGGCCGGAACGGGGGCCGGCGGGCGCTCGGTGGCGACGCCGCCCGCGTCGAAGGTGGTGATGTTGTTGTCCAGCCGGTGGTAGAACCAGGCTCCCGCGCCCACGACCGACAGCACCAGTACGGCGGCCAGGCCGATGGCGGTCCGCAGGTAGCGGCGCCGGCGCGTGCTGCTGCTCATCCTCCGTGCCCCCCGTTTCAGATCTCTCGCGTTCGATGTTCGAACGTTAGACGTTCCGGAAGGCGGTTCGGTTACCTCCCCGGGACGGACGAATATCCCCCCGGGCCTGTGATGCTGGTCACGCGCCGGGCCCCGAGGCGCCCGCGAGCATCCGCCGGAGCAGGTCGCGCAGGGCGGTCCGTTCGGCCGGGTCGAGCGCGGCCAGTGGTTCGCGGGCGAAGTTCAGCGATTCGCGCAGTTCCGTGGAGGCGGCCGAGCCGGTGTCGGTGGCCGCGACCAGCTTGACCCTGCGGTCCTGCCGGTCGGCCTCGCGGGTGACGAAGCCGCGGGATTCGAGCCGGTCGACGATGCCGGTGATGTTGGACGGCTCGCAGCTGAGCGTCTGGGCGATCTGGCGCATCGGCATCGGCCCGCGCCGCAGCAGGGCGAGCACCTTGGCCTGGGCGCCGGTGAGCGAGCGCGCGGCGGCGGCGTCCTCGTACTCGCGGTGGAACAGTGCGACCAGGTTCGCCATCAGGTCGACGACCTCGCGGGTGATCTCGTCGGGCTGCGACGTGGCGTCCTGGATCGGCTCGGTGTCCATGGATCGAAGTCTACCTGAAAAGTTGACAAGGTGAACCTTTCATGTCCATCGTTACTTAAGTTGCTCAACCTTTCATGTGCCCGAGCCGCACCCGAACCGCACCGCACCCGAACCGCAAGGAGCGCCCGATGGCAGAGCAGACCGTCCCCGCGACCGCCCGTGAATGGCACCTCGTCGCCCGCCCCCAGGGCTGGCCGGTGCCGGCCGACTTCGCCCTGGTCGAGGCCCCGGTCCCGGCCCCGGGCCCGGGCGAGATCCTGGTCCGCAACGCCTACCTCTCGGTGGACCCGTACATGCGCGGCCGGATGAACGACGTGAAGTCGTACGCCCCGCCGTTCCAGCTGGGCCGGGCCATGGACGGCGGCGCCGTCGGCTACGTCGTCGCCTCCGGGGCCGAGGGCTTCGCCCCGGGCGACGCGGTGCTGCACGGGCTCGGCTGGCGCGAGTACGCGACCCTGGACGCCGGGCACGCGGTCAAGGTCGACCCGGCCGCGGCCCCGCTCTCCTCCTATCTCGGCGTGCTCGGCATGCCGGGCCTGACCGCCTACGCCGGACTGCTCGCCGTCGGCGGCCTCAAGGAGGGCGACCGGGTCTTCGTCTCCGGCGCGGCCGGCGCGGTCGGCTCCCTGGTCGGCCAGATCGCCAGGCTCAAGGGCGCCTCGCTGGTGGTCGGTTCGGCCGGCTCGGCGGAGAAGGTGGCCAAGCTGGTGGACGAGTACGGCTTCGACGCGGCCTTCAACTACAAGGACGCCCCGGTTGCCCAGCAGCTCGCCGAGGCCGCCCCGGAGGGCATCGACCTCTACTTCGACAACGTCGGCGGTGACCACCTGGAGGCCGCGATCGGAGCGCTGGACGTGCACGGCCGCGCGGTGCTCTGCGGCGCGATCGCCCAGTACAACGACACCACCGCGCCCGCCGCCCCGCGCAACCTCGCGCTCGCCATCGGCAAGCGGCTGCGCCTGGAAGGCATGCTGGTCCGCGACCACGCCGCGCTGCAGCCGCAGTTCGTCGCCGAGGTGGCCGGCTGGCTGACGTCCGGTGAACTGCGCACCGAGGAGACCGTGGTGGACGGTTTCGAGAACGCCGCCGAGGCCTTCCTCGACCTGCTGCGCGGCGTCAACACCGGCAAGATGGTCGTCCGGCTGGGCGACTGACGCCACGTCAGGAACGCCGACCGCCCCGCCGCCCCGACCGGGCGGCGGGGCGGTTCGTCGTCGTCGGTCCGGGGTCGGGTGCGGGGGTTCGGGGCGCACTACCGCATTCCGGCCCGATCCGAAAGTGCGTCATCCGTGCTGTGGCGACGCGCGGTACGGTGGTTCCGCCAGGCGATGGGGCCGTTCGGGGGAGAGATCCGGCCGAGGGGTGGACCTCGTTGAGGATTCGACTAGCATTGAGCGAAAGCCTGTCCGTTTTGCTCAATTTAGTAGCTTAATGTCGGCTAACGTGGGTAACTGCGGATCAACTGTAGGCACGAGGCAGCTGGGGAAGGCGACCCTCGTCCACAGCCTGGAGGTCCCGGTGACGACACGTGGAGTTCTGTACATCCACTCCGCGCCCCGCGCGCTGTGCCCGCACGTCGAGTGGGCCGTCGCGGGGGTGCTCGGTGTACGGGTGAGCCTGGACTGGATCCGCCAGCCGGCCGCACCCGGGCACTGGCGTGCCGAGCTCTCCTGGCAGGGGGAGCCCGGTACGGCTTCGAAGCTCGCCTCCGCGCTGCGCGGCTGGCAGCTGATGCGGTACGAGGTGACCAGCGAGCCCTGCGCCACGGCGGAGGGGGAGCGGTACAGCAGCACGCCCTCGCTCGGCATCTTCCACGCCGTCACCGGCATCCACGGAGACATCCTGATCCCCGAGGACCGGCTGCGCGCCGTCCTGCTGCGCGCCCGCAGCGAGGGGGCCGACCTGGAGGCCGAGATCGCCAGGCTGCTCGGCAAGCCCTGGGACGACGAGCTGGAGCCCTTCCGGTACGCGGGCGAGGGCGCGCCGGTGCGCTGGCTGCACCAGGTGGTCTGAGGCCGGCCCGGAGGAGTCCGACGGGCACCACGAAGGGGCCGGCGCTCGCGGAGAGCGCCGGCCCCTTCGTCCTGGGCGTCAGCGGCTGCGGAAGGCCAGCACCACGTTGTGGCCGCCGAAGCCGAACGAGTTGTTCAGCGCCGCGATCCGGCCCTCGGGCAGCGGGCGGGCCACGTCGCGGACGATGTCCGCCTCCACGTCGTCGTCCAGCTCGTCCACGTTGATGGTCGGCGGGGCGATCCGGTGGTGCAGGGCCAGCACGGTGGCGACGGTCTCGATGCCGCCGGCGCCGCCCAGCAGGTGGCCGGTCATCGACTTGGTGGCCGAGATGGCGATGTGGTCGAGGTCGTCGCCCAGCTCCTTGCGCAGCGCCTTCAGCTCGGCGGTGTCGCCCTGCGGGGTCGAGGTGGCGTGCGCGTTGACGTGCACGATCTCGGCCTTGTCCAGGTCGTTGCGCTCGAACAGGTCGGCCAGCGCGCGGGCCACACCGGCGCCGGTCGGCTCGGGCTGGGCGATGTGGTGGGCGTCCGAGGACAGGCCCTGGCCCACGGCCTCGCAGTAGATCCGGGCACCGCGCGCCTCGGCGTGCTCGATCGACTCCAGCACGACCACGCCGGCGCCCTCGCCCAGCACGAAGCCGTCGCGGCCCTTGTCGTACGGCCGGGAGGCGCGCTGGGGGTCGTCGTTGTTCTTGGACATCGCCATCATGTTGGCGAACGCGGCGATCGGCAGCGGGTGGATCGCGGCCTCGGTGCCGCCGGCCACCACGACGTCGGCGCGGCCGGTGCGGATCATCTCGATCGCGTAGCCGATCGCCTCGGCGCCGGAGGCACAGGCGGAGACGGGGGTGTGCACGCCGGCGCGGGCGCCGACCTCCAGACCGACGTTGGCCGCCGGGGAGTTGGGCATCAGCATCGGGACGGTGTGCGGGGAGACCTTGCGGGCGCCCTTCGCCTTCAGCACGTCGTACTGGTCGAGCAGGGTGGTCACGCCCCCGATGCCGGAGGCGATGACGGCGCCCAGGCGCTCGGGGACGAGCTTGGAGGACTCGTCGGTGGCGGGGGTCTCGTAGCCGGCGTCGGCCCAGGCCTCGCGGGCGGCGATCAGCGCGAACTGCGCCGAGCGGTCCAGCTTGCGGGCCAGCGGGCGGGGAAGGATCTCGCCGGGCTCGACGGCGGTCTTCGCGGCGATCCTCACCGGCAGTTCCTCGGCCCACTCCTCGGTCAGGGCCGCCACGCCGGACTTGCCTGCGACCAGGTTCTCCCAGGTGCTGGCGGCGTCGGCGCCCAGCGGCGTGAAGGCGCCGATACCCGTGACGACCACGGTGCGGATTTCAGCGGTCACTGGTTTCTTCTTCTCTCACGTGTGCGGGGGTCGGCGGCGTGCCGAGGATGGGCCCGGCCGGGCGCCCCCGGGGTGGGGACGCCCGGCCGGCGGGTCGGCCTGACTCGACCGAGCCCGGCCGACCGGTCAGCCTTCGCCGGCGTACGGGACGCCGGACGGGCTGGCCGGGTCGAACGATTCGATCGTTCAGGCGTTGGCGATGATGTAGTCCACCGCGTCGCCGACGGTCTTCAGGTTCTTGACCTCGTCGTCCGGGATCTTGACGTCGAAGCGCTCCTCGGCGGCCACGACGACCTCGACCATGGACAGCGAGTCGACGTCCAGGTCGTCGGTGAAGGACTTGTCGAGCGCGACGTCCTCGGTCGGGATACCGGCGATCTCGTTGACGATCTCGGCGAGACCTTCCAGGACCTCGTCCTTGGTAGCCATACTGGCTGCTCCTCTTCGGTGTTGAACGCACCCGGCCGATCGGCCGGGCACAGGCTTGTGGATGTGGGCGAAAGCGCCTAGGGGAGAGTAACGACTGCTGCGGCGTAGACGAGACCCGCCCCGAACCCGATGATCAGGGCCAGGTCTCCGCTGTGGGCCTCACCGCTCTCCAACATGCGCTCCATCGCCAGCGGGATGGAGGCCGCGGAAGTGTTGCCGGTCTCGGCGATGTCGCGGGCGACGGGCACCGACTCCGGCAGCTTGAGCGCCTTGATCATGGCATCGGTGATGCGCATGTTCGCCTGGTGGGGGATGAAGGCACCGAGCTGGTCGGCGGTGATCCCGGCGGCGTCCAGCGCCTGCTGGGCCACCTTGGCCATCTCCCAGACCGCCCAGCGGAAGACCGGCTGGCCGTCCATCCGCAGGGCCGGCCACCTGGTCTCCTCGCCCGCGCCGTTGATCGCGTCGGACTTGGCGAAGGCGGTGTCCCAGGCCTCGGTCTGGGTGATCAGGTCGGCCTGCGAGCCGTCCGAACCCCAGATCAGTTTGCCGATGCCGGGCGTGTCGGACGGACCGACGACCGCGGCGCCGGCGCCGTCGCCGAAGATGAAGGCGGTGGAGCGGTCCGACTGGTCGGTCAGGTCGCTGAGCCGCTCGACGCCGATGACCAGCACGTACTCGGCGTTGCCGCCGCGGATCATGCCGTCGGCCAGGCCGAGGCCGTAGCCGAAGCCGGCGCAGGCGGCCGAGATGTCGAAGGCCGGGGCGGTGCCGCAGCCGAGCCGCTCGGAGATCTCGGTGGCGATCGCGGGGGTCTGCTTGAGGTGCGAGACGGTCGAGACGATCACACCGCCGATCTGCGCGGCGGAGATCCCGGCCTGGGCGATGGCCTTGCCGGCGGCCTGGAGGGACATCTCGGCGACGGACTCGTCCGGGCCGGCCCAGCGGCGCTCGGCGATCCCGCTGCGGGTGCGGATCCACTCGTCCGAGGAGTCGATCCACTCCAGGACCTCGGAGTTGGGGATCACCCGGACCGGGCGGTAGCCGCCGACGCCGAGGATGCGCGAGTACTGCGCGCCGCTCACCGGACGGATCTGGGGCTTGGTCATGCCTGGGTCTCCTGCTCCTGACCGCCGTGCTCCGCGACGAGCTCGCGGGCCCGGTCCAGGTCGGCGGGGGTCTTGAGGGCGAGCGTGGCCACACCCTTGAGGTTGCGCTTGAGCAGTCCGGTGAGGGTGCCCGCCGGGGACAGCTCGATCACGGCCGTCGCGCCCAGCCGCCCGAGGGTCTCCATGCAGAGGTCCCAGCGGACCGGGTTGGAGACCTGCGACACCAGGCGCGCGAGCACCTCGGCACCGGAGTCCACGACCGCGCCGTCCTTGTTGGAGACGTAGCGGACCTGCGGGTCGGCCGCCGTCAGGGTCGGGGCCAGCCTGGCCAACCGCTCGACACCGGGGGCCATGTGCTCGGTGTGGAAGGCACCGGCCACCTTGAGGGCGATCAGCTTGGCGCGGGTCGGCGGGTCCGCCTTCAGCGCCTCCAGCTGGGCCAGCGTACCGGCGGCGACGATCTGGCCGCCGCCGTTGTTGTTGGCCGGGGTCAGGCCGTGTTCGGCCAGCTTCGCCGCGACCTCCTCCGGCTCGCCGCCGAGCACGGCGAGCATGCCGGTCTCGGTGACGGCGGCGGCCTCGGCCATGGCCCGGCCGCGCTCACGGACGAAGGTCAGCGCGTCGTGGGCGGTGAGCACCCCGGCGCCGGCGGCGGCGGTGATCTCACCGACGCTGTGGCCGGCCACGGCCCCGACCACCTTGCGGGCGAGGTCCTCGTCCGGGAACAGCTCCCGGGCGGTCATCAGGCCGGCCGCGACCAGCAGCGGCTGGGCGACGGCGGTGTCCTTGATGTCCTCGGCGGACGCCTCGGTGCCGGCGTGCACCAGGTCGAGACCGGCGACGTCCGACCAGCCGCTCAGGCGGTCGGCGACACCGTCGAGTTCCAACCAGGGGCTGAGGAAACCGGGGGACTGGGCACCCTGTCCAGGGGCGACGATTACGAGCACGGTTCAACCCTCTCTCGCCAGGCACCCAGGGGCGGGTAGGCGACGGTAACGAAGAAAACCATCCGGGATTGTATGGTCCCTACACTCCGGCTCAGCCGGGCTCGCTGTCGGCGTCCAGCCGGCCGAGGGCCAGGGCGATCCGCAGAGTGAACGCAGAACGTACATCGGAGGGGGCGTACCCCGTCACATCAGTCACACGTCGTAGCCGGTAGCGCACCGTGTTGGGATGGACGAAGAGCATCCTGGCCGCTCCCTCCAGCGAGGATGCCTGCTCCAGGTAGACGCTCAGCGTCTCCAGCAGGGCGGAGCCGGCCTCGTCCAGCGGTGTGTAGATCTCCTCCACCAGCTGACGGCGCGCGGCCTGGTCACCGGCCAGCGCCCGCTCCGGCAGCAGATCGTCGGCCAGCACCGGGCGGGGGGCGTCCGGCCAGGCGGCGCAGGCCCGCAGGCCGGCCGCGGCGGCGTGCGCCGAGCGGGTCGCGGAGAGCAGGTCGGGCACCGTCGGGCCGACCACCACGGGGCCCGGCGCGAACTGGCCGATCAGCGCCCGGGCCGCCTGCACCGGCTCCTTCTCGCCGCCGACCACGACCACCAGGCGCTTGCCCAGCACCCCGGTCAGCACGTGCAGCTTGGCGTACCTGGCGGCCCGGCGGATCGCCTCGACCACCAGCTCGCTGTCGCCGTCCGGCGCGCTGCCCATCACCACCCGGATCTGGCTGGGCTGGCCCCAGCCGAGCGCCGCGGCGCGCGAGAGCACGCCCTCGTCGGCGTCGCCGGACAGCAGCGAGTTGACCACCAGCGCCTCCAGCCGGGCGTCCCAGGCGCCGCGTGCCTCGGCCGCCTGGGCGTACACCTGGGCGGTCGCGAAGGCGATCTCCCGGGCGTAGACCAGCACCGACTCGCGCATGTCCGCCTCGTCGCCGGGGGCGGCCACCTCCTCGATGGCCTCCTCCATCACCTCGATCGTGGTGCGGATCAGCTCGACGGTCTGGCGCAGGGTGATCGCCCTGGTCAGCTCGCGCGGGGCGGTGCCGAAGACGTCGGTGGAGATCGCCTTCGCGGCCTCGGGGTGGCGGTACCACTCGGTGAAGGCGGCGATGCCGGCCTGGGCGACCAGGCCGATCCAGGACCGGTGCTCTGGCGGCATCCGCCGGTACCAGCCGAGCTGGTCGTCCATCCGCGAGATCGCGGCGGTGGCCAGCTTGCCCGAGGACTTCTCCAGCCGCTTGAGCGTCGCGGCCCGGCGCTCGGCGCGCTCGGCGACGTTTCTGCGCTCCTGCGCGGTCAGGCGGGGCGCCGCGCGGCCGGGGCGGTCGCGGCCCGACCGGGAGGCCGGGCTCTTCCCGGCGGCTGCGGGGCTGGGACTGGGGTCGCTCTTGGAGTTCGCGGAAGCGGCTGGCACAAGGACAAGACTGCCTCACGCGAGTGACTGCTCGCGCACACCCCCCGGCGGAGCGGCGCGGTGGCAAGGATCACACCCGGGGCCCACCCACTACGGTGGGGGCGTGACCGAAGCCGCCGACCGCCCCCGTGCCGACCTGCGCCGCACCGCCGAGCGCTACCGCTCCGCCCCGGCCGAGGGCATCGAGACCCGGCACGCGTTCTCCTTCGCGGGCCACTACGACCCGAAGAACACCCACTTCGGCGCGCTGCTCGCGTGCAACGAGGAACTCCTCGCCCCCGGGGCCGGGTTCGACGAGCACAAGCACCGGGACACCGAGATCCTCACCTGGGTGCTGGAGGGCGCGCTGGCCCACCGGGACTCCCACGGCCACGGCGGGGTGGTCCGCCCCGGGACGGTCCAGTACCTGAGCGCCGGTTCCGGCGTCACCCACACCGAACGCAACGTCGGCGGCGCCACCGGGCCGGTGCGCTTCGTCCAGATGTGGCTCCAGCCTGACGAGTTCGACGCACCCCCCGCCTACGGCCTGCGCAAGGTGGAACCGGCGGACGGCGGGTTGACGCTGCTCGCCTCCGGGCTGGAGCGCGACGCAGGGACGGACGCCCTGCGGCTGCGCCGGGGCGACGCCGCGCTGTGGCTGGCCGCCGCGGGGCCGTGGCAGCCGCTGCCGCAGCTGCCCGTGGCGCCCTGGCGGTACGCGCACCTGACGGCCGGCTCACTGGGCTACCGGACGATCCCGGGGCCCAAGGGCGGCGGCCGCTCGATGGCCCCGGGCGACAGCGTGCGGATCACCGGGGAGGCCTTCGCCGACCCCACCGCGGGCGAGGCCGGCGCCGAACTCCTGCTCTGGGAGATGCACTCGCCGGTCTCGTACGGCTAGCCGTACGGTCCGGTCAGCCGCGCAGCTCGGCGAGCACCGCGTCCGAGAAGGCCGGCCAGGCCTCGATCGCCCACGGCCCGAAGTCCCGGTCGGTGAGCACGACGCAGGCCGCGCCGGCCTGCGGGTCGACCCACAGGAAGGTGCCGGACTGGCCGAAGTGCCCGAAGGTCCCCGGGGAGTTGGCGGTGCCGGTCCAGTGCGGGCTCTTGCCGTCGCGGATCTCGAAGCCGAGGCCCCAGTCGTTCGGGCGGTGGTGGCCGTAGCCGGGCAGCACGCCGCCGGTGCCGGGGAAGGCGACCTCGCGAGTGGCCTGCCGGACGGTGGACGGGTCCAGCAGCCTGGGCGCCTGCAACTCGGCGGCGAACCGGGTGAGGTCGGCGACGGTGGACAGGCCGCCCGCGCCGGCCGGGGACTTGTGCGCGGTGTTGAGCAGGGTGTCGGTCATGCCCAGCGGCTCGAAGACCGCCTCGGCGGTGTAGCGGGAGAACTCGATCCCGGCGGCCTCGGACAGCGCCCGCGCCAGCGCGTCGAAGCCCGCGTTGGAGTACAGCCGGCGTTTGCCGGGCTCGGCGAACACCCGGTCCTCGTCGAAGCCCAGGCCCGAGGTGTGCGCGAGCAGGTGGCGCACGGTCGCTCCGGACGGCCCGGCCGGGTCGTCCAGCTCGAACACGCCCTCCTCGACGGCGACCAGCGCCGCGTAGGAGGTGAGCGGCTTGGTCACCGAGGCCAGCGGGAACAGGTGCTGCTGCGGCCCGTGCGTGCCCAGCACCGCGCCGTCCGCCCGGACCACCGCCGCCGCGGCGTGGGGCACCGGCCAGTTCTCGATCATCCGCAGGCTCTCCATGGGGTCCGACTGTAGTCGCCGGGAAATGCCCCCGGGGAAGGTGGTGGTGGAGGCACCCGGATGACGGGCTTGCTTGGAGTGCACTCAAACTAGGTAGCGTCGTCCGTGTCGCCGAGGACAGGGCGCCGGAGACGAGGCCGCCGAGCACAGGGCGGCCGAGGACAGGGGCACCGAGCCGCCGAGGACAGGGGAAACGAGCGATGACCGCACCCGCACGCATCGAGACGGACCTGCGCAGCTGCTCCGAGGTGTTCAGCCGCCCGACCGGCGACCCGGACCGGACGCCGAGGCACACCATCAGCGAGGTCGCCGCGGCGAGCGGGCTGACCGCCCACACCCTGCGCTGGTACGAGCGGATCGGCCTGCTGGACCCGGTCGGCCGGGCGTCGGGCGGACAGCGCCGCTACCGCGACGCCGATCTGCACCGGCTGGCCTTCCTGGGCCGGCTGCGGCTGACCGGCATGCCGGTGGCGGACATGCTCAGGTACGTGGACATGGCCCGGCAGGGCGAGCAGACGTACCCGGCGCGCCAGCGGCTCCTGGAGGCCCAGCGCGAGGAGGTCCGGCAGCGGATCGTCGACCTCCAGGCCACCCTCGCCGTCCTCGACTACAAGATCGACCTGTACGCCGGGAAGGCCGCCGGCATCGCCGGCACCCCGGCCGGACAGCAGGACCACCCCGTGGACAACCGTGTAGAGGAAGAGCAGAGCGCATGACTCAGACCGTCCTTCCCACCGTCGAACTCGGCACCGGCGGCCCGCTCGTGGGCACCCAGGGCCTCGGCTGCATGGGCATGAGCGAGTTCTACGGCCCCACCGACTCCGGCGAGGCACTCGCCACCCTGGACGCCGCCCTGGAGGCCGGCGTCACCCTCTTCGACACCGCCGACATGTACGGCTCCGGCCACAACGAGGAGCTGATCGGCCCGTTCGTCCGGGCCCACCGGGACGAGGTGGTGCTGGCCACCAAGTTCGCCATCATGCGCTCGGCGGAGGACGAGTCCGTCCGCGGCATCAGCAACGACCCGGCGTACATCCGGACCGCGGTGGACGCCTCGCTGCGCCGCCTCGGCGTGGACGTGATCGACCTGTACTACATGCACCGCCGCGACCCGGCCGTGCCGCTGGCCGACTCGGTCGGCGCCATGGCCGAGCTGGTCGAGGCGGGCAAGGTGCGCCACCTCGGCCTGTCCGAGGTGACCGGGGCGGAGCTGCGCGAGGCGCACGCCGTCCACCCGATCGCCGCGCTCCAGTCCGAGTGGTCGGTGTTCGCCCGCGACGTCGAGCGCACGGCGGTGCCGGCCGCGGCGGAGCTGGGCGTCGCCTTCGTGCCGTACTCGCCGCTCGGCCGGGGCTTCCTGACCGGCGCCTTCCAGGACGCCAAGGAGCTCTCGGCGGACGACTACCGCCGCAACCACCCGCGCTACAGCGGCGACAACGCGGCTTTCAACGGCGAACTGCTCGCCCCGCTGCGGGAGATCGCGTCGGCCCGCGGCGTGACGCTCGCCCAGGTCGCCCTGGCCTGGGTGCACGGGCAGGCCGAGGTGCACGGGCTGGCCGTCGTGCCGATCCCGGGCACCCGCAAGCGCAGCAGGCTCGCCGAGAACGCCGCGGCGGCGACGCTGCGGCTGACCGCCGAGGAGCTGGCGCTGCTGGAGCCGGTGGCCGGCCGGGTCGCGGGGAACCGTTACGCGGACATGAGCTCCACCTCGGCGGCGCGCGAGTAGCGGGCACCGACGGCCCGGGGAGAGCGGGTGAGCCCTCTCCGGGCCGTCGCGGGCTCAGACCGTACGGCCCAGCCAGGCGGCCAGCTCGGTCTGGACGTCGGCGCCTTCGGGGACCGGCCGGGCGTCGCCGAACGGGGCGCCGGGCGGGCGCTGTCCGGCCGGCATCACGGACCGGGCGACGGCCAGCGCGGCCCGCGCCAGGTCGTCGTCCAGGGCGAAGCCGTTGCCAAGGGCGGTGGCGATGTCCCAGGAGTGGGTCACCACCTCCATCAGGTAGCCGCCGACCGCCGCCGCGCCGGGCACCTCGCCCCAGGGGGCGACGGCCGGGCGGCCGAGCCTGGCGTCGTCCGCCCAGGCGGCGGTCACCCGGGTGCGGGCCCGGCCCAGCGCGGCCGGCCAGCCCTCGTCGGACGGGTCCTCGACGCCGGCCAGGACGTCCTGGGCGCGGCCGCCCTCACCCATGTACGCGAACCGGTGGATGCCGCCGACCACGTGGTTCAGCAGCTGACGCAGCGTGAACTCGGTGCACGGGGTGGGCCGGCCGAGGTCGGCCGGGGTGATCGTGGCGAACAGCTTCTCCAACTGGTCGAGGGCGGTCAGGTACTGCGGGCGGGCATCCTGGACGGCGGACATCTGCGCTCAACTCCTTTGTGGCGGACGGCTTTTCCGGCTCGGAGCGCAATCTTCCGGTAAAACCTGACAACCGCCGTCAGGATTACTGGGATTCTTGGACCATGAAGGCCGACCGCCTGCTCTCGATCCTGCTGCTGCTCCAGACCCGCGGCCGGGTGCCCGCCACCGAACTCGCCCAGCGGCTGGAGGTGTCCGTCCGCACCGTCTACCGCGACGTGGAGGCGCTCTCCACCGCCGGGGTGCCGGTGTTCACCGAGCGCGGCCGGCACGGCGGCATCAGCCTGCTGCCGGGCTACCGCACCGACGTGACCGGGCTGACGGCGGACGAGGCCAGGGCGCTGTTCGTGCTCTCCGCCCAGGGCGCGCACAGCGACCTCGGGCTGGACGGCGCGCTCGGTTCGGCGCTGCGCAAGGTGATGGCGGCGCTGCCGGCCCCGCACCGCCCGGCGGCCGAGCGGATCAGCGAGCGGATCCTGGTCGACCCGGCCCGCTGGATGCAGGCCCCGGCCGGCCCGGCCGCCGGCCCCGACCTCGGAGAGCTCCAGTACGCCGTCTTCGCCGACCGGCGGCTGCGGCTGCGCTACCGGCACGGAGGCGCGCCCGCGCCGGTGGACTACACCGTCGACCCGTACGGGCTGGTGAGCAAGGCCGCGGTCTGGTACCTGGTGGCCGACCTGCACGGCGAGCCGCGGCTGTTCAGGGCCGACCGGGTGCTGGTCGCCGAGACCGCGGAGGAGCCGGTGCGGCGCCGGACCGGGATCGGACTCGGCGACGTCTGGGCGGTGCTGCGCGAGCAGGTGGAGCGGCTGCCTGTGGACCTGCCGGTGCGGGCGCGGGTGCGGCGCGCCAGGCTGGACATGTTCCTGCGCATCCACGGCGGCCGGGTCAACGCCCCGCTGCCGGAGGTGGGTGCCGGGCCGGCCGAGGAGTGGGTCGAGGTGGCGATGGCGTTCCCGGCGCCGGCGGCCGTCCGCGCGTTGCTGACCTTCGGCGCGGACGTCGAGGTACTGGCCCCGCCGGCCGCCCGGCGCGAGCTGGCCAGGGCGGCGGCGGACGCCCTGCGGCTGTACCAGGACGAGTTCTCCTAGGGCGCTCGCAGGGGAACCGCCCTGCGGCGCGCGGGACTTCAGGAGCCGGGGCTGGTCCGGATCACGGCCTGGTAGCGGCCGAGCGAGATCGCCGCGAAGTTGCGCAGGCTGTCGGTGCCCTCGGTGAAGTAGCCGTTGTGGCCGGCCGCGCGGGCCGAGGAGATCTGCTCGGAGCCGAAGCCGCTCGCGGCCGGGTCGGCGCCGTGGCCGAGCCCGCCGACCTCCAGGAACGGCACGTTGCCGATCCAGTCGCTGGGGTTGCGGGTGGCCCAGACGTGCACGCCGGTGCCCAGTTCGGTGGTGTCCTGCACGCCCATGCCGGGGCTGCCGAAGACCACCAGGTCGGTGATGCCCGAGGTGTCGGACGGCGAGGCGGCCGCGCGGGGGATCTCGGGGGCAGCGGTGCCGCAGACCACCGAGCCGTACGAGTGGCAGAGCAGCGACGGCGGCGCGTCCGGCCTGGTGGTCTCCCTGAGCCCGGCGAGCAGCCGCTCCAGCCGGGGCGCGGCGACGTCGGCGAGCCGGGAGGTGGCCGCGTCGGGGCCGAGGCCGGAGGGGGTGACGTAGCCGGTCCAGGAGATCACGGCCGTCCGGGTGCCGGGCGCCTGGCGGCGTTCCTCGGCGAAGAGGGCGCGGGCCATGCCGGCCGGGGAGCGCAGCGGTTCGGCCGTCTGGTCGTGGTGGCCGAGGTCGGCGTCCGAGCCGGGGACGAGCACGGAGATCCGCTCGGCGTCGGCGAGGTCGCCCCAGACCTCGGTGACCAGGCCGCGGCCGCGCGGGTCGAAGGCCAGGATCTGCCGGCCGGGGGCGAGCAGGTTCTCGGCGTCGTTGGCGCGGGAGACGGCCAGCGCGCGGGTGTCGGAGTCCAGGTCGCGGTCGGCGGCGCGTGCTCTGGCCCGGTCGCGCTCGGCGGCCAGGGCGATCCGGTTGGCGCGGTAGCGCAGGTCCGGCGGGGCGCCGTCGTAGTTGCCGACGACCAGCGGGTACTCCTGGATCAGCCGGTCCAGCTCGGTGGGCGCGAGCGAGGCGAAGAACTGCGCGGCGGCGGCCGGGGTGGTGGTGGCCGGGTCGGGCAGCGAGCGGTCGAAGGAGTGGTCCTCGACCCAGGCGGCGCTGCCGGCCGGAGGCGTGGAGATCGCCAGCTGTTCGGAGGAGACCGCGGCCGCGGCGGCGGAGGCTCCGGCGTCGGCGAGCACCGCGCAGCCGGCGAACGCCCCGATCAGTACCCGCTTCCAGCGCCGACGGTTGCGCACCGCACCAACTCCCTTGGGGCCCGTCACCGTTTCACGGGCGGTGCCCGGAGGGTGCGATAGCTCTGCTGACTTCCCTGCGCAAGCCTAGGGGGACCGACGGGGTGACGGGAACGCCTAAACTGTGGGATGGATCACATGAACCACGGGTGTCCTTCCGGCGTCCTTGAGCGGCCGGTTCGGCGGCCCTATCCGGAGTTCCGGGCGTCGAATTCGCGGACCAGGCGCTTCGGCGCCGTCCGCCGCCAGGCCTCGGTGACCAGGTCGCTCAGCTCGTCCCGGTCCACCGGACCGAGCCGGACGCTCACCCAGCCGTGCCGGCCGACGTACGGGGCGGAGGAGAACACCTCGGGCTCGGCGGCGAGCAGTTCGGCCTGGTCCTCGGGGGAGGCCTTGACGGTGACGCGGTCCCCGTCGGGAGCGCCCATCGCGAAGATCCGGCCGCGGACCCGCAGCGTCTCGATGTCCCAGGTCGGCTCCTGGGCGGCCTCCGGCAGGGCCAGTGCCATCGCGCGGAACTCGTCGAACGTCACCATGGCGGCAGGGTAGGGCAGGGCACCGACATCGCGCGGAACTCGTCGAACGTCACCATGGCGGCAGGGTAGGGAAGGGCACCGACATCGCGCGCCCCGGGGCGGAACGGCCGGGGGCGCGGACCGGCCGGTCCACGCCCCCTTCGTGCCGTGGACGACGGCGCGCGTCACACCACGCCCAGCGCGTACGCCGCGAACAGTGCCGCCGCGGCCCCGGCCACCGCCTTGCCGCCCCGGGAGAAGGCCGTCCACGGCCCGTCGAAGCGGCGGGTGAACCAGCCGATCGCCACCAGCGCGGCGCCGAACAGCGGCAGCAGCGCCAGCCGGGCGGCCACCCAGCCGAGCGAGTCCGGCGCGGTGGTCAGCCCGGGGACGGCACCCAGGCCGGCCGCTCCCGGCACCGCGACCACGAGCATCGCGCTCTGGTGCCAGCAGAAGATCGTCATCGCCGACAGGTTGACCACCACGACCGGCAGCCAGAGCAGCGGTCGGCGGGTCAGCAGCCGGCCCAGCCGCTCCCGCAGCAGCACCGCGGCGCCGCACTGGAACGCCGCCAGGGCGAGCACCAGCAGGGACGGCGGGTGCGAGTTGGTCCGCGCCGCCCCGGGCACGCCGACCATGCTGGCCGGGTAGTGGAAGACCAGCAGCAGGGCGGCGAACACCGCGCCGCCGCCGAGCAGCAGCACCCGGGCCGCCGGACGGCCGAGCCGGCCCTGCGCCCAGAGCACGCCCAGCTGGTAGCCGAACAGCCAGCCAGGCAGGATGTTCAGCAGGGCGACCCAGGACGGCACCGCCCCGGCCCACGGCCCGTACCGCAGCAGGTCGACGGCGGCGACCGAGAGCGCCGGCAGGCCCGCCGACCAGCCGCCCAGCCGGCGCCCGGCGGCCACGCAGAGCGGGGTGAGCGCGGTCAGCCCCAGGTAGATCCCGATGTACCAGAGCGGCTGCACCACCAGCGTGGAGCCGGTGCGCAGGGTGTCCGCGGGGACGCCGAGCGCGGGCAGCAGCGGGACCAGCGCCGCCCAGACGGCCGCCACCCCGAGCACCGGGCGCAGCAGCCGGACCGTACGGGTCCGCAGCCAGCCGCCGAAGGTGACGCCCTTGGCCCTGGCCCGCTCCAGCGAGCTGGCCGAGGAGTGGCCGCCGACCAGGAAGAACACCCCGAGCATCTGGAGCACCCAGCTGAGCGGGGCGAAGAAGCCGAGGGTGGCGAGCGGGCTGGCGTTGTGCAGGGCGCCGTCGGGGGAGAGGGTCAGGCCGCCGAGCATCCAGTGGCCGACCGGCACGGAGAGCAGGGCGAGGGCGCGCAGCCCGTCCAGGGCGCGGTCGCGGGTGGCGGGGGTCCTGGCGTCGACCTGGTGGGCGGCGCGGCGCAGGGGGGTGAGGGGGCTGGCCATGGTGGTGCTCCTTCCGGTGCGGGAGGTCAGGCGGCGCGGCCGAGGGCGACGGCGGCGTAGGCGGCGAGCGAGGCGGTGCCGGGGGCGAAGTAGCCGTTGTGGCCGTGGGATCCGGTGGCGGGCAGCGGGCGGGCGCCGAAGCCGGGGGCGGTCGGGTCGGCGCCGTGGCCGAGGCCGAACAGCCGGACGTTGGGCACGTCGCCGATCCAGTCGGAGCCGTTGCGGGCGGTGGCCCAGAGCGGGACGCCAGGGTCGAGGTCGGCGGCCGAGCCGATGCCCATGCCGGGCGAGCCGAGCACCACCACGCCGGAGGCCTGGGCGGGGGTGGGGCGGGCCAGGCCGCAGACCACCGAGCCGTAGCTGTGGCAGAACAGCGTGGGCGGGGCCTGCGGGCGGGTGCTGACGGCGAGTCCGTCGAGCAGCCGGGTGAGCCGGGGGGCGCCGGCCTCGGCCAGGTCCTCGGTGGCGGCGTCCGGGCCGAGGCCGAGCGGGGTGGTGTAGCCGGCCCAGGCGATCACGGCGGTCTGCCGGCCGGTGGCGTCCAGGAGCGCGCGGGCCATGCCGGCGGGGGTGCCGTACGGGTCGGAGGCGCGGTCGAAGCGGAGCAGGTCGATGTCCGAGCCGGGGACGATCACGGCGGTGCGGCGGGCGCTGGCGAGGTCGCCGTAGACCTCGGCGACCTGGCCGCGGCCGCGCGGGTCGAAGGCGAGGATCCGCCGGCCGCCGTCCAGCAGGGCGCGGTAGCGCTCGGCGCGCTCGCGGGCGGTCTCGTGGTCCTGCGGGGTGAGGGCGGGGTCGGCGGCCCGGGCGAGTTCGCGGGCGCGTTCGGCGGCGAGCGCCAGGGCGTTGGCCCGGTACCTGAGGGCGACCGGGGCGCCGTCCAGGTTGCCGACCACCAGCGGGTGCCGGGCGGCCAGGGCGTCCTGCTGCGCCGGGCCCAGCCCGGCGAAGAACGCCGCGACGTGGGCGGGGGTGGTGGTGGCGGGGTCGGGCGGCCGCAGGCCGAGCGCGGTGTCGGCCGCCCAGGCGGCGCTGCCGGGCGGCGGGCCGGTGACGGGGGTCTGGGTGTCGGCGGCCCAGCCGCCCGCGCCGAGCACGACCGCCAGCGCCACCGCGGTGGCGGCGAGCGCCCTCCTGGCCCGAAACCTGCGCATGTCCCTGCCTCCCTTGTCCGTTCGGCAGCCGACTCGGTTCGGCTTCCGACGGAGAGGAAGGTAGGAATGCGAAGGCCCCGCGGACGTCACACCGCGGGGCCAACTCCCGGGTGCTACCGGGGTATCAGGGGGACAACCCCACCTACTGGCCGGGGGTCACCAGACCGGACTCGTAGGCCAGCACCACCGCCTGGGCGCGGTCGCGCAGGCCGAGCTTGGCGAGGATGCGCCCGATGTGGGTCTTGACGGTCTGTTCGGCGAGCACCAGTCCGGCGGCTATCTCCTGGTTGGAGAGGCCGCGGGCGATCAGCTCCAGCACCTCGGTCTCCCGCGGGGTCAGGCCGTTGAGCCGCACCTTGGGGTCGCGGCGCCTGGCCGGGCGGGTGCGGGCGAAGTCCTCGATCAGCCGGCGGGTCACCGAGGGGGCGAGCAGCGCCTCGCCGGCCGCGACCACCCGGACCGCGGCGATCAGGTCGGCCGGCGGGGCGTCCTTGAGCAGGAAGCCGCTGGCTCCGGCGCGCAGCGCCTCGTACACGTAGTCGTCCACGTCGAAGGTGGTGAGCATCAGCACCTTGGGCCGGTGGGCGCCCGGTACGGCCGGGTCGAGCAGCCGCCTGGCCGCCTCCAGGCCGTCCATGACGGGCATGCGGACGTCCATCAGCACCAGGTCGGGGTGGGTGCGGCCGTTGACCTCCAGGGCCTGGGCGCCGTCCGCCGCGTCCCCCACCACGTCGATGTCGCTCTGGGCGTTGAGGAGGGCCGCGAAGCCCGCGCGCACCATGGCCTGGTCGTCGACGATGATCACGCGGATGGTCATGCGGTGGTCTCCAGGGGGGTGTCGGGGTGGTCGAGGGGCAGGACGGCGGCCACCTTGAAGCCGCCGTCCGGCAGCGGGCCGGTGTCCAGCCTGCCATCGACCAGCCGGACGCGTTCGCGCATTCCGACCAGCCCCTGCCCGGTGCCCTCGACCGAGGCCTCCAGGGACTCGGTGCGCACCGGCGGGGCCGCGTTGACCACCGTCACCCGCAGCGCCGGGCCGTCCTCGGCCAGCGACACCCAGGTCCGCGCGCCGGGGGCGTGCCGCACCACGTTGGCCAGCGCCTCCTGCACGATCCGGTACGCGGACAGGCCGACGGCCTGCGGCACCAGGTCCACCAGGCCGGGCTCCACGGTCAGTTCGGCCGGCACCCCGGCCCGGCCCACCGTCTCGACCAGCTGGGCGAGTTGGCCGACCCCGGGCTGCGGGGCCTTCTCCCCGCCGGACTCCTCGCTGCGCAGCACGCCGAGCAGCCGGCGCATCTCGGCCAGTGACTCGCGGGCGGTGCCGGCTATCGCGGTGAACTCCTCGGAGGCCTCGTCCGGTACGCCGGTGATCCGGTACGGGGCGCTGGCCGCCTGCACCGCGATGACCGACATGTGGTGGGCCACCACGTCGTGCAACTCCCTTGCGATCCTGGCGCGTTCCTCTAGCAGGGTGCGGCGTTCGCGTTCGACCTCGCTGATGTGCTCCTGCTCGCTGAGCAGCCGGCGCGCCTCGGCGCGGTCCCGGACGGCCCAGCCGAGCAGCAGGGCGGCGCCGCTGAGCGCGATCAGCAGCATGGTGGTGCCGTCGCCGGAGCGGGGCAGGCCCAGGGTGGTGGTGAGCGCGGTGAGCGCGACGGTGGCCAGCCAGACCGAGACCAGGGTGGCCCGGCTCTCCCGCAGCGCGAGGGCCGCCAGCAGGAAGACGTAGGAGAGGATCATCGGCGCGGTCCACGGCCAGGTGCCGCCGTCCTGCTCGTACCGGGCGGTGATGGTCGCGGTGGTGACCAGGGTGGCCGCGCTGATCCACCAGGCGGCCAGCGGCCGGGTGATGGCGAGCAGCAGCGGAACGGTCTGGGCGACGGTGAGCGCGCCGGCCACCGGGAGCACCAGGCCGAAGGAGCCGACCAGGACGCCGATCCCGCTGGGGATCAGCGAGGACATCATGGCCAGGGCGACGGCGTACGGCAGCCGGCGCAGCCAGGGCCGGGGCGACTCCCCGAGCAGCGGGGTGTGGTTGTCGCCCGGAACGGTGAGGTGCTGCCAGAAGGTGCGCAGCAGGCGGTGGACGTACCGGCGGAGGTCGGCTGAGGTGAGGTTCTTCATCGCGGGCCAGCCTAGGAGGGCGGGGCCGCCCGGGCGTCGCACTGGGGCCCGAACTTCCGGGTGCCACCGGGGTATCGGGTGATACCCCGGTATGACACGGCGGTTCCGCCGGGTACTACGCGGGGTCGCGCCAGTGGCCGGCCAGGGCCGGTCCGAGCTGGTCGAAGTGACGCTCGATCACCGTGACCATGCCCTCGGGGCCGGCCGGTTCGAGTTCGGCGCTCCAGGACAGGTGGGCCGCCCGCAGCAGGCTGCCGAAGACGGCGGCGAGCACGGCGGGGCGCAGGTCCCCGGCCGGGTCCAGGCCCTCGCGTTCGGCGAGCACCTGGACCACCAGCCGCTCCTGCTCGGTGACCCGGCGCAGGTGGGCGGCGAGCAGCGGGGGCGTCTCCTCGATCATCCGCATGAGTTCGAGGGCGCTGTGGATCGAGTGGGGTCCGGAGGTCTCCGCGCTGCCGAGGTCGCGCCAGGCCTTGACGATCGAGGCGCGCAGGGCCTGGAGCGGGGTCTCCTCGGCCGGGCGGTGGCGCAGGCACTCGATGAAGTAGTCCTCGGCCACGGCCATCACGGCGAGCGCGACCTCGTCCTTGTTGGCGAAGTAGCGGAAGAAGGTGCGCTGGGAGACGTCGACGGCGGAGGCGATCTCGTCGACGGTCGTGTGGGCGAAGCCCTGCCGGAGGAAGAGCAGGTGGGCGGCCTGGATCAGGGCGTACCTGGTCTGCTGCTTCTTGCGCTCGCGCAGCCCCGGCGTGCGTCCGGGAGCATCCGGGGCGTCGGTGGTGCGGGGGGTGTGAGCGGCCATGGCGGGGGCCTTCCGGAGCGCTGGGAGCGACGGGTGGGAGCACAACCTTAGCGCTCTGACAAATGGCAGTAATGGCCAGAAGTCACTGTTTGCCGAATGTCAGCAGCTGACATAATCTGCCGAGGTGGCGCCCGTCGGGCCGGGGCACCTGTGGGGACGGGTGGGCCGGGGCGCCACCGCCGTGTCCCGCACCGAGCCATGCCCCCGGAGGGCCCCAGATGAGCCAGTCCGTCGTCAAGAACTCCGAGGCGGACGCACCGCCGCCGAATCCGCGGTCGGGGGGCGGCCTCAAGGGGCACCCCTGGCTGACCCTGCTGACCGTCGCGGTCGGCGTCATGATGGTCGCGCTGGACGGCACGATCGTCGCCATCGCCAATCCGGTGATCCAGGAGAAGCTGCACGCGGCGCCCTCCGAGATCCAGTGGGTCACCAGCGGCTACCTGCTGGCCCTGGCGGTCTTCCTGATCACCGCGGGCAAGATCGGTGACCGCTTCGGCCACAAGAACACCTTCCTGGTCGGCGCCGTGGGCTTCGCCGTCACCTCGGCCGCGATCGGCTTCGCCGGCAACATCCAGACCGTGATCGCCTTCCGGGTGCTCCAGGGCCTGTTCGGCGCGCTGCTCCAGCCGGCCGCGCTCGGCCTGCTGCGCGGGGCCTTCCCGGCCGAGAAGCTCAACATGGCGATCGGCATCTGGGGCGGCGTGATCGGCGCCTCCACCGCGGCCGGCCCGATCGTCGGCGGCCTGTTGGTCGAGCACGTCAACTGGGAGTCGGTGTTCTTCATCAACATCCCGGTCGGCCTGATCGCGGTGGCGCTCGGCCTGTGGATCCTCAGGGACGTCCGGGCCGAGAACGCCGCCAAGTCCTTCGACCTGCCCGGCATCGCGCTGCTCTCGGTGGGGATGTTCGCGCTGGTCTTCGGCATCATCAAGGCCCCCGAGTGGGGCTGGGGCGACGGGAAGACGCTGCTGTTCCTGATCGGCGCGGTGGTCCTGATGGTGCTGTTCGCGCTCTGGCAGGGCAAGGCCCGCGAACCGCTGATCCCGCTCAGCCTGTTCCGTTCGGTGCCGCTGTCGGCGGGCGTGCTGCTGATGGTGCTGATGGCCTTCGCGTTCTTCGGCGCGATCTTCTTCGTGACCTTCTACCTCCAGAACGTGCACGGGATGAAGCCGGTCGAGGCCGGTGTCCACCTGCTGCCGATGACCGGCATGATGATCGTCGGCTCGCCGCTGGCCGGCATCGCGATCGGCAAGCTGGGCCCGCGCATCCCGATCGTGGCGGGCATGCTGATCACCACCACCGCGATGTTCGGCATGTCCACCCTGGACACCGGCTCCGGCAACGGCGTCATGTCGCTCTGGTTCGTCCTGATGGGCCTCGGCATCAGCCCCGTCATGGTCGGCGCCACCGAGGTGATCGTCGGCAACGCCCCGCTGGAGCTGTCCGGCGTGGCCGGCGGCCTCCAGCAGGCCGCGATGCAGGTCGGCGGCAGCCTCGGCACCGCGGTGCTGGGCGCGCTGATGGCCGCCAAGGTCGGCGACGTGCTGCCGGGCAACTGGGCGAAGGCCGGCCTGCCGCCGGTCGAGGGCGAGGCGGGCGAGGGCCTGAAGCAGGCCGCCCAGCTCGGCATCGCCCCGCCGGCCCCGGCGGGCACCCCGCAGCAGGCGGTGGACGCGATGGCCGGCGCCGTCCACGAGTCCTTCGTCAGCGGGATGTCGCTCGCCTTCGCGGTCGCCGCCGTGGTGGCCTTCGGCGCCGCCCTGCTCGGCCTGCTCACCCGCCGCGGCACCACCGACGCGGGCCCGGCCGTGCACATCTGACGCAATCCCGGGCGGTCGGCCCGGCAGCGCCACGGCCCCGGACTCGCTGGAGTCCGGGGCCGTCGTGGTGGCCGGGGCGATCGCCCGGGCCGAGGGCCACCACGGCGGCGACCCAGGGCGGGGCCAGGGCGGGACCGCCCGGGCCCGGCGAAGGCGAAGGGCCGGACCCCCGTCGGGAGTCCGGCCCTCAGTGCCTCAGTGGCTGATCAGGCGTCGCCGCCGGCGGCGCCCGGGTCGGCCGCGGCCACGTTCAGCAGCTGGTAGCGGTCGATCGCGTCCTTCAGCGCCGAGCGGTCGATCTTGCCCTGCTTGGCGAGCTCGGTGAGCACGCCCAGGACGACCGACTGCGCGTCGATGTGGAAGAAGCGACGGGCCGCGCCACGGGTGTCGGCGAAGCCGAAGCCGTCGGCGCCCAGCGACTGGTACTGGCCGGGCACCCAGCGGGCGATCTGGTCCGGCACCGCGCGCATCCAGTCGGACACCGCGACGACCGGGCCCTCGGAGCCCTGGAGCTTCTGGGTGACGTACGGCACGCGCTGCTGCTCCTCGGGGTGCAGCAGGTTGAACTCCTCGGCCTCCACCGCGTCGCGGCGCAGCTCGTTCCAGGAGGTCGCGGACCAGACGTCGGCCTTGACGTTCCACTCCTCGGCGAGGATGCGCTGGGCCTCCAGGGCCCACGGCACGGCCACGCCGGAGGCGAGGATCTGGGCCGGGATCTGGCCCGCGGTGCCCGGCGCGTACTTGTGCAGACCCTTGAGGATGCCCTCGACGTCCACGTTCTCGGGCTCGGCCGGCATCTTGATCGGCTCGTTGTAGACGGTCATGTAGTAGAACACGTCTTCACCGTGCGGGTGCTCGGCGCTGGAGCCGTACATCCGCCGCAGACCGTCCTGGACGATGTGCGCGATCTCGAAGCCGTACGCCGGGTCGTACGCGACGACGCCGGGGTTGGTCGAGGCCAGCAGGTGCGAGTGGCCGTCGGCGTGCTGGAGGCCCTCACCGGTCAGCGTGGTGCGGCCGGCGGTGGCGCCGATCACGAAGCCGCGGGCCAGCTGGTCGGCCATCTGCCAGAACTGGTCGCCGGTGCGCTGGAACCCGAACATCGAGTAGAAGACGTACACCGGGATCAGCGGCTCGCCGTGGGTCGCGTACGACGAACCGGCGGCGATCAGGGAGGCGGTGCAGCCGGCCTCGGAGATGCCGTCGTGCAGCATCTGGCCGGTCGGCGACTCCTTGTAGGCCAGCAGCAGGTCGCGGTCGACCGACTCGTAGGTCTGGCCCAGCGGGTTGTAGATCTTCGCCGACGGGAACAGCGAGTCCATGCCGAAGGTGCGGTACTCGTCCGGCGCGATCGGCACGAAGCGGTTGCCGATGCCCTTGTCCCGCATGAGGTCCTTGAGCACCCGGACGAACGCCATGGTGGTGGCGATGGTCTGGTTGCCGGAACCCTTCTTGACCGCCTTGTAGGCGTCGTCGCCCGGGAGCTCCAGCTGCCGCGGCCGCACCTTGCGGGTCGGCACGTAGCCGCCCAGCTCCTGGCGGCGGTCGTGCATGTACTGGATCTCCTCCGAGTCACGGCCCGGGTGGTAGTAGGGCGGGTAGCCCTCCTCCAGCTGCTTGTCCGTGATCGGGAGGTGCAGGCGGTCGCGGAAGCGCTTCAGGTCCTCGACCGTCAGCTTCTTCATCTGGTGCGTCGCGTTGCGGCCCTCGAAGTTGGGGCCGAGCGTCCAGCCCTTGACCGTCTGGGCCAGGATGACCGTCGGCTGGCCCTTGTGCTCGCGGGCCGCCTTGAAGGCCGCGTAGACCTTGGCGTGGTCGTGGCCGCCGCGACCCAGGTGCTGGATCTGCTGGTCGGTCATGTTCTCGACCATCTTGCGCAGCCGCAGGTCCCCGCCGAAGAAGTTCTCGCGGATGTACGCGCCGGTCTCGGTCGCGTAGGTCTGGAACTGGCCGTCGACCGTGGTGTTCAGCTTGTTCACCAGGACGCCGTCGCGGTCCTGCGCGAGCAGCGGGTCCCAGCTGCGGTCCCAGACCAGCTTGATCACGTTCCAGCCGGCGCCGCGGAACTGCGACTCCAGCTCCTGGATGATCTTGCCGTTGCCGCGGACCGGGCCGTCGAGGCGCTGCAGGTTGCAGTTGACCACGAAGGTGAGGTTGTCCAGGCCCTCGCGGGCGGCCAGGGAGAGCTGGCCGAGCGACTCGGGCTCGTCCATCTCGCCGTCGCCGAGGAAGGCGTAGACCTGCGAGTCGGAGGTGTCCTTGATGCCCCGGTGCTCCAGGTACCGGTTCATCCGGGCCTGGTAGATCGCGCCGAGCGGGCCGAGGCCCATCGAGACGGTCGGGAACTCCCAGAAGTCCGGCATCAGCCGCGGGTGCGGGTAGCTGGACAGGCCGTAGGGGGCCTTCGACTTCTCCTGGCGGAAGGCGTCGAGCTGCTGCTCGGTGAGCCGGTCCAGCAGGAAGGCCCGGGCGTAGATGCCGGGGGAGGCGTGACCCTGGAAGAAGATCTGGTCGCCGGACTCGCCGTCGGCGTCCTTGCCCCGGAAGAAGTAGTTGAAGCCGACGTCGTAGAGCGACGCGGAGGAGGCGAAGGTGGCGATGTGGCCACCCACCCCGATACCGGGGCGCTGCGCCCGGGAGACCATCACCGCGGCGTTCCAGCGGGTCGCGTTCAGGATCTTGCGCTCGATCTCCTCGTTACCGGGGAAGAACGGCTCGTCCTTGGTGGCGATGGTGTTGACGTAGTCCGTGCTGCGCATCTCGGGCACGGCGACACGCTTCTCGCGGGCGCGCTCGATCAGCCGCAGCATCAGGTAGCGGGCACGCTCGCGCCCCCGCTCGTCGATGGCCGCATCGAGCGACTCCAGCCATTCCGCGGTCTCCTCGGGATCGAAGTCCGGGACCTGACTCGGAAGGCCGCCAATGATGATCGGGTTGCGATCGGATCCGGAAGCCACGCTGTTCCTTCACTGTCGGTCGAAACTGAGGTGTGTCGCGCCGCCTCCATCGTGCTACCGCGCTCGGAGATCCGTCATCTCTACCGATCGGTAACCGGTCCGCCTGGTGGGCGGGCCGGTCTGGCGGCGCGCGGTGCGGGCGTCTTCGTCCGCTCCGCACACCCCCGGGTGTTACGAAAAGAGGTGGTCCGACCTGGTGTCCCGTCCGCCCGATGGCGGGCGGCCGGGGTGAGGGCCAACAGGAGACTCTACGCCCGCGCACGCGCGGACCCGAATGCCGTTCGTATCTCGGGCACGCGTACGCCCTGTGGGCCGGGACCACCCGAAGCATCCTTGTCCCACGCAGAGAAGGGCAAATCGGTGTGATTCCCGACACGCGGAACGGCGTGTCCCCCTGTGCCACGTCAACCTTTGGGGGGGATCGGGGGTCGGGTACTTGCGCGAACCGCCGCTCCCGTGTGGACTACGGCCACAGCCTCGGCATGGACGCCGGGCCGAATACTGGAGGTTATTCCCGTGAGCGCGACCGCGGACCCCGCGGACAAGTCCAACCCGGTGACCCGTCTCGGCTTCGAAGAGGGCCAGATCATCCAGGAGCTGGGGTACGACGACGACACTGACCACGAGCTCCGCGAACGCATCGAGGAGTTCACCGGGACGGATCTCGTCGACGAGGACTACGACGACGTCGCCGACGCCGTTCTGCTGTGGCACCGCGACGACGACGGGGACCTCACCGACGCCCTCGTCGACGCGCTGGAGTACCTGGCCGAGGGCGGTCTCATCTGGCTGATGACGCCCAAGACCGGGCGGGACGGCCACATCGAGGCCTCCGACATCAACGACGCGGCCAAGACCGCCGGTCTCTCCCAGACCAGCTCGATCAACATCGTCAAGGACTGGGCGGCCACCAGGCTCGCGACCAAGTCCACCGCGGCGAAGTCGGGCGGCAAGCGCTGAGCGGGCTCTGAAACCCCCGCACCGGGCCCCGCCGGAGGAACTCCCTCCGGCGGGGCCCGTCGCGTTCCCCGGCGCCCCTGGAGCCCCTGGAGCCCCCGGTGACCGGCGCGGCCGGCCCGGGCACCGGGGGCGCCGGGAGCCGCGGGCGGGGCGCCCGGGGCGCCCCGCCGGAGCCGTTCGCGGAAGGCGAACGGGGACCGCCGCCGAGGCCCGCCTCATCCGTTCGGCGGAACGCCCGTAAGCGAATGGGAGGATGTGGCCCGCCGCGCCCGCCGCGCGGCGCGGTCTGCGTCAGAAAGGTCCCGCACATGGCCATCGAGGTCGGTACCCAGGCTCCGGACTTCGAGCTCAACAACCAGCACGGCGAGACCGTCCGGCTCTCCGACTTCCGCGGCGCGAAGAACGTCGTCCTGCTCTTCTACCCGTTCGCCTTCACCGGCGTCTGCACCGGCGAGCTGGGCGCGGTCCAGCGCGGGCTGGCGGGCTTCCAGAACGACACCGTCCAGGTGCTCGGCGTCTCCTGCGACTCGCAGTTCTCCCAGCGGGTCTTCGCCGACCGGGAGGGCCTGGAGTTCCCGCTGCTCGCCGACTTCTGGCCGCACGGCGAGGTCACCCGCGCCTACGGCGTCCTCGACGGGGAGCGGGGCTGCCCGCTGCGCGGCACCTTCGTGATCGACACCGCCGGCCGGGTGCGCTGGAGCGTCGTCAACGGCCTCCCGGATGCCCGGGACGAGCAGGAGTACCTGAAGGTCCTCGCGGGGCTCTGAGGCCCCCGCCCGGGCCTCTGGCGGGGGTCCGCACGCCCGCGCGGCACCCGCCGGCCGAGTGCCGCGGGGTCGTGTCCGGGCTGATCAGGGGTGCGCTCGGGAACCGCGTACTACGCTCGGGCCGTTGGCGGGGTGGGGTGCGGGAGCCGATGCGTCTTCCGCCGCCCAGGACCGCACCACCGGGGGCACCACTGGACGTGCCTCCCGATTCTTGGAGGACTAGTGGGAGTCAGCCTCAGCAAGGGCGGAAACGTCTCGCTCACCAAGGAGGCCCCCGGCCTCACCGCCGTGCTCGTCGGTCTGGGCTGGGACGTCAGGACCACCACCGGCGCGGACTTCGACCTGGACGCCAGCGCCCTGCTGTGCAACGCCCAGGGCAAGGTCGCGTCGGACGGCAACTTCGTCTTCTTCAACAACCTGAAGAGCCCGGACGGCTCGGTGGAGCACACCGGCGACAACCTCACCGGTGAGGGCGAGGGCGACGACGAGGCGATCAAGGTCAGCCTGGTCGGCGTGCCGGCGGACGTGGACAAGATCGTCTTCCCGGTGTCGATCTACGACGCCGAGACCCGCGGCCAGAACTTCGGCCAGGTGCGCAACGCGTTCATCCGGGTGGTGAACCAGGCCGACAACACGGAGCTGGCCCGGTACGACCTCTCCGAGGACGCCTCCACCGAGACCGCGATGGTCTTCGGCGAGCTGTACCGCAACGGCGCGGAGTGGAAGTTCCGCGCCATCGGCCAGGGCTACGCCTCCGGCCTGCGCGGCATCGCGCAGGACTTCGGCGTCAACGTCTGAGTTCTCGTCGGCGGCCTTCACCGGCGGCCCGCGGCGCGGCCCGCGCGCCGTTCTCCCGGGGCGGTCCCGGACCTCCGTGGTCCCGGGGCCGCCCCGGCCGCGTTCCCGGGCGTGTCCCCGGCCGCGTTCCCCGGCGGGGGCGGGCCGCGGGCCGGTTCGCCCGGTCGGGTGCCGCGCCGGTCCGCCGCGCTGCGAGGATGTGAGTTCAGGAAGTTCAGCCGACCGGAGCCGGTCGGCCGGGGCCGCGGGGGATACACCTGGATGGCGCCCCGGGAGAAGCATGGGAGGAAGAACGTCATGGTGGTCACGCTCGCCAAGGGCGGCAACGTCTCGCTCACCAAGGCCGCGCCGAACCTGACGCAGGTCCAGATCGGCCTCGGCTGGTCCGCCCGTTCGACCACGGGCGCCCCGTTCGACCTCGACGCGAGCGCCCTGATCTGTGGTGGCGGGCGAGTGCTCGGTGACGAGTACTTCGTCTTCTACAACAGCCTCAAGAGCCCCGAGGGCTCGGTGGAGCACCAGGGCGACAACCTCACCGGCGGCGACGACACGGGTGACGACGAGGTGGTCGTGGTCAACCTCGACCTCGTCCCGGCACAGGCGGACAAGGTGGTCTTCGCGGTCTCGATCTACGAGGCCGAGGCGCGGTTCCAGAACTTCGGTCAGGTCCGCAACGCCTACATCCGGGTCGTCAACTCGCTCGACGGCCAGGAGATCGCCCGCTACGACCTGTCCGAGGACGCGTCCAGCGAAACCGCGATGATCTTCGGCGAGCTGTACCGCTACGCGGGCGAGTGGAAGTTCCGCGCGGTGGGCCAGGGGTACGCCTCCGGCCTGCGCGGCATCGCGCTCGACTTCGGCGTGAACGTACAGTAAGGGCGGAAATCGGACTCGTCGCACCCGACCCGATCATGAGAACCGAGGGCAGTGCGGGGGAGACCTGACCGGGCCCGGCCCGGTCAGGGCGTCTCGGGGACGAGGCCGCCCCCGACACGGCCAAAACCCGAAAGGTAGCCAACTCCCGTGTTCCTCCGCACATTCGGCTGGTCGTTCGCGATCACCGCCATCGGTCTGGTCGCAGCCGGACTGCTCTGGGGAGCCCAAGGCTTCGGCATCGTGCTGATCCTCTCCATCCTGGAGATCTCCCTGTCGTTCGACAACGCGGTGGTCAACGCCACGGTGTTGAAGCGGATGAACCCGTACTGGCAGAAGATCTTCCTGACCGTCGGTGTGCTCATCGCGGTCTTCGGCATGCGCCTGGTCTTCCCGCTGCTGGTCGTCGGCCTCACCGCGAAGCTCAATCCCGCGACGGTCATCGACCTCGCGCTGCACTCCGACAAGACCCACGACGGCCTCACCTACGGCCAGTACCTGGAGGCGGCCAACCCGGCCATCGCGGCCTTCGGCGGCGTCTTCCTGCTGATGATCTTCCTCGACTTCATCTTCGAGGAGAAGGACTACAACTGGCTGGCCTGGATCGAGCGCCCGCTGGAGAAGGTCGGCAAGCTGGAGGCCTTCTCCAGCGTCGTCGCCCTGGTCTCCCTGCTGCTGGCCGCCAACTTCTTCGCCGAGGAGCACGCGGAGACCGTGCTGCTCGCCGGCGTCCTCGGCCTGGTCACCTACCTCACCGTCAACGGCCTCTCGTCGATCTTCGAGTCCGGCCTGGAGGCCGAGGAGGAGCGCGAGGAGGCGGCGGAGAAGTCCGGCAAGTCGATCGTCCAGGTCGGCGGCAAGGCGGCGTTCTTCCTCTTCCTGTACCTGGAGGTCCTGGACGCCTCGTTCTCCTTCGACGGCGTGGTCGGCGCGTTCGCCATCTCCAGTGACATCTTCATGATCACCCTGGGCCTCGGCATCGGCGCGATGTACATCCGCTCGCTGACCGTCTTCCTGGTCCGCAAGGGCACCCTGGACGACTACGTCTACCTGGAGCACGGCGCGCACTACGCGATCGGCGCGCTGGCGGCGATCCTGCTGGTCGGGATCAAGTACCACATCCCGGAGATCGTCACCGGCCTGATCGGCGTCGCCTTCATCGGGCTGGCGCTCGGCTCCTCGATCCTGCGCAACCGGCGCGAGGGCTCGGACGAGGAGCCGGAGCCGGTCGGCAGCGGCGCCGAGTAGCCGTCCGACGGACACACGCGCGACGGCCGCCCCGGGATTCCCGGGGCGGCCGTCGCGCGTTCGTGGTCCGCCGGGTCGTGGTCCGGGGCGGCCCGTCCGGAGCACGGACCGGCCGCCCCGCTGCGGAGGCGGGGCGGCCGCCCCGGGACGCTCCTGTGGACGTCAGCCGAGCTGCTGCTCGATCGCGCGCAGCTTGCGCTCCAGCGAGTCCAGCTTCGGCATCGACAGGGTGTCGTCGTCCGCGGTCAGGTCGACGGTCGAGCCGCTGCGGGACGACCCGGTGCCGGAGGCCGAGGAGGCCGAGGAGTACGAGGAGGACGAGTAGGTGGAGGAGGAGTACGAGGAGCTGACCGCGGCGCGGGGGCGGCGGCCGGCGTCCAGGGCGGCCGGCTCGAGCGGGTCGGTGGACCGGAGCGAGGCCGAGTAGGACGAGGACGGAGTGGTGGCGTCGGATTCCGCGGCTAGGGCAGGCTCCGTAGTGCTCGGGCCGTCTCCGGCAGCCGTGAGAGCGGGCACCTGGCGGCCACCGCGGGCCCGGGCGAGCATGCCGCCCTGGCGGGAGATGGCCTTCAGCTCGGCCCGCTCGCGGCGGTCGGCGGTACGGGCGCGGGCCTTGGCGTCCAGCTTCGACTGGCGCTCCTCGCGGACCTCCTCGACGGCCTCGTCCAGGCTGCGGACGTTCTCCAGCAGCATCAGCGACCAGGCCGCGTAGGTCTCGCGCGGGGCGCGCAGCCAGCGGACGATGCGGATCTGCGGCAGCGGACGCGGCACCAGGCCCTGCTCGCGCAGCGCGGCCTTGCGGGTCTGCTTCAGCGCCCGGTCGAACAGGATCGCCGCCGAGATCGACATGCCGGAGAAGAACTCGGGGGCACCGTCGTGCGAGAGGCCGCGCGGGGCGTGCACCCAGTTGAACCAGGCCGACGCGATCGCGAACACCCAGACCAGCAGGCGCGAGCCGAGGGCGGCGTCACCGTGGCTGGCCTCGCGGACGGCGAGCACCGAGCAGAACATCGCGGCGCCGTCCAGGCCGAACGGGACCAGGTACTCCCAGCCGCCGGACAGGCCCAGGTTCTCCTTGCCGAAGCCGACCAGGCCGTGGAAGGAGAGGGCGGCGGCGACACCGGCGCAGCAGAACAGCAGCGTGTACGAGGAGATGCCGTAGACCATCTCCTTGCGGCGGCGGCGCTCCTCGCTGCGCTCCCAGGAGTCGCCGGACTCGTCCTTCTTCGAGCTCTTGAAACGCAGCGTCGCCATCAGGACGGCGACGAACAGCAGGGCTGCGCCGCCGACGACGGTCCAGACCAGCTGTATGGAGGTCAGGTTCATTGCGGGTCGGGCCTCGGGTTTCCGCAGGGGACAGGTACACAGCGAGACACAGGCGGTCAGGACCGGCCGGGCGGGCATGGCCTGACGGTTCGTTCGTCGCCGCACGGCGTGCCGCCGCGCCCGCGCAGGGGCGGACGGGACACCTGTGCGGCTAGACGATATCGCGTCCGGGAGGGCGGCATGTTACGGGAGGGGGCTGGCTCCGGCCAATCGACCCGCCGGTCCGGCCGACCTGGGTAGCGGAAGGGCCGGACGGGGTATCGCCCGGCCGGGCCGATGCCCGATCATTGGTCGGCGGACCGTCAGACCGCCTGGCGGGAGCAGGGGGAGAGGACGGCATGGTCTCGATCTGGGAGTACCTGCGCGGGGACCGGAGCTACACCTTCGACAACCCCGGCGGTCAGCACAAGGTCACGCTCACCAAATCGTCCCCGCAGCACGCGATCACCGGGCCGGCCGCCACCACCGGCTACCTCTACGTCAACCTGCACTGGACGATGAGTTCCGGCGGCGCCCGGCCGAGTCCCTGGGACTCCTTCAGGCGGTTCTTCAGCCCGCGGCTCCTGCGGCCGCAGGAGCCGGACTCGGCGCAGGGCACCGAGCCGACGAACGTCGACCTCGACCTGGCCTGCATGTACGAACTCTCCGACGGCTCCACGGGTGTGGTGCAGCCGCTCGGCGGGCTCTTCGGCGACCTCCAGAGCGCGCCGTACATCAAGCTCAGCGGCGACGACCAGTACGGGGCGCCGTCCGGCGAGACGATGTACGTCAACCTGGAGAAGAAGGACAAGTTCAAGCGGCTGCTGATCTTCGTCTACATCTACGACGGCACGCCGGCCTTTGAGCAGTCGCACGCGGTGGTCACGATCGTGCCGCAGACCGGGCCGCGGATCGAGATCAAGCTGGAGGAACGGGCCAGGGCGGCGCGGTCCTGCGCGGTGGTGCTGATCGAGAACGCGGGGGACAACCAGCTGAGGGTGCGCCGCGAGGTGCGGTACGTCAACGGGTTCCAGGCGGACATCGACAGGCTGTACGGGTTCGGGATGCAGTGGCAGCGCGGGTACAAGGGGGACTGACGGCGGGTGGTGACCGGCGGTCCTCGCGGCGGGGGCGGGGCGCCGTCGGACCCGGTCGGACCCGGCTGGGCCGGGCCGGGCTGGTCCGGGGTGGCGGGTGGTCCCGCCGGGGCGTCAGCGGGGCTGGAACTGCGGGCCCTGCGGGGGCAGCGCGAACTCCTCGCCGGCGAGCGCCGGGGGCTGGGCCGTCGGCGACTGCGGCGGGACGGGCGGCTGCTGGCCGGTGCCGGACGCTGCGGGTAGCCGTAGCCGGCGGGGCGCTGCGGCGGGGCGGGCCGGTCGGGCTGGGGGTAGCCGTAACCGCCCGGCTGCTGCTGGTAGGGCTGCTGGCCGGGGCCGGGCTGCGGGTAGCCGTAGCCGCCGGTCGGCTGCTGCTGGGGGTAGCCGTACCCCGTGCCGGGCTGCTGTTGGGGATAGCCGTAGCCGGTGCCGGGCCGGTGGCCGGGAGGCACGGTGGGCGGCGG
>NZ_MSJQ01000121.1 GCF_014596515.1 Streptomyces sp. CBMA156
CCAGGCGCGGACCGCCGCCAGCGCCTGAGGCAGCGGCAGCCCGGGGTCCCCGAGCGCCTGGACGGAGTTGGCCCGCCGGGTGAACCCGGCCGCGGCGCGCAGCGTCCACTCGCCGAGCGGCTCCTGCTCGACGGCCGGCCAGCCGCGCCCCGCGATCCGCTGGAGCTCGACCGGCGTGGTGACCGGCAAGGTCGCGCGTCGGACCGGAAACTGCGGTACCACCTTGCCTGCGACCAGCAGCTTCTCCGGCAAGAACACCGGATCGCCGGCGCGGGGGACGATCGTCAACCCATGATCGTCCCACGATGTGAGCACACCGATCGAATCCCGGAACACCGGCCGGTCGTCCACGAACTCCGAGAGGCGCCGTACGGACACGCGTCGTCCCACGTCAGAGCGATCTATCCGGACCTCGGGACGATCGTCCGCCGGGTTGCCCGTCGTCATCTGGCCACCTCCTGTGCATTTGCGGTCTCCGACCCGCGATACTAGGGGCGGGCATCGACGACGCCGCGCTCACCGCGCACGGCAGCAGAACAGAACGGGCCACCAGGCCCTTCCGAGGAGGAAAGACAGCGTGACCTACGTCATCGCGCAGCCTTGTGTCGACGTGAAGGACAAGGCGTGCATCGAAGAGTGCCCGGTTGACTGCATCTACGAGGGCGAGCGATCGCTCTACATCCACCCGGATGAGTGTGTCGACTGTGGCGCTTGCGAGCCGGTCTGCCCGGTCGAGGCGATCTTCTACGAGGACGACACTCCGGAGGAGTGGAAGGACTACTACAAGGCGAACGTCGAGTTCTTCGACGACCTGGGCTCGCCCGGCGGCGCCTCCAAGCTCGGCCTGATCGAGCGTGACCACCCCTTCATCGCCGCTCTGCCGCCGCAGAACGCCGACCACTGACGATCGGTGGCAGAACAGCTGTGAGCACCAACAGCACGCGCGCGCCGTTCCCGGGCCACCCGGGGGCGGCGCGCCGCGTTTCGGACAAGCTCCCGGTCTTCCCCTGGGACAAGCTGGAGCCGTACAAGAGGACCGCGCTGGCCCACCCCGGCGGGCTCTGCGACTTCTCCGTCGGCACCCCGGTGGACCCGGTCCCCGAGGTGATCCAGAAGGCGCTGGCCGCGCACACCGACACGCCCGGCTACCCGACCGTCTGGGGCCCGCTGGAGCTGCGCGAGGCGATCGCCGGCTGGCTGCACCGCCGGCTCGGCGCGGAGATCGGCCCGCAGGCCGTGCTGCCGACCGTCGGCTCCAAGGAGCTGGTGGCCTGGCTGCCGACCCAGCTCGGCCTCGGCCCCGGCGACCAGGTCGCCTACCCGCGGCTGGCCTACCCGACCTACGAGGTGGGTGCCCGGCTGTGCGGCGCCGAACCGGTCGAGTACGGCTCGGTGGACGAACTGGACGGCTCCCGGGTGCGCCTGCTCTGGGTGAACTCGCCGTCCAACCCGACCGGCCGGGTGCTGGGCGCGGACGAGCTGCGCCGCGCCGTCGAGTGGGCCAGGGAGCACGGGGCGCTGCTGGTCAGCGACGAGTGCTACCTGGAGCTGGGCTGGGAGGCCGACCCGGTCTCCGTCCTGCGTCCGGACGTCTGCGGCGACGGCCACGAGGGCCTGCTGGCCATCCACTCGCTCTCCAAGCGCTCCAACCTGGCCGGCTACCGCGCCTCCTTCGTGGCGGGCGACCCGGTGGTGGTCAGGGAGCTGCTGGAGGTGCGCAAGCACGGCGGCATGATCGTGCCGGCGCCGGTCCAGGCGGCGACCGTCGCCGCGCTCGCGGACGACGCGCACGTCGCCGAGCAGCGCGAGCGGTACGCGGCCCGGCGCTCGGCGCTGCGGGCGGCGCTGGAGGCGTACGGCTTCCGGATCGAGCACTCCGAGGCGAGCCTCTACCTGTGGGCGACCCAGGACCGCCCGTGCTGGGAGACCGTGGCCGAACTGGCCGGGCTGGGCATCCTGGTGGCGCCCGGCGACTTCTACGGTCCGGCCGGCGACCGCTTCGTGCGGGTCGCGTTCACCGCGACCGACGAGCGGGTCGCGGCGGCCGTGGAGCGGCTGAACGCGGGGCGCTGAGCCTCCCTGAGGGGCCGTACGGCGAAGGGGCCGGTGTCACGGACACCGGCCCCTTCGGCCGTTCCAGCCCGGCCGTACGGGAGCACACCCGGGCGGAGCACCGTACGGCCGCACGGAGCGCCGCCGGTGCGGAACACCGCCCGGCCGTACGGATCGCGGCCGGGCGGTGGTGCGGAGCACGGCCCGGCGCTGTGGCGCCCGGCCGGGCCGTGTGAGCTACAGCGGCAGCCCGTTGAGGCCGCCGCCGTTGAGGCCGCCCAGCAGGCCGCTGAGCGGGCCGAGGGCGCCGGTGAGGCCGGACAGCGGGCTGTTCTGGCCGAGGTCGGCACCGCCGAGGCGGTTGGCCGACCCGTGCTCGGCCAGGCCGAGCACGTCGGTGGCGGGCAGGTCGGCCGGCAGGGCCTGCTGGACCGAGCCGAGCGGCAGCGCGCGCTGCACCGCGCCGACCGGCAGCGCGTCGGCGACGGCGGTGCCGCCGGGGACGGCCCCGGTGAGGTTCTCGGCGCCCGGCACGGCCTGGGTGACCGTGCCGGCCTGGGTGAGCCCGCCGAGCGGGCCCGTGTCGGCGAGGGCGCTGCGGTTGCCCGTGCTCTTGCCGGTGACGGCCTCGCCGAGCTTGCCGGCCAGCGCCGAGGCGACCCTCGGGGTGACCGAGGAGAGCTGGCCGGCGGTCGCGGCGGTCTGGTCGACCGGAGCGGTCAGCGAACCGGCCTTCTCGTTCGCCTCGGGCAGCTGCTGGGCGACGATGTTGCCGGCGGCGTCGGCGGAGGCCGGTACGCCCGCGGCGACGGTGGCAGCGCCGGTGCTGCCGGCGGCCTGGCCGAGCTGGTGGGTGGTGTGCTGGAGGGTGGAACCGGTGTCGGTGTTGGTCAGCTGGCCCAGCGGTGCCGCGAGGTCGCTCTTGGGCAGCAGGGCGTCCCCGCCCAGGGCGGACGCGGAGCCGGCCGCGACCAGCGGGGTCGCTCCTGCGGCCACGACGAGCGCGGCCTGGGCGATCCGGCGCGTGAGGGAGTGAGACATGGGGCTCCTCGAAGGGGTCTGGGTCCGTCCCGTCCGCCCCGGGGACCGGGTGCGGACGACCGGGCGGACGACGTTGTTACCGCTTGAGAAGCCAGAAGGTTTCGGCCCGGGCAAGGAAGATGTCTGACCGACCATCGGATCGTACGACTGCGACGATGCCGTCCGCCGGGCCCGGTCGGACGCCGTCGAATCGGCCCCGGCCAAGGGGAGTGACGGTTCTCCACCCCGGTTCGCCGGAACGGGCGGCCGGTCCACCGGCGTTGACCCGAATCACCCGATCGGCGGCAACCCGAACACCTGTGCGTCAGCCCTTGCCGACCGGCGCCAGGGTGACCTGGACGAGCTTGGTCGAGGTGCCCGAGGTCTGCGTCTGCCAGCCGTCCTCGGACTTGGACTTGCGCCAGATCTTCCCGTCGTAGGCGACCGTCGCGACGCCCAGCTGCCGGGCCTGGGCGACGGCCCAGTGGGCCACCTCCCAGCCGATGGCCCGCTCGGCGCTCACCCCGCCGTCCGCGCCGGCGTCCGAGGAGGAGGTCAGCGCGGTGGTGGCCGGGTCAGGGGTCAGCGAGACCGCGTTCTCGGCGCCCTTGATGGTCGAGGCGTAGCCGGTCGCCGGGGTCACCGTGCGGCCGAACTCCCGGCGCACCCGGTCGGACAGCACCTGGGCCCGGTCCGGCGCCGCGACCGGAGCCGCGGTGGCGCCCGCGACGGCGGTGGCACCCGGGGTGGGGGAGGAGGAGTCCTCCGGGTCCGGCTTGGCGTAGTCGCGCACCACGCAGGAGAACGAGGCGGGCTCACGGCCGGCCAGCGCCGAGGTGAGCAGGGTCGCCTTGGTCTCGTGCTTGGCGTAGGCCTGCGGGTAGCCGCTCTTCTGCACCGTCTGCGCGGCGTCGGTCAGCGGCATCCGGGTGTAGCCGGGGACCTTGACCAGGCCGTCCAGGAACTTGTTGGTCGCGTACACCGGGTCCGCGATCTGCGCCGGGGTGCCCCAGCCCATCGACGGCCGCTGCTGGAACAGGCCGATCGAGTCCCGGTCACCGCCCGCGAGGTTGCGCAGCTTGGACTCCTGCATGGCGGTCGCCAGCGAGATCGTGGTCGCCCGGTCCGGCAGCGCGCGCGAACGCGCCACCGCGGCGATCGTGGCGGCGTTGGCGGCCTGCGGCAGCTCCAGCGTGCCGCTGCCCGCCGCGGTCTTCACCGTGCACTCCTCGGCCGCGTCCGGCTTGAAACCGAACCACCAGATCCCGACCACGGCCAGACCGGAGACCAGGGCGAGACCGAGCAGCCCCACGATCACCATCAGCAGGGCGCGCAGTGGCCCGCGGCGTCGAGTGGGCTCCTCTTCGTCGCCCAGCTCCACGCTGCTCCTTCTCCTGGCCACCGTCGCCCCTCTCGTGCCTGCTCCTTGATCCGACACCGTACCCACTCGGACGGATGTGCGGCGCCCTCCGGTTGCCGATTGCCCGCCCGCTCTCCTCCGGAGCGCCCCCGGTCCGGGGGGTGAGGCCGGTCCGGGGCACCGGGCGGCCGCCCCGTGCGGACTAGGCTGGCGCCCATGAGCAGCCCGAACCCGACGCCCCTGGACCTCACTCTCGACGGCGGCACGCTGACCGCCAGGCTCGTCGACTTCCCCTCGGTGAGCGGCGACGAGCAGGCGCTCGCCGACGCCGTGGAGGCCGCCCTGCGCGGCTACCCGCACCTCACCGTGGACCGTCACGGCAACAACGTGGTGGCCCGGACGACCCTGGGCCGCGCCGAACGCGTCGTGCTGGCCGGCCACCTGGACACCGTGCCGATCGCCGACAACCTCCCCTCCCACGTCGAGGGCGACCTGCTGTACGGCTGCGGTACCACGGACATGAAGTCCGGGGTGGCCGTCCAGCTGCGGCTGGCCGCCGGCCTGACCGAGCCCAACCGCGACCTCACCTTCGTCTTCTACGACTGCGAGGAGGTGGAGGCCAGCCGCAACGGCCTGGGCCACCTGGCCAAGGACCGCCCGGAGCTGCTGGCCGGTGACTTCGCGGTGCTGATGGAGCCGAGCGGGGGCATGGTCGAGGGCGGCTGCCAGGGCACCCTGCGGGCGCAGGTCAGGCTCACCGGCGTGCGCGCCCACTCGGCCCGCAGCTGGCTCGGCGACAACGCCATCCACCACGCCGCCGAGGTGCTCACCCGGCTGGAGAACTACCAGCCGCGCCAGGTGGAGATCGACGGCCTGGAGTACCGCGAGGGCCTGAACGCGGTCCGGATCGACGGCGGCGTGGCCGGCAACGTGATCCCGGACGAGTGCGTCGTCACGGTCAACTTCCGCTTCGCGCCGGACCGCGACGAGGCGGACGCGAGGAAGCACGTGCAGGAGGTCTTCGCGGGCTTCGAGGTGGTGGTCACCGACTTCGCCGCGGGCGCCCTGCCCGGCCTCGCCCAGCCGGCCGCCCAGGCCTTCCTGGCGGCCACCGGCGGCCAGGCCAGGGCCAAGTTCGGCTGGACCGACGTCGCCAGGTTCAGCACGCTCGGCGTCCCCGCGGTCAACTACGGGCCCGGCGACCCGAACCTCGCGCACAAGCGGGAGGAGCACTGCTCGCTGAGCGCCATCGCCGAGGCCGAGGAGCGGCTGCGCGCCTGGCTGACCAGCTGAGCCGGGCGGCCCGGCCCGGCCCGCCCGCGGTCGAACGCCACCCTCCGGTTGCCCAACCGACCTTCCCCCGTTGCCTGAAAACGGGGGAAGGCGGGCGTAGGGTTTCGTCATGACAGGCACAGGAGACGAGAAGCACTACGGCCACGGTCCCGAGCAGGTCGGGGTGCCGCGGAAGAAGAAGGCCTGGCCCGAGAAGCAGAAGGGTCCGGTGCTGGTGCGCCGGGACCAGGTCGGCACGAGCACCACGGACCAGCGCCTGCTGGACACCACCGGCCCCACCGACTGGCTGCACACCGACCCGTGGCGGGTGCTGCGGATCACCTCCGAGTTCGTCGAGGGCTTCGGCGCCCTCGCCGAACTCCCGCCCGCGATCAGCGTCTTCGGCTCCGCCAGGACCCCGGCCGACTCGCCGGAGTACGAGGCGGGCACGGCCATCGGCCGGGCCCTCGCCGAGGCCGGCTACGCGGTGATCACCGGCGGCGGCCCGGGCGCGATGGAGGCGGCCAACCGCGGCGCCTCCGAGGCGGGCGGGCTCAGCGTCGGGCTCGGCATCGAGCTGCCCTTCGAGCAGGGCCTCAACGAGTTCGTCGACCTGGGGCTGAACTTCCGTTACTTCTTCGTCCGCAAGACGATGTTCGTGAAGTACTCGCAGGGCTTCGTGGTCCTGCCCGGCGGCCTCGGCACGCTGGACGAGCTGTTCGAGGCGCTCACCCTGGTGCAGACGAAGAAGGTCACCCGCTTCCCGGTGATCCTCTTCGGCAGCGCGTACTGGGGCGGCCTCTACGAGTGGCTGAAGGACACCCTGGTCGCGCAGGGCAAGGCGGCCCCGCACGACCTGGAGCTGTTCCACATCACCGACGAGATCGACGAGGTCATGAAGATCCTCGCCGACGCCCGCCGGCCCGCGAACGAGATCTAGGCCCGAGCCCTAGGCCAGCCCCCGGCGGGCGACCGCCGGGGGGCGGGTGCCCCGGATCGAGGCGACCATGTCCAGCACCTGGCGGGTCTGCTCGACCTGGTGCACCCGGTAGACCCGCGCGCCCAGCCAGGCGGAGACCGCCGTGGTGGCCAGGGTGCCGAGCAGCCGCTCGTTCACCGGCTTGTCCAGGGTCTCGCCGACGAAGTCCTTGTTGGAGAGCGAGACCAGCACCGGGAAGCCGGTCGCGGTCATCTCCGGCAGCCGCCGGGTGGCCTCCAGCGAGTGCCGGGTGTTCTTGCCGAAGTCGTGGCCCGGGTCGATGATCACCGCGTCCCGCCGTACGCCCAGCTCCACCGCGCGCTCGGCCAGCCCCACGGTCACCCGCAGGATGTCCGCCATCACGTCCTCGTACCCGATCCGGTGCGGCCGGGTGCGGGGCTCGGCACCGCCGGCGTGGGTGCAGACCAGCCCGGCTCCGTGCCGGGCGGCCACCTCGGCGAGCTTCGGGTCCACCCCGCCCCAGGCGTCGTTCAGCAGGTCGGCGCCGACCTCGCAGACCGCCTCGCCGACCTCGTGCCGCCAGGTGTCCACGCTGATCACCGCCTCGGGGTGGCGCTTGCGCAGCTCGGCCACGAAGGGCACGGTGCGCCGCAGTTCCTCCTCGACGGTGACCTCGTCGCCGGGCCCCGCCTTCACCCCGCCGATGTCCAGGATCGCCGCGCCCTCGGCCATCGCCCGGTCCGCGGCGGCGAAGGCGGCCTCGTCGGCGAAGGTCGCACCCCTGTCGAAGAACGAGTCCGGCGTCCGGTTGACGATCGCCATGATCACCAGCTCGTCGTCACCGAATTCCCGCGGTCCCAGGCGCAGTGCCACCGATGTCTCCTCCACAGCTCCTGCGGGTGCGATGATGGCCCCCGGCCTCACTAAGGGACCATGCTGTCATGATCGGTGTGGTTCCCTGCCACCTCGTAGCGGACCGGCCGGGAGTTCGGGAGGACAGCTCGTGTTCTGGGTGATCGTGGTCGCCATGGCCGTGGTGGTCGGCGGTGCCGCCCTGGTGGCGCTCGGCGGGGGAGGTTCGATGCCGGAGGCGGCACCGGACCGCGTCTCCGCACGGCTGCCGCAGGACCGCCCGCTGGGCAAGGCGGACGTGGACGAACTGCGCCTGCCGATGGCGCTGCGCGGCTACCGGATGGACGAGGTGGACGACGTCCTGGACCGCCTCGGTGCCGAACTCGCCTACCGCGACGCGCGGATCGCCGAGCTGGAGGCCGCCGCCCACCTGCGCGGCGCCGTCGAGGCGACCGCCGCCCCCGACCCGGCGGCCGAACCGCTGCCCGGTCTGGAGGAGTTCGCCCAGGTGGTCGAGCCGGCCGTGGCGCTCACCAAGCAGCCGGCCGGGGAGCAGACCCCCGAGGACGCGAAGCCGGGGCGGGACCGGTGACGGCGGCGGACGGCGCGGTGCTCGGCGCGGACGGCCTGCGCCGCTGTGGCTGGGGCGACTCCCCCGAGGACTACCGCTTCTACCACGACACCGAGTGGGGCCGCCCGGTGCACGGCGACGACGCGCTGTTCGAGCGGGTCAGCCTGGAGGCCTTCCAGTCAGGGCTGTCCTGGCTGACCATCCTGCGCCGCCGGGAGGGCTTCCGGGCCGCGTTCGCGGGCTTCGAGATCGCCAAGGTCGCCGAGTTCGGCGAGGCGGAGCAGGAGCGCCTGCTCGCCGATCCGGGCATCATCCGCAACCGGGCCAAGATCGAGGCGGCGATCTCCAACGCGCGGGTCGCCCGCGACCTGGAGGGCGGCCTGGACGCGCTGATCTGGGGGTTCGCCCCCGAGCCCGGCCGGCCGGCCCCCCGCGCCCTGGGCGAGGTGCCGGCCGTCACGCCCGAGTCGACGGCGCTGGCGAAGGCGCTGAAGAAGGAGGGCTTCCGCTTCGTCGGCCCGACCACCGCCTACGCCCTGATGCAGGCCTGCGGCCTGGTCGACGACCACCTGGCGGACTGCCACGTCCGGACCGGCGCCCGGGGCTGACCACCGGGTCAGGGCCGGCCGGCCCTGACCCGCCGAGGCCGTCGGCGGCCCGGGTGCGTCAACGGCCCAGGTACGTCGGCTTCTCCTTGGCGATGAAGGCGCGCACCGCGATCCTGTGGTCCTCGCTCTCGCCGGCCAGCGTCTGCAACTCGTCCTCCTTGTCGAGGAGTTCGTCCAGCGAGTGGGAGGCGCCGTACGCCAGCGACTCCTTGACGGCGCCGTAGGCGACGGTCGGGCCCTCGGCCAGCTCGCGGGCGAAGACCCGTGCGGTGGCGGCGAGTTCCCCGGCCGGCACCACCTTGGTGGCCAGGCCCAGCTCCATCGCCTCGGCGGCCTTCACCGTCCGGGGCAGCATCAGCAGCTCGGTCGCCCTGGCGTGCCCGACCAGCCGGGGCAGCGTCCAGGAGGCGCCCGAGTCGGCGGTCAGCCCGATCCCGGTGAAGGCGGTGTTGAAGCCGGCCCGGTCGGAGAGGATGCGGAAGTCGCAGGCGAAGGCGAGCGAGGCACCCGCGCCGGCCGCCACCCCGCCGACCGCGGCGACGGTCGGCTTGCGCATCCCGGCCAGCGCCCGCACCAGCGGGTTGTAGTGCTCGGCGACGGTCCGCAGCGCTCCCTCGCCGGTCTCCTCGGCCCGCTTCAGCATGGCCAGGTGCTCGTTCAGGTCCTGCCCGACGCAGAACGCCCGCTCGCCCGCCCCGGTCAGCAGCACGGCCCGCACCGCAGGGTCGTCGGCCGCCGCGGTCACGGTGTCGCGCAGCGCGACCTTGGTGGCCACGTCGAGGGCGTTCATCGCCTCCGGGCGGTTGATGGTGATGACGGCGAGGCCGCCGTCCAGCTCGTACTGCACGGAATCGGACATGGGTGAGGGCTCCCGGGGTCGTGGCGGTGTCAGTCGTGTGTGTCAGGATGCCGGAGCACGCGGGGGCCTGGGGAGTGTGAGGTATCGCACCTTCCCGTGGCGTCCGCACCGCCGCCACGCCGGGGCTTATGACATGAATTGCGACGGTTGGGGGCGGTCCGGCCGTGGTTGCACCGAGAGTGATGTTGGTCATCAGCCCGTGGCATGCGGGATAATGGCTTCCGATCAATGCGTTCGATACCGGCGGTGGACGGACTGCCGGTGCGTAGCTGAGCGGTTGCAGGAAGGGGAACGAGCATGGCGGCCATGAAGCCGCGGACGGGTGACGGCCCGCTCGAAGTCACCAAAGAGGGGCGGGGCATCATCATGCGCGTTCCGCTCGAAGGCGGCGGACGCCTTGTGGTGGAGCTCACGCCTGACGAGGCCGACGCCCTCGGCGAGGCCCTGAAGAAGGCCTGCGGCTGACCGCAGCAGGTGCTCGCCATCTCCTGGGGATGTGCAGCCGGGCCCGGGTACGACGTCACGTCGGCCCGGGCTCGCGTGTTTTCCGCTCCGCCGGGGCCCCCGGTGGCCCGTGACCCCGGAACGGCCGCACAGGGGCCGCCCGGCGGCCTCTCGGTGGCCTTTCGGCGGCCGCTCAGCGCTTGATGGCGCAGAGCAGCCCGTCCGACACCGGCAGCAGCGCCGGCAGCAGGGCCTCGCTCTCCCGCACGTCCCTGACCAGGTCCCTGACCGCCCCGGTCTGCGGGTCCTGGAGGTCGGGCTCGGCCAGCCGGCCCTCCTGGAAGACCCCCTCGAAGCAGACCATCCCGCCCGGCCGCAGCAGCCGCAGCGCCTCCAGCAGGTACTCGCAGGACTCGGCCGGATCGCCGTCGCAGAACACTAGGTCGTACTGGCCGTCGGCGAGCCGGGGCAGCACCTCCAGCGCCCGGCCCGGTATGAACCTGGAGCGGTTGGCCGCGAACCCGGCCGCCTGGTACGCCTCGCGGGCCAGCTGCTGGCGCACCGGCTCCGAGTCGACGGTGGTGAGCACGCCGTCCGGCCGCATCCCGCGCAGCAGGTAGACCCCGGACACCCCGGTGCCGGTGCCGATCTCGGCCACCGCCTTGGCGTCCAGCGCGGCCGCGAGCAGCCGTAGGCAGGCCCCTCCGCTCGGGCCGATCGCCCGTATCCCGGTCCGCGCGGACTGTGCCCGGGCGTAGGTCAGCACCGCGTCCTCGCCCACGTAGGTGTCGGCGAGAGCCGCGCGTGCGGGCCCGAACTCGCTGATGGCTGCCTCTTCCGGAGCTCCGGGCGGCGACCCGGTGCCGAAGGATGTCGATATTTCCTGGCACAGGTTACTGGCCGACCGGGAACTGCGTACGGCGGCGGGCCGTTGTCATGACGGACCGGGTGCGGAAGTCCTCCCGGGCACTTTTATCCGGGCTTGACGGGTGAGGTGGATATGGTGGTGGCCCTGCTGGGCAGAAGAGCCGACCGAGGAGGTGTGGCCGAGGGCGACGTCCCTGTGCGGCGGCACTCCCGCGGCACCGCGTCAGCCCGTACGCCGAAGCCCGTGATGAACCAGCCTGCGCACTCCGACCTGGACCAGCCCGTCGCCGCGACGCCGGCCACCGAGGCGCCCGCCCTCGCGACCTTCACCGAGGGTCCCGACGCGCAGACCTGGACTCCGCCCACCTGGGAGGAGATCGTCGAGGCGCACAGCGCCCGCGTCTACCGGCTCGCCTACCGCCTGACGGGCAACCAGCACGACGCCGAGGACCTCACCCAGGAGGTCTTCGTCCGGGTGTTCCGTTCGCTGTCGACCTACACCCCCGGCACGTTCGAGGGCTGGCTGCACCGGATCACCACCAACCTGTTCCTGGACATGGTCCGCCGCCGCCAGCGCATCCGCTTCGACGCGCTCGGCGAGGACGCGGCCGAGCGGCTCGCCTCCCGCGAGCCCAGCCCGGCCCAGCACTTCAGCGACACCCACTTCGACGCCGACGTGCAGCACGCCCTGGACACCCTCGCCCCGGAGTTCCGCGCCGCCGTGGTGCTCTGCGACATCGAGGGCCTGTCCTACGAGGAGATCGCCGCCACGCTGGGTGTCAAGCTCGGCACCGTCCGCAGCCGCATCCACCGTGGCCGTTCGCACCTGCGCGCCGCGCTCAAGCACCGCGCCCCCGGCTCGGCCCCCGGCCGTGAGCGCCGCGGCGGCTCGGAGGAGCCGGTGCCGGTCGGCGTCGGCGCGGTCGAGGCCGCGGTCGCGCCCGGTGGGCGCGGACGGAGGCGGTCGTGAGCGGAACCAGCCGGTCCGGTTCGGACCGGTCGGACTCGTCCGACCGGCCTCCGACCCGACGGAGCTGGGGCCTGCCGGGCCGTCGCGGAGGCGACGAACCCGGTGAGCCCGTGCTGCCACCGGTGGCACTGCCCGCGGACACGGCGCTGCACGCGCTTCCCGTCCGCCCCGCCGCACCCGCCGTCGAGGAGCACCACCTCGGCGAGCGCCTCTCCGGCTTCCTGGACGGCGAACTCGGCCACGACTCGCGCGACCGGGTCCAGGCCCACCTGGCGACCTGCCCGCAGTGCCTCGCCGAGGCCGACGAGGGCCGCGCCGTCAAGCACCTGCTGACCCGCACCGGCACGCCCGGCCCGTCCGCCGGGCTGATGGCCCGCCTGATGGCCGTCGGCAGCCTCCCCGAGGACGCCCCGGCCGACCACGACTGGCAGGCCGGGCGCGGCCGCCGCGATGACGACGACGACCTGCCCGGCGGCGGGGTCGCCGCCACCGGCACGCTCGGCGGCAGCCGGCTCGACGGCGGCTCCTTCGGCCGCGG
>NZ_MSJQ01000122.1 GCF_014596515.1 Streptomyces sp. CBMA156
GTCCTCGGCGGGCCGGGCGGCGGCGTTCGGCGCGGCCCCGGTGCCGGCCGCCACCAGGGCCGCGCCGGCCACCGAGGTGCCCCGGAGGAGGGATCTGCGCGGGATCGTCATGGCCTTCAGGCCTTGCGGCCGACCCCGCCGTACGCCGAGACCTTGTGCTCCGTCGCGGCCGCGTCGGCGTCCGGGTGCCAGTGGTTGACCGGGACCACGCCCGGCTCGTCCAGTTCCAGCCCGGCGAAGAAGCGTTCGACGCGTTCGCGCGTGCGGAAGTGCAGGGTGATCCCGGCCTCCGCGTAGCGGCGGGTGGCCTTGTCCATCCGCTCCGGCGCGACGTCGGCGGTCCCGGCGGTGAGGGCCAGGAAGCTGCCGGCGGGCAGGGCGTCGAGGATCTTGCGGACGGGCGGGTGCGCGGCCTCGTCGGAGAGGAAGTGGACGATGTTGATCAGGGTCAGCGCGACCGGCTGGGAGAGGTCCAGGGTGGCGGCCACCCCCGGGTCGGCGAGGAACTGCTCGGGTTCCTGGAGGTCGCCGTGGACGTAGGCGGTGCGGCCCTCGGTGGTGCTGGTGAGCAGCGCGCGCGAGTGGGCGAGCACGATCGGGTCGTTGTCGACGTAGACGACGCGGCAGGCCGGGTCGACGGCCTGGGCGATCTCGTGCAGGTTGGGTGCGGTGGGGATGCCGGTGCCGATGTCCAGGAACTGGCGGACGCCGTGCACTTCGGCGAGCCGGCGGACCATCCGGTGCATCACCGCGCGGGCGGCGGTGGTGTCGGCGCGCGCGCCGGGCAGGTCGGCCATCACGCGGTCGCCGACCTCGCGGTCGGCGGGGAAGTTGGTCTTCCCGCCGAGCAGGTAGTCGTAGACCCGGGCGGAGTGCGCCCGGTCGATGCGCAGGTCCACCTGCGGCGGTGTCTCGAAGCCGGGCTCGGTCAGCCAGCTGTCCGACACGAACGTGTCCTGTGCGTCGGTGTCCTCCGTGCTGCGGTGCGGTGCGTTGGTGTCCGGTGTGTCCGTACCCGATGCGCTGGTGTCCACGCTCGCCCTCCCCGATCGGCGTTGTGTTGACCACTCAACCACATGGAATGACTGTCCGTCAGGCGGTTCCCGGCGTCCGCTGAACCGTGCGTTCCGTATCCAGGACCGCCGCGGCGAACGACGGCACCCGCATCGCCGTGAGCAGCCCGAGGGCCGGGCCCGCCGTGCAGACGGTGACGTACCAGGGAATCACGCCCAGCCAGTGCCGGTCCGACAGCCACTCGGCGAGCAGCGGGAAGGTGCCGCCGAACGCGGCGATGGTGGCCGCGTTGACCACGCCGAGGCCGACCGCCCGCACTTCGGTGGGGAACAGCAGCCCGGTGAAGACGTTGAGCGTGCCGAGCACCGTGGCCACCAGCATCCCCAGCAGCACGGCGACGATCTGGAACGGCAGCCAGCCCTGGCGCAGTGCGGCGAGCAGCACGCCGACCAGCGGGATCGGCAGGGCGAACCCGATCCGGGCGACCGGCAGCAGGCCGTAGCGGTCGGCGGCGGCGCCGGTGAGCAGCATGGTGACCAGGACCGCGCCCAGTACCACGGTCATGAAGGAGGCCGCCTCCTCCTTGTCGATCACGTGGTAGGCGGCGGCGTACTGCGGCAGGTAGACCAGCGCGAAGTAGTAACCGACCGTCCCGCCAAGGGTGTTGAGGAAGACGGTGAGCACCGCCCAGCGGTGTTCGCGCAGCACCCGCAGGAACGGCGGGCGGGCGGTGTGCCGGGCGCGCTCGCGGGCGCGGTGGAACTCCGCGCTCTCCGGCGCCCGTCGCCGCACCCAGACGGCGGCCAGCCCGAGCAGCGCGGCGACCACGAAGCCCCAGCGCCAACCGCCGTTCTCCAGGCCGGACTTGCCGATGGCGTGGATCAGCAGGGTGAGCACCCCGAAGGAGAGCAGCGAGCCGAGGATGATCCCGCCGTAGGAGACCGAGCTGAACGCGAAGCGGCGCCGGGGCGGGGCGGTCTCGGTGACGTACGCGGCGACGCTCGGCGCCTCTCCGCCGAAGGCGAGCCCCTGCACCACCCGGGCGAGCACGGCCAGCACCGCCGCCCAGGCCCCGATGGCCTGCTGCCCCGGCACCGCGGCGATGCCCAGGCTCGCGACGGCGATCACCGCCATGCCGAGGCTCAGCGCGAAGCGCCGCCCCCTGGTGTCGCTGAGCCGCCCGATCAGGTAGGAGCCGACCGGGCGGGCGACGAAGCCCACCGCGAAGGTGACGTACGCGCCGAGCACGCCGCTGACGCCGTGCTTGCCGTGGCCGAAGAGGTCCGCCGCGAAGTAGGGCGCCAGGACGGCGTAGATGTTCCAGTCGAAGGACTCGACCACCGATCCGACCGTCGCCGCGGCCAACTCCCGCCGCCGCCCGCCCGCTTGCGCTTCGTCGCGGACCGGAGCGGCCGCGCTGCGATCTGTCATGACCTCAGCATGGCACCGTCCGGACCCGGACGGAATCATGCCCGGCCGCCGGGTGACCGGCGTCGTCAGGACCGCTCCGCAGAGGCTTCTGAGAATCCCATGTGACTGATGTGACAGTCAGGTGATATTTGTGTGCCGTGCATTCCATGATCACGCGTACCCCGCGGCGCTTCCTGCCCGCCACCGTCGCAGCCCTCGCCACCGCCGCCCTGCTGGCCGGCTGCACCAGCGGGGGCGGCACCACAGCCGCGCCCGCGACCACCACGACCACCGCCGACCCGGCACCGAGCGCCACCCCGACGCCGACGCCGACGGTCAAGCCCACCGGCGCCAACGACCCCGCGCTCAAGACCTTCTACGGCCAGCAGCTCACTTGGGGCCCCTGCCAGAAGGACCCGGAGAACGAGGAGGACACCTCGGCGCTCCAGTGCGCCACGCTCAAGGTGCCGCTCGACTACACCGCCCCGGCCACCGCCACCCTGGACGTCGCCGTGGTCCGCAACGCGGCCACCAAGCCCGACCAGAAGATCGGCTCACTGCTGCTCAACCCCGGCGGCCCGGGCGGCTCCGGAGTCCAGATGGTCGCCTACGACCCCAAGCGCTTCGACGGACCGCTGCACGACCGCTACGACATCGTCGGCTTCGACCCGCGCGGAACCGCCGGGACCAGCCCGCTCAACTGCCTGGACGACCAGGCCAGGGACGGCTGGCTGAACACCGACCAGGCAGGCGCCGACCACGGCAAGCAGCTGGCCGACGCCTGCCAGGCCAAGTACGCCCAGATCCTGCCGTTCGTCAGCACCCGCAACAGCGCCCGGGACATGGACGTGCTGCGCGCCGTCCTCGGTGACCAGAAGCTCAGCTACCTCGGCCTGTCCTACGGCACCTACCTCGGCTCGCTCTACGCCGAGGAGTTCCCGGACAAGGTCGGCCGGGTCGTCCTGGACGGCGCCACCTCGGCCTCCACCTCGCTGGTCCAGCACAACATCGAGCAGCAGGCCGGCTTCGAGCGGGCCCTGAAGGCCTTCGCCGCTGACTGCGTCACCAAGGCCGCCTGCTCGCTCGGCAAGGACCCCGAGCAGGCCACGCAGAAGCTCGCCACGTTCCTCGACGGGCTCAAGGACAAGCCGCTGAAGACGGAGAGCGGCCGTGCCCTGACCTCCAGCATCGCCTGGACGGGCGTCATCAGCCGGCTCTACGGCGGCGAGAAGGCCTGGGAGGGTCTGCGCAACTCCATCGGCTGGGCGATGGTGCGCGGCAAGGGCGACTACCTGCTCGATCTCGCCGACGCCTACAACGGCCGCGACAAGGACGGCCACTACCGGCCCTCGGCGGACGCCTACACCGCCATCCACTGCGCCGACGGCGCCACCGACGCCCCGGCCGGCGAGCAGTTGCAGGCCGCGCTGACCGACCTCGCCGCCAAGGCCCCGCTGATCAGCAAGCACGACCCGCAGTCCGCGCTGTTCGACCCGGACTGCCGGATCTGGCCGTTCCGCGCCACCGAGAAGCCGCACGTGATCAAGTCCGCCGCCGCCAACCCGATCGTGGTCGTCGGCACCACCGGCGACCCGGCCACCCCGTACGCCTGGGCCGAGAAGCTGACCGCCGAGCTCGGCAACGCCGTGCTGCTCAGCCGCGACGGCGAGGGCCACACCGGGTACGGCGCGAGCAAGTGCGTCCGCGCCTCGGTGGACGCCTTCCTGCTGGACGGCACCGTCCCGGCCGCGGGCATCCACTGCCCGACGGACTGACCCCGGGCCGGAATGGAAGGCGGCGCCGGACCCTCGGGTCCGGCGCCGCCGCCGTTTCGCGGAGGGTCCCGCTCAGTGCCCGGGGTGGTGGACGAAGCGGTAGGTGTCGCGGTCGAGTTCGGTGACCTGGACGCCGATCACGGCGGGCTCGGCCAGCCGGTCGCGCAGCGCCGCGAGCACCCGGTCGGTCAGCGCGGCGCGCTGCGCGGTGCTGCGGCCGGCCAGGATCTTCACCTCGACCAGCACCGCGGCCTCGCCGCTCGTCCCGTCCCCGACGTGGTGCAGTGCGGCGGGGCGGAAGAGGGTCTTGCAGTCCGTGACCGGGGTGTCGATCACCTCGGTGATTGCCCGGTGGAGTGCGGCGGCCAGGCCCGCCCGGTCGAAGTCGAGTGCGGCCGAGTGGTCGACCAGGATCTGCGGCACGGGAGCCTCCGGGCGTCGGTGACGGACGCCCCGACGCTACCGGAGCCGTCCTGGACCCCGGCGTGGGGTGCGGCGCCGGGGTCCAGGACGGGATGGGACGGATGGAACAGCTGGAACGGGTGGAACGGAGGCCGGGTCGTCAGCAGCCGAAGTCGATCTTGCGGAAGGTCACGTAGTGGTCGGCGGTGTAGTAGTCCTCGTGGTACTGCGTGCCGGTGACGATGCGACGGGCGCCGCGGGTCGGCGAGCCCGGGGTGACCACCGTGTACTCGTGGTAGTAGCCGGTCGACCGCGAGGGCAGCACGCCCTCCCGGTTCTGGAAGACGATGCCGTCCTGGCTGTACGGGAACGGACCGCCGGAGGCGATCAGGTCGAGGGTGGTGTCGGCCTGGGAGGGTAGGGCGGACAGGCACACCGAGCCGACCGCGGCGTGCGCCTCGGTGGCGACGGCGATCGGCGCGAGGGTGACCAGGGCGACGGTGGCGGTGGCGGCGACGCGAGTCTTCCACGCGCGTAGAGTTCGGGTCATGACAAACAGGATGGCGACCGCCCCGCGCCATCGGAAGCCCCGTTCCAAGTCTTCATCTCCGGTCAACACGACGTACCTTCCGGTGACGTGACCCGGTCAGCGGCCCGGCCGGACTCAGCCGCGCGACAGCACCAGCGACTGCACCGACGGGAGCTTGCGCCAGTCGCTGGACACGATGCTCGCGTGCGCCTTCGCCAACTGCTCGGTGCGGGCCCGCGCCTGGTCGGCCGTCGGATCGGTGCCGCTGATCTCCGGGGCGACCAGGTGCGAGTCCGTCATCACCAGCAGGTAGTGGGCGTCGTCGTACCACGCGGTGTCGATGGTCCTGACGTAGGTGGAGGCGTCACCGTCGAAGACCGCGAACCAGGGCCGGATCGAGGTGTCCGCGCCGGTGTACTGACCGCGCGGGTCGCCGGTGGCGGCGCCGAGCACGGACGGGAACACCTGGGCCTGGCCGATCCGGCCGGCCGCCGCCAGGTCCCGCAGGTGCCGGCCCTGCTCGACGTCGGTGTGCAGGGTGTCGAAGGGGTTGCCCAGCTCGACGGTGCCCGGGATCGCGTACAGCAGCACCCGGCCGGCCAGCGCTGATCGGCTCGGCCAGTTGCCCGCCCGCACCGCCTCGTCGAGGCTCGGGTACGAGCCGCCGCCGGGCTTGGCCAGCAGGTCGGCCGGGCGCAGCACGGCGGAGCCCAGGTGGGCGGCGATCAGCGCGTCCAGCTGGTCGGGGCCCATCCCGGTGTTGGCCGAGTAGCCGGGCTTGAGCTCCAGCTTGATCACCAGCGGGCCGGCGCCCGGGTGCGCGGCGAGCCAGACCCGGACGTCGTCCAGGCAGCTCTCCAGGTTCTGGTTGGTGCTGCCCGCGTACAGCTGCGCGGGGGTACTGGCAGCGGTGCAGTTGTTGGAGTTGCCGAACGGGTTGGAGTGGCTGACCTGCCACTGCTTGGTCACGATGTTCGGCCAGAGGTCCAGCTCGATCATCCCGGTGCCGGTGTCCAGGCCCTGGGCGAGGTACGGGAAGGCGGCCGGGTCGTAGGTGTTGTGCAGGCCGACGGTGGTCGCGGAGCCGAACGGCAGGTCGCCCGGTCCGCCGGTGGTGGCGTCCGCCGGTGCGGTCGGGATCAGCGCGGCCGCGGCGGCGATCAGGCCGGCGGCCAGGAATCCGGTCAGGGTGCGGCGTACGGTCATCGGGACGGTCCCCCCAAGTCGTGGGATGCCGGCCGCCCTGCTCCCGGGCAGCCTGACGAAGCATCGCCCGCCCGGGCGTGCTCAGGATGAAGAAGGCACGACAATAGCGTGACGGCTGCACCGCTTCTCCCCGACTCCCCTCCCCTTCCTCCACCCGACCCCCACCCGCCCCGGCCGCCACGCCCACGGCGGTGACGGAACGTCAGGACACCACCGCCCCGGGTTAGCGTGACCCGGATGCGAGGGCGGCCGGTCCGCGACCGGGACGACACCCCGCCCCCGAGGCACCGAACGGCGGAGGAAGCCGATGTCCCTGGTCCGGGTCCACAACTTCTCGATCTCCCTGGACGGCTACGGCACCGGCGAGGGGCAGAGCCTCGACGCGCCGTTCGGCCACGCCGGCCACCGGCTGCACGACTGGTTCTTCGGCACCCGGACGTTCCGGCGGATGAGCGGCAAGGAGGGCGGCGGGACCGGCGTGGACGACGCGATGGCCCGCACCTGGGCCGACGGCATCGGCGCGGAGATCATGGGCCGCAACAAGTTCGGCCCGCAGCGCGGCCCCTGGCAGGACGAGGACTGGCGCGGCTGGTGGGGGCCGAACCCGCCGTTCCACACCCCGGTCTTCGTGCTCACCCACCACCCGCGGCCCTCCCTGGAGATGGACGGCGGGACGGTCTTCCACTTCCTCGACGCCTCCCCCGAGGAGGCGCTGCGCCGGGCCAGGGAGGCGGCCGGCGGCCTGGACGTACGGATCGGCGGCGGTCCGAGCACCGTCCGGGCCTTCCTGGCGGCCGATCTGATCGACCACCTGCACGTGGTCGTGGTGCCGTTGCTGCTCGGGCGGGGCGAGCGGCTCTGGGACGGGCTCGAAGGACTGGAACAACGCTTCCGCACCGAGGCGGTGGCTAGCCCGAGCGGCGTCACCCACCTGACCTTCACCCGGCCGTAGCGGGCGGCCCCCACCCGCACGAGCACGGCGGCGGCCTCCCCGCACCCTCGGGGAGGCCGCCGCCGCTGCGCCACGACCTGATCAGGCCTGGTCGGAGCCGCCTGATCAGGGCTGCCCGATCAGCGCGTCGCCGGGATCAGACCCGGTCGGCCGCGATCAGCACGTACTGGAAGGAGCCGTCCTTGTAGGACTCGATGAACGCCTCCTCGATGCCGGTCACCAGCGAGGTGGTGTTCCGCAGCTCCCAGTAGGGCAGGGTGTCCGGGGTCAGGTCGATGACGGCCTGCGGCACCAGGCGGTTGTCGGCCATCGCCCGCAGGTACTCGCGGCGGGAGTGGATGTTGCACTCGAAGTGGGCGTTGATCTGCGAGACCCACTTCGACGGCTGGCCGTACCGCGGGTTCCAGCAGCCGGTGATGGTCACGTACCGGCCGCCGACGCTCAGCACCCGGGAGTGCTCGGCCATCAGGTCGTGCAGGTCGACGTACATGCTGGACTCGTTGTTCCAGGAGCCCGCGACCGTGCCGGTCTCGACGGGCATGTTCAGCATGTTGGCGACCCGGGAGCGGACGAAGTCCCCGATGCCCAGCTCGGCGGCGCGCTTGTTGCCGAAGTCGGCCTGCTGGGTGGAGAGGGTCATGCCCTCGACCCGGCAGCCGAAGCGCTGGTGGGCCATCACCATCGAGCCGCCACGGCCGCAGCCGGCGTCCACCAGGGTGTGGTCGGCGCGGATGTCGCCGAGGTGGTCGAGCAGCACGTCGGCCTGGGCGGACTCCAGGCGGTGCAGCTCGGTGATCACCTTCTTCTCGCGCTCGCTGTCGGCCGGGTCGCCGATCGCGGCCTGGTCGATCGCACCGATGCCGTAGTGGTGGTGGTAGAGGCCGTCGACGTCACCCAGGCGAAGGTTGACCGGACGGGCCTCGTGGTCCCAGTAGCGTGCGATGTCGCCCTGGTACGGAGTCGCCGGGCCGGGGATGGTGTTGCCCGGGGTGGTGATGTCGTCGGTCACGGACATGGGTCAGCTCCTAGCGGATGGTTAACGGTTGCTCGCCGGGAATCGCTCACCGGTCGAGTGGTCACGGAAATCGGGTACCGGGGGACGGCTGCCGGACGGCGGTCACCGGAACGGGGACCGGTCGCCGGGAGCCGCTCCCGTCACCAGAAGTCGGGCAGGGTGTAGCGGTAGGTGTTGGTCTGGTGCCAGTAGTGGTTGCCGTCGACCCATGCGGCCACGCCGCGCAGGAACCGTAGGACCGTCGGCACCGGGCAGGCCACGGCCAGGGCCGCCGCCTCGGCCTCGAAGGCGCGCATCAGGTCGTTGTGGACCTCGACGGCCTTCAGGTAGCCCTCCTTGCGGGAGACGCCCTCACGCTCGGAGATCACCACCGGCAGGTTCAGGTGCAGTCCGGGGCTGGCCAGCTCCTTCATGTACGAGTACAGGTCGTTGACGATGGTGGTCGCGTTGGAGGCCAGCGCGATCACCCGCTGCATGGCGGGCAGCGCGTGGAGTTCGGCGGGCAGCTCGTAGCCGCCGACGGTGTCCGTGATCGTCGGGCAGGGGCGGAAGTTGTTGAACTGGCGCATGGCCAGGTACTCCCACACCTCGGGGACGTGGTCCGCCTGGTCCCAGGCGGCCTCGGCCAGGTACCCGAGGTGCAGCCGCGCCATGTCGTGCCGGAAGCGGTCCGACTGGGAGGGCGTGGCGGCCCGGCCGAAGTACTCCATCGCCGAGTGGTACGAGCGCCGGGGCGCGTCCGAGGAGAGCGAGGCCTCCCAGTCCGGCTGGTACTCCGGCGTGGTGTGCAGCGGGTCGAGCGCCGTGTGCGCGAGCAGCAGGCGGCTGCCCAGGCCGATCGGCGAACCTCCGAGGTCCTCGCAGTAGCAGTCGTCCACCGCGTTCTCGGCCACCATCAGGCGGGCCGCGAGCATCAGGTGGTCGACGCTCGGCGCGTCCGGGTGGCAGGCCACCATGTAGCGCCCGGTGGAGAACCCGTCGAAGTCCTTCTCCCACTCCGGCGGGTAGAGCTCGATCTCCTCCATCGCCCAGATCTTGAGTTCGGCGCTGAGCGCCTCCACCCGTACCGGGTCCGGCTCGGCGATCGGATGGTAGTACAGGCCGGGGATGGGGTCCCCGCTCTTGGGCTTGCCACCGCTCGGCACCTCGGCGACCCTGCCCTCGGCGGGCAGGGTGAGGCCGGCCGGGATCAGTCCGGTCGGGGTCTGGCCCGCCAGGGCCGGGCCGGAGGGCGTCACGCTGGGCGGGATCAGGAGGGCCGACAGCCGGGCCTCGGGGGTCACGGCCTGCGGCGCCGTGGTCTCCGGCACGACGACGTCGGGCACCACGGCCTCGGCCACCGCGGCCTCGGCCACCGGAGCCTCGGGCACCGGGATCTCCGCAGCCGAGACCCCAAGTGCCGCGACCTCGGGCGCCGCGACCTCCGGTGTCGCGACCTCCGGCGTCGCAGCCTCGGACGCCGGGACCTGCGGCCGGAACTGCAGCCCCGAGGTGCCCAGTCCGCTGGGCCCGCGCAGGATCCGCTCGATCGCCGGGGAACTCATGAGCCCACCGCCGGGGCGGAGTCGGGCCCGGATGGTGTGTCCGGTCTGGCACGCAGGGGCATGGAGCCTCCTCTGAGAAGGGTCGCACGATATGACGGGTCGTCATCTCACCCGTCTCGAACAGGAACTCCGGCCGAAGATCCCGTTCCGCTCGGTTCCCCACCGTAGGCGCGAAGGGGCGTTCCGCATCGCAACGGACGATCTTCATCACCCGATAGGGTGAACGTTTGTGCTGACGGTGTTTGAGGGCGCCCCAGTCGTGCATCGCCCCACCCCGCCTCTTCGGCGCCTCGGCCGCCCGCCCGGCCCGCCTCTCGCGTCAACCTGGTGCACTTCACCCGTGTCCCGACCCGGCCCGCCGCGTTGTGCCACTCGTGGCTGGGGCTGTTCGAATGCGAAACGAATGACCGACGGTCGCCTGCCACGCCTTGGTCACACATCCGAACTTCCCGGAAGGAACCCGCAGTGGCAGCGATCTCGATGCCGGACTTCTACCTCCCGTGGCCGGCCCGCCTCAACCCCCATCTGGAGACGGCCCGGGCGCAGAGCCTGCTCTGGGTCCGCGAGATGGACATGCTCGAACCCGTCTGGGACGAGGAACGGTTCACCGCGATGGACTTCGCGCTCTTCGCCGCGTGGACCCACCCCGACGCCTCACCCGACGAACTCTGCCTGATGAGCGACTGGTACGTCTGGGGCTGGTACGTCGACGACTACTTCCCCCAGGCGTACACCGAGGCCGAACAGCTCGGTTCCGCCAGGGAATACCTTTTCCGCCTGCTGGACTTCATGCCCCTCGACGGCAGCGCGTCCGGCCTCACCCCGGAGAACCCGCTGGAACGCGGGCTGGCCGACCTCTGGGCCCGCACCGCGCCCGGAAAGTCGGAGCCGTGGCTGCGCCGTTACGTCGCGGTGATCCAGGACATGGCCGAGGAGGCGCTGCGCGAGCTGTTCAACCTCGCCCGCGACGGCAGCCGGGTTCTCGACCCGATCGAGTACCTGGAGATGCGGCGTTCCGTCGGCGGGATCCTCTGGTCGGCCCAACTGCTGGAACACGCCCTGGGCCTGGAGCTTCCGCCGCGCCTGCTCGACCAGCGCCCGCTGGAGCTGCTCAACGCGGCCTTCGCCGATTCCCAGGGGTTGCAGAACGACATCATCTCCTACGAGATCGACCTCGCCGAGGGGAAGGTGAACAACGGTGTGACGGTCGTGGAGCACTTCCTCGGGTGCGAGACCGGGCGGGCGGTGGAGGTCGTCAACGACCTGGTCACCGACCGGCTCCAGCAGTTCGACCACACCGCCGCCACCGAACTGCCCATCGTGTTCGAGGAACAGCTGCTCTCCCCCGACGAGCGGGCCGGCGTCCTGCGTTACGTCCAGGGGCTCAAGGACTGGATGGCCGGCAACCTGGAGTGGGCCCTGCGCCCCGGCGGCCGCTACCTGCCCGCGGACTCGGAGCCCGCCCCCGCACCCGCGCCGTCCTTCCTCACCCCCTCCGGCCTCGGTACCGCCGCCGCCCGGCTCGGCCTCGGCCCGGCCCCGCTCGGCCTGCGGGCCCGCAGCTACCTCAACGCCCCGCGTCAGGAGCGCGAGCAGCTCGAACTGCCCGATTTCTACATGCCCTTCGAGGCCAGGACCCACGGCGAACTGGAGACGGCGCGCGAGCACGGCGAGGCGTACATCCGCCGCACGGGCATCCTGGACGTTCCCGGGCTGGGGATCTGGGACGAGGCCAGTGTCCAGGCCGCCGACTTCGCGCTGTTCGGCGCTCTGACCCACCCCGACGTGCCGCTGGAGCAGCTGGACCTGCTCAACGACTGGTACACCTGGGGCTTCCTCCAGGACGACTACCTGCTCGAAGTGTTCAAGCGCCGCCGCGACCTGGCCGGCGCCAAGGCCTACCTCGACCGGCTGGAGCTCTTCGTCCCGGCCGAGCCGGTCGCCGTGCTGCCGACGCCGACCAACCCGTCCGAGCAGGGGCTCGCCGACCTCTGGTGCCGCACCGCCCCGGCCGTCGGCGACGAGCTGCGGCGCAAGCTCTCGGCCAGCACGGTCGTCCACCTCCGCTCCGGGGTGTGGGAGGTGTTCAACGCCCTCCAGAACCGCACGCCCGAGCTGATCGACTACACCGAGATGCGCCGCCAGACCCTCGGCGCCGGGGTCTGCGCGGACCTGATCCACCACGCCGCAGGCGTGGCCGTCCCGGACGCCGTGATGACCAGCCGGCCGATGCGCCGGCTGGTCACGGCGGTCGGCGACTGGGCGGGCTGGTTCAACGACGTGGCCTCGTACCAGGTGGAGATCGAGTACGAGGACGACGTGCACAACGGCGTCTACGCACTGCGCCGCTTCACCGGTGGGACGCTCCCGGACACGGTCGCGGCGGTGAACGACCTCCTCACCGCCCGGATGAAGGAGTTCGAGCACCTCACCGACTCCGAACTGCCCGCGCTCTACGACGAACTGGAGCTGGGCGAACAGGAGCGGGCCGGAATGGCGGACTACGTCAGGCAGCTCCAGGAGTGGCTGGCCGGGTTCCACGCCTGGCACCTGCGGACGGGCCGGTACACGGACTTCCCGGTCCGCACCACCCTGCCCGCCCGGCTGCTGCCCTCCCCCACCGGGCTCGGCACCTCGGCCGCCAGGATCGGCCTGAGCGCCTGACCCCACCGGCACGGGAGGTCGGCCTGACCGACCTCCCGTGCCGACCCGCCCGGCCGACGGGCACCGGCTCAGCGCCAGACGGCCTTCCCGTCCCGGACCACCAGGGCGGCGGGGCGGTCCGACTCATGGGGCCGGATCCAGCCCAACCGGACGGTGCCGTCGCGGTGGCGGTAGCGGTCGGAGGCCCGGCCTGCCAGCCAGGCCAGGAGCTCACCCGTGATGTCGAAGTCGTCGGGGTGGATCTCCTGGCGCACGGTGAGGGCCCAACGGCCGGACCACGCGTCCTCGGTCGGCACCAGCAGGGACACCAGCACCCCGCCCACCCGGTGGGCCGCGCCGTGGTGGCCCAGCAGCGGCCTGGGCTCGTCCTCGACGGAGATCCCGCCGTCGTCGTCCACGGCCACGACGGGGAAGGCGGGCACGATGCGCAGTTCCGCCGGCCGGGGCCCGAGCCCCAGGTGCCACCGGAGTTCCGCCTCCTCCTCCGCCGACAGATCGTCCAACAGGTCCAGCGTGATCGAGATCTCGTAGAGGTCGCCCATGGCGGCAAGCTAGCGCGGGGCTCCGACAGCACCGACGCCGGGGCGGCCCGCGCGGCCCGGCACCGGCACCGTTTTGCGGGGACGGGGGCGGTGTGGTGCGCTGGTAGGGACACCGGAACGGCCGACACGCCCCGGTACCGCCCCCGCCGAGCACGGGACCCGCCACGGTCCGTGAACGCCGGCGCCCGGGGGCCACCGGTGAACGAGGTGATGACCGATGCCCGAGTTCGACCGGGGGCCGACGGACGCGTTCGCGGAGCTGTTCGCGCGGGTGCCGGATCCGCCCGATGAACAGGCGTTCTGGTTCGACTGGGGGCCGGTGTTCTACCGGGGGCGGCTGGACGGCTCGGCCAGGGTACTGGTCGTCGCCTCCGACCCGGGACCGACCGAGCGGATCGCCGGGCGCACCCTGGTCGGCAACGCCGGGCAGCGGGTGCAGGGGTTCCTCGCCAAGCTGGGGCTGACCCGGTCCTACGTCTGCCTCAACGCGTGGGCGTACGCCGTCCACCCGTCGCGGGCCGAGGCGATGAAGGAGCGGCTCGGCGAACCCGCGCAGGCGCAGTGGCGCAACGAGGTCCTCGGCACGGCGGTCGGTCCGGGGCTGCGGGCCGTCGTCGCGATGGGGTTCATGGCCCAGGAGGCGGTGCGGCTGTGGGACGCCCGGCCACAGCAGGCCGTGCTGGTGAAGGCGCCCCACCCGTCGAGCCACGACTCGGTGGCGCTGCTGGACGGCTGGCGCGCCGCGATCACCGCGCTGCGCCCGGTCGTCGAGCCGGACGAGGACGGTGACGCCACCGGCCCGAACTACGGCGGCACGTTCCTGGAGAGCGACTACCGGCCGATCCCGCGCCGCGACCTGCCCTTCGGCGCACCGGCGTTCCTGGGGGACGACGCCTGGGTGCGGGCCGCGGGCGACCAGACGCAGAACTCCGTCGGCCGCCCGGCCCCGGACGACGGCCACACCCTGGTCTGGAAGGCGCCGAGCTGATGGCCCTCGTGCTGCGCGGCACCGTCGTCACCTTCGACGGCGAGCACCGGATCCTCGACCCGGGCGCGGTGTACGTCGGCGACGACGGCCGGCTCGGCGCGGTGCTGCCGGCCGGGCAGGCAGCACCGGCCGGGTTCGGCACCGCCCCGGTCGTCGACCTCCTCGGCACGGGCGCGCTGGTCCTGCCCGGCCTGGTCGACCTCCACGGCCACCTCCAGTACAACACCCTGCCGCTCTGGGAGGCGGTCGGTGTCCCGTACCTGCACCACGACCGCTGGGTGGACGAGACGCGCGCACCGGACTACTCGACGTCGGTCACCTGGCCCGCCAGGGTGCTCGGCACCGCCGCGCCCACGGCGCTGCTCGCGTACATCGAGGTCAAGGCGCTGGTCGGCGGGTCCACCTCCGTCCAGGGCGCCCCGCGCGCGACCCGCCCGATCGACGGCGGGCCGGTGCGGATCGTGGACGTCGAGAAGCTGCCGGCGGGCCGCGACACGGTGCTGACCGCCGCGCTCCAGCAGCACGCCGACGTGCTGCGCGACGAGACGGCGGGCAAGCTCGACGGCACCCGGGTGCTGATCTACCACGTCGCGGAGGGACGGCACTTCGCGGAGCCGGACCCGGCGCAGCCGCAGTCCCACGTCCACCAGGAGTTCAAGGATCTCGCCCCCTGCCTGAAGCCGGGCCTGATCTGCGTGCACGGCACGGCGCTCACCCCTGCCGAGTTCGCGGCCTGGCAGGACGGCGTGACGGCGCTCGACCCGGCCGAGCGGGGCACCGTGGTGTGGTCGCCGTTCTCCAACCACTGGCTGTACCACGAGACCACGGACGTGGTCGCGGCGTCCGCGCAGGGGCTGCGGATCGCGCTCGGCTCCGACTGGTCGCCGTCGGGGACCAAACACGTGCTCGGCGAGCTCAAGGTGGCCGACGGCATCAACCACCACGACTTCGACGGCCACTTCGACGACCGGGCGCTGTGCGACATGGTCACCGCGAACCCCGGGGACGCGCTCGCGACCGCCTGGGGGCCGCAGGTGGGGCGGCTGGCGGCGGGCAGCTCCGCCGACCTGCTCGTGCTCGAACGCCACGAGCCCGACGAGGACGTGTACCGCAACCTCGTCGACGCGACCGAACGGCACGTCCTCCTGGTCGTCTCCCGCGGCGTCCCGCGGTACGGGACCGGGCCGCTGATGACCGCCGCCGGGGCGGCGGACGCCGGAGCGATCGAACCGGTGGGCGGGCTCCGGCGCAGGGTGGCGGTGCGACGGCCCGGCGGTCCCGGTGCCACGGGTGCCGGTGCCGGTGCCACGCTGGACTGGCCCGCCGTCAAGCGGGCGCTGGAGAAGGTCCGCCGGGACCCGCGGGCCGCCTGGCGCGACGCCCAGGACGGGCTCGCGGCCTGGGGCGGACCGCTCGACGACCCCGACGCACCGCTGGCCCTCTTCGGCGACATGCCCGAGGGCGAGGCGGCGGCGCTCGCCGGCACCGACGACGTCCCGGCCGGCCTGGTCATCCCGCCGCTGGACGCGCTGACCCACGACGCCGCCTTCTTCGCCGCCGTGGACCGCAGCGGGATCCCGGAGCTGACCCGGCTGAAGGACTACTACGACCTGTGAGAGCGGGACGGGCATGAGGACGGAAGCGGCATGAGGACGCGAGCGGCATGAGCCCGCGGGTCACCGGGCCGGCCCGGGTGCTGCCGGACTCGATCGGGCTCGACGCGTTCATGGCCCGGGTCGCCGCCGACCCGCTGCCGCTCGCCGACCGCTACCGGCTGGTGACCGCCGCCCGGATCCTCGTCGAGGAGCTCTACGTCCACCTCCCGCTCAAGCGTGCCCGGTACGCCACCGACCCGGTCCAGCGCCTCCGCCTGCTGGAGCGGCGCGTCCCCGCCCTCAGCGAGTTGCAGTTCCACGCCGAACTCACGGGCGTCTTCCGGGACTTGCGCGACCTGCACACCGTCTACCAGCTCCCCTCCCCCTACCGCGGCCAGGTCGCCGTGCTGGGCTTCCTGGTCGAGCGCTACCAGGACGAGGACGGGATGCCGCACTACCCGGTCTCCCGGATCGACGACTCACTCCGGCACGCGGACTTCGAGGCCGGCGTCGAGCTGGAGCTGTGGAACGGTGTCCCGGTCGAGCGCGCCGTCGAGCGCAGCACGGCCGCGCAGGCGGGCTGCGGCCCGGACGCGCGGCTGGCCCGCGGACTGGAGTCGCTGACGCTGCGCCCGCTGCGGACCGCTCCGCCGCCCGACGAGCGCTGGGTGCTGCTGACCTACCGCACGCCGGAGGGGCGGGTGCGCGAGACCCGGGTGCCGTGGCGGGTGCGCACCGCGGAGCGGTACCGGGGGCGGGAGCAGGATCCGGTGCCCACGCTCGGCACGCACCTCGGCATCGACGCCGGCAACGAGGCGACCCGCCAGGCCAAGCGGGCGCTGTTCGCCCCGGGGCCGGCCCGGCTGTCGGTGGCGCGGGCGCCGCGTGACGTCCTGGCGTACTCGCGGGCCAGCGCACGGCCGTACGGGTACCTGCGCATCTTCTCCTTCAACGTCGCGAGCGCGCGGCGGTTCGCCGAGCAGGTGGCGGCGATCGCGGCGAAGGCTCCGGCGCAGGGGCTGATCGTGGACATCCGCGGCAACCCGGGCGGCAACATCCTGGCCGCCGAGGCCGCGTTGCGGGTGCTGAGCGGGCACCCCGTCGCCCCGGTCCGGTTCTCGCTGCCGACGACCCGGGCCGCGCTCGCCCTGGTCCGCGCCGATCCGGCCCTGCGCCGGTGGACGGACTCGATCCACGACGCCGTGGAGACCGGCGAACCGTACTCGCAGGCGTTCCCGCTCACCGACCCCGAGGCGGTCACCGCGGGGCTGCCGCATTACACGGGACCGAAGGTCCTGATCGTCGACGCGCTGACGTACTCGGCCGCCGACGTCTTCGCCGCCGGATTCGCGGACAACGGAGCGAACAGCGGAGCGGACGGCCCGGCGGACGGAGAGGCGGACGGCCGCCCCGGCCCGGTGCTCGGGACGGCCGCGAGCACCGGCGCCGGCGGCGCCAACGTGTGGACGTACGAGCTGCTGGGCGTCTGGCTGCCCGAGCTGCTGCCGGCCCTGCCGCGCGGGGCCGGATTCCGCGTCGCCCTGCGCCGCGCCACCCGGGCCGGGGCGAGCATCGGCGTCCCGCTGGAGGACTTCGGTGTCGCGGCCGGCCCGCTGCACCGGCCGACCAGGCGCGACGTCCTCGGCCACAACGAGGACCTGCTGGCGGCGGCCGCCGCGCTGCTGCGCCGGGAATCCTGACGGGCGCGGTCGGACCCCGCGGGGCCCCGGCGGGTTCGGGGCCGGGACCGGTGCGGGGCAAGCGGCACGTGCGACGGGTGACCGGTGATGCGGCAGGAGCTCAATTCGGCTGTGGCCGACGACTTTCGGCCACCTCTCGCGTGGGGCAGCCCCACTCGCGCCACCCGACCGGAACGGCCCGCGCCGGCCCCGGGCCGGGGAACCCGCTGAGCAGGCCCGAGATCGCCGAAAGTAAGGGTCGCCTTACTCATGCCCGCGCGCGATCCGCACGCATTGTCCGCTTAACGATGCCGACCGGATCGCACGACGTTCGGACTTCTTGACAGGAATAAGAACGTCCAGTGAACTCATCGAAGTTCGCTGAATCCGCGGCGATCCTCTGTTCCCGCCGGCCCCGCGAATCCCCCCGGGCAGCGGGCTTTCCCAGCGGGAAAGCGTGACCCGATATCCGGACCACCACCGAATCCGCGGTTCCGGCCACTGTCGAATTCCACCACCCCCCTCCCACACGCTCCTGCCCGTCGCAGCCGTACCACCGCACGGAAGGAACCGCCATGTCGCAGAAGACCTGGGACAAGGAACCCCACCCCGCCAGACTGGAAGAGCGGCTGGAGGACAACATCGTCCGATGTCATCTCAGCCCCCGGAACTGCCGGATACGCCCCGGCCAGCACGGATTCTGCCGGGTCCGGGCCAACCGGGACGGCCGCCTGGTGACGCTGAACTACGGGCGCTCCGTCCACGCCACCGAGGAGACCATCGAGACGGAGGCCGTTTTCCACTACGCGCCCGGCGCCCGGATCCTGTCGATGGGCAACGTCGGCTGCATGCTCAACTGCGACTACTGCCACAACTGGAAGACCTCGCAGGCGCGTTACGTGGAGGACAAGGACGTCTACCACTACACGCCCGAGGAGGTCGTGGACATCGCCGTCCGGCACGGCATCAAGGTCATTTCCTGGACCTACAACGACCCGGTGGTGTGGCACGAGTTCGTCGTGGAGACGGCGGCCCTGGCCAAGGCGGCGGGAATCGTCAACCTCTACAAGTCCGCATTCTTCATCAGCGGCGAGGCCATCGAGGAACTGATCCCGGTCATCGACATCTTCTCGGTGTCGATCAAGTCCCTCGACCCGAAGTACTACCGGCGGATCACCAAGGGCTGGCTCGAACCTGTCCTGGAGGGCACGGAGCAGGTCTACCGGGCCGGCAAGCACGTCGAGGTGTCCACGCTGATGGTCACCGACCTCAGCGACGACGAGAAGACGGCCCGGGACATGGCCGCCTTCGTCGGTGAACGGCTCGACCCCGACGTGCCGACGCACTTCGTGCGCTTCCACCCGGACTACAAGATGACCGACACCATCCGCACCCCCGTCGACCGGCTGGAACGGGCCCGCAAGGTCGCCAAGGACCTGGGGCTGAACCACGTCTACCTGGGGAACGTGTACGACACCGAGTCGACCAACACCTGGTGCCGGAGCTGCGGCCTGCTCCAGATCACCCGGTACGGCCTCAACGCCGACCTGCTCGGCGTGGACGCGAAGGGCGCCTGCACCGGGTGCGGCACCCCCGCCGGGGTCGTGCTGCTGCCCGACGCCCGGCAGCGGACCCGGGTGCCTGAACTCCCCACCGGGCAGGGCCTGGACCTGGCGCGCTTCGACTGGCACGGGGACGTCCGCGCCCTGCACGTCCAGGTGCGCAACACCTCCGACGCACCGGTGCGGGCCTACCACCGCCGCTACGGCGACCCGGCCGCGGACCAGGGGTGGCAGATCGTCGACCTGGCCCCGCAGGAGAGCTTCCGGTTCATCGCGGCGAAGAGCACCGCGGGCGAGGCCGGCGTCCAGGTGGCCGTCCCGCCGCAGTGCACGTCCAGCCTCCACCAGGTCTTCGACCGCGCCCACTTCCCGACCGTCGAGGCCTCCGCCGGGACGCTGAACGAGGACGTCTCGCCGCTGCCGCTCTTCCAGCCCGGCCCCCGGTCGTGAACGGCCCCGCCGGCACGGGGACGCTGAGGCACGGGACGGACTACCGGGTCCTGCCCTTCAGCGCCGACACCTCCGCCGTCCTCATCACCGGGAGCCACCGGCTGCTGCTCGCCCCGTCGGACACCGCCGAACGGCTGGCGTCCGGGGTCGACCGCCTGCACCCCGACGAACGGCAGGCCTGGGAGCAGCTGCTGGCCGGCGCCGCGGCCGGCCAGGAGTCCAACCGGGTCCGGCTGCGGGAGGGCGCACTGTCCGACGGCGCCGACTTCGCCGTCAACGTCAACCTGACGAACGTCTGCAACCTCGCCTGCACCTACTGCTTCGCCGAGGGCGGCGACTACGGCCGGATCACCGAGGCCATGGGCGAGCACTCGATCGCCTGGATCTTCGACTTCGTCGACCGCTACGCCGCGGCCGGGCAGCGGGTCCGTTTCGAGTTCTTCGGCGGCGAGCCGCTGGCCAACTTCGAGGTGATCCGCCGGATCTGCGAACGCGCCCGCGCGCTCGCCGAGAGCTCGGGCACCGAGTTCGTGCACCGGATCTCGACCAACCTGACCCTGATGCCGCAGGGCATCGAGGAGCTCTTCCGCGATCACCGCTTCATCGTCTCGGTCTCGCTCGACGGCGGCCGCGAGGTCCAGGACGCCAACCGCCCGTCCAAGAACGGGAAGGGGTCCTACGACCGGATCATCCGCAACCTGGTCCGGCTGCGCGAGGCGTGCGGTGACGAGGTCACCCTGGTCGCCCGGATGACGATCGCGACGGCGCAGCCCCGTCTCACCGACAACGTGCTCGACCTGTGGGAGCTGGACCTCTTCGACTACTTCCAGATCTACCCGGGCGTCTACCCGGTGGAGCAGGGCACGACGGTGCCCATCGCGCTCACCCTGGGCGACCGCAAGCTCTCCGAGCCCAAGGGCATCCGGTACATCAACCACTTCCTCCAGCCCGGCATCGTCGAGCAGTTCAAGGAATTCCTGGTCCACTACCCGCGGCTGTTCGCGCCCGGCAACCGGTTCAAGGGCGTGCTGGAGTACGAGCGCGCCGTGCAGATGATCGCCGAGGGGGCCGCCGCGCTGGCGTTCTGCTCGGGCGGCCGGACGTACTACACCCACTCCCCGGACGGCAGCGTCAGCCCGTGCCACCGCCTGGTCGGGGACGAGTCCTTCGACGTGGGCACCGGCTCCGAGGGGCTCACCCGGGAGCACCCCGAGTGGCAGCGCACGGTCGACGAGCACCCGGTCTGCGGCGGCTGCTGGGCCCGCTACCTGTGCGGCGGCGGCTGCCGGCAGGAGAACCACGTGGCGACCGGTGACGTGAACGAGCTCAACTCCGAGTCGTGCCAGTACCAGTTGATGCTGGCCGAGGAGGTCGTCAAGATGCTCGCCAGGTCCGCCGTCGACTACCGGGAACGGTCCCGGGCGCGCTACGACGACCTGTTCGTCTCCTGCGGGCGCCCGGTGGTCCCCAACGACCGGCCGGCCCTCGACCCGGCCGCCGACGTCCACCCCTTCCAGGTCCTCTGCTGACGGCCTCCCCCTCCGATCCGTCCACCAGCACGCCAGGCCGGCCCCGATGAAGGAGCGACAGCAGATGGCCGAGAAGATCGTCCGCCGGAACATCCACACCTATCCGTTCAAGTACCGCCACCACGAGTACGACGAGTACTTCCGCCTCGAGAACGCGGTGCTCTACCTGCACGTGCCGTTCTGCCTCACCAAGTGCGGATTCTGCGACTACACCGTCTACATCAACCGCAACGAGCAGCACTTCGCGCAGTACGTCGACGCACTCGAACGCGAGATCCGGGCCTTCGCCGCCAACCGCTCCTTCCCCGGGTTCCGGGTCGACGCGGTGTACTTCGGCGGCGGTACGCCGGGCATCCTCACCGGCGACCAGACGGCGCGGCTGCTGGACGTCTGCCGGGAGTCGTTCGAGTTCAACGAGGGCGCGGAGATCGGCCTGGAGTTCGACCCCTCCACGGTCGACGAGGCCAAGATCGCCCGGATGCGGGAGGCGGGCTTCACCCGGCTCAGCGTCGGCGTGCAGGCGTTCGACGACCGGCTGCTGGAGATCTGCAACCGCTCGCACGACCGCGCCACCGCGGAGCGGGCCTTCCGCACCGTCGTCGACGGCGGCTTCACCCACACCAACATCGACCTGATCTTCCCGCTCCCCGACCAGTCCGTGGACGACTGGAAGCGCAGCGTCGACCGCGCCATCGAACTCGAACCGGCCTGCGTCACGGCCTACGGCCTGGAGATCTGGCCGAAGACGGCTTTCCACTCGCTCATCACGTCGGGGAAGATGGCGCTCCCGACGGCCGCGGACGAGCGCCGGATGTACGAGTACGCCATCGACGCGCTGGAGGCCGCCGGCTTCGTCCGGCGCAGTTCCACGGGCTACTTCCACCCCGACCGCTGCGCCGACTACTCGCGCTTCCTGGAGTACTACTGGCGGACCTGGCCGATGATCGGATTCGGCGTCTCCTCGAAGAGCGTCATCCACGACCGGCTCTTCGTGAACGTCAAACCGCTGAAGAAGTACTACGAGATGGTGGAAAGCGGTCGAATCCCGCTGGATTTCGCCACCTATCTCACCAAGGACCAGGAGATGCGCCGCGTCATGATCCGCGGCCTCAAGATGTGCGAGGTCAGCCGGCCCGATTTCCGGGACCGGTTCGGCGTCACCATGGAGGCGGTATTCGGGCCGGAGATCGAACAGCTCGTCGAGAAGGGCTGGCTGGAGCCGCGGGGATCGGACGTGTACGCCCTGACCAGGCTCGGACAGCTGTTGTCGACCAATGTGTACGAGCTGTTCTACGCGCCCGAAGATCTCAGTCCGGCTCAGGGCGATGAGGTACGGTTCGGCATATCGGAGCTCGTCGAGTGATCTGATCGACGAGCGTTGTCGAACTGTCACGAGGGGCTGACCGGTTTGTCGCGCACGTGCTCGCACCAGGCCTTTTCCTTGAGCCGAAAGGCCGCGCCGGCCATGCGGGGAGAACGGTGAACGTCCTCCCCGCGTGGTTCGCGGGACTCAGCCTCGGATTCCTGGTGGCCCTGCCCCTCGGCCCGATCGGCCTGCTCTGCGTGCGCAGCGTCCTGCGCGACGGTTTCCCGACCGGCTGGGCGATCGGCCTGGGCGCGGCGCTGGTGGACGTCGCCTACGCCGGCCTCGGCCTGGCCGGTGTCGGGAAACTGCTGGACATCGCGGTGCTGCGGACGGTCCTCGGCCTGGCCGGGGCCGTGGTGCTGGTGTACATCGGCGCACGCTCCCTGCGGGCCGCCTTCCGGGTGAAGGTCGCGGGCGAGGAGCAGCCGGAACACGAGCCCGTCCGCCCGGCGAAGGCCTTCCGTACCGCGCTGGCGGCCACCGCCTCCAATCCGGCGACGATCGGCTACTGGGCCGCCGCGTTCGCCGCGGCCACGGCGGCGAACGTCACCGGGACGCTGCCCGCCTCGGTCTCGATGCTGGTCGGCGTCGGCTGCGGCACGCTGCTGTGGTTCACCCTGCTGAGCACCGGCGTCCTGGTGTTCCGCCGACGGCTCAGCGCCCGCCTGTTGCAGGGTGTCGACCTGATCGCCGGTGTCGGGGTCATCCTGTTCGGCGGCTTCCTCGCCTACCAGTCGTTCGCCTGAGCCGTACCCCCTCTCCTCGGTGCGGCGTGCCGGGCGCCGTCCCCGTGGAGGATTCCCATGAACGCGCACCGTCCCTCCGGCGGTGGTCCGAACCGACACCCCCTGCGGCCGGCCGAGCTGGCCCCCAGGGGGCTGGTCTACCTGCTGGGCTGTCTGGTCTTCTCCCTGGGTGCCCACTGCTTCATCCGGTCCGACCTGGGCACCGACCCGCTCGACGTCTTCTCGCTCGGCGTGCTCAGGCACCTGCCGCTCACCATCGGCATCTGCCAGGCGGTCGTCGCGATCGTCTGCATCGCCGTCTGGTCCGCGTGGAACGGGAAGCGTCCGGTCGTCTCACCGTTCGTCACCTTCTTCCTGTGCGGCAGCCTGATCGACCTCTTCCAGTGGCTGCGCCCGGCCGACTGGCTGGGTCTGCGGAGCTACCCGCTGATGCTGCTCGGCGCGCTGCTGTGCGCCTACGCCTCGGCGCTGATCATCATGAGCGGCTTCGGCATCCGCGCCATCGACCTGCTGGCGATCACCATGCGGCATCGCTGGACCTGGCCGTTCTGGTGCGCGAAGGGCCTGGTCGAAGGGGTGCTGCTGGTCTGCGGATGGCTGCTGGGCGGTCCGGTGGGCATCGGCACGGTGGCCTTCCTGGTCTTCGTCGACCTGCTCATCGAGCCCTTCGTCCGGTTCAACCGGCGCTTCCTCGACATCCCCGACCACGGCTTCGCCGTCACCCTGGCCGTGTCCTGAGCCACTACCGGCGCGGCCCGTAGGTCCAGTAGTGGTCCGGGTAGTCGCCGCACGGGTACTGCATCAGGGGCGCCTGCGGGGCGACGCTGCCGTAGGAGACGGCGAGGCACTGCCCGCTGTTGCCGTTGACGAAGCGGTTGCCGTGCGGCCACTGCTCGATCCGCCAGGTCTGGCCGGAATCCCTGCCGCAGGCCGACTGGACGACCGGGGCGGCGGCGTCGGTGCTGTGGTCCCGGACGGAGAGGCACAGCGAGCTGTTGTAGCTGACGATCCGGTAGTAGGTGTCGCCCTCCGCGTCCGTGGAGGTCTTCCGGGCTTCCCAGAAGTGGTCGGGGTAGTCGCCGCAGGGGTACTGCTGCACGTTCTGGCCCTCGTCCCGGCTGCCGCCGGGCGTGGCCATGCACTGCCGGCTGTTGCCGTTCCTGATCACCACCGGTCCCGTCGGCGGGACCAGCGGGGTGCCGCCGAGCCGGGTGGGTGTGGGGTTCGTGGGCGGCGAGGACGGCGAGGGTTCGCCGGGCCCGGTCGAAGCGGACGAAACGGAAGGAGCAGCCGGTGCCGACGGGGTGTCGGCACCGGCGGACCGGGGTGCCGCCTCGGCCTGCCGGGGCGGCTCGGTCACCGCTCCCGTGGCGGGAGCGGGCGCACCGCTCGGTGCGGACGTGGCCGACGGCCCGGCCGGTGTCCCGCTCGGGGCCGGCGCCGACGGGCCGCCGGCCGACGGGCTGCCCACTGCCGGGCTGTCCGCCCCCGGTGCGAAGGGCGCCGGGGCCGCCCCGGCCTCCGGCCCGAGTCGGGCACCGGCGGCCTGAGCGCCCGGGCCCACGAGGGAGGGCGCCGGCGTGCCCACCCGCAGGCCCACCAGGACCCCGGCCAGTGCCACGGCCGTGACCAGAGCCACTCCCGCCGTCCCCATGGCCATGCCGGTCCGGTAGGCCCGGCGCCGGCGTGCGCCCGCGGACCCACCGTGGGGAGGGCCGGTGTCCGCCGGCCGGGGAGTGGGCGGAGCGGACCGGTGGTTGTCCGCGGTCCTGACCAGTTCGCCGCGGACAACTCTGGGGCCGGCGGCGGAACGGGCCAGCCAGACCACTTCCCGGCACTGCTCCGTCAACGCCTCCCGCACCTCCGCGAGGTCGCCCTCCACGCCCCACAGCACCGGCAGGTGCGCGGCCACCGCGCCGGCCACCGCCGGATCGGCCTCCGGCGGCCGGGCATCGTCGGTCCGGGCGCCGTCCGTCCGGGAGCTGTCCGGCCGGGTGTCCGTCCGCTCCTGATCGGCCAGGTCGCCGAAGGCCTTCCGCTCCCCTTCCGCCGTCTGCCGCACCTGCCGCGCGCTCTCCCTGATCCGCCGGACCTCGGCCAGGCAGCGGGTGGCGTCCCGCAGCCGGGCCCGCCGCGGCTCCCCGGCGCCCGCGTCGTCCGGCAGCGTCCCGGCGGGCCCCGTCCCGCCCAGTTCGCCCCGCAGCTCGGCCACGATCGCGACCAGCACCCGGATCAGCTTCCCCGCCTCCGCCACGCCCTCCTCGGCCTCGCGCTGTGCCCGCCCGGCCCGGTCCAGCGCCTGCTGCGCGGCGGACTGCCCTGTCACTGGCGGCGGAGGCAACTCCGGTGCCCGGGTGGCCCGTTCGTGCAGATCCCGGGCGCGTGCCAGCGACGCCGCCCGGGCCCGCGGGTCCGCCACGTGATCGTGGACCAGTCGCTGGAGCAGGTGCCACGGGATGTCCTTCTCCGCGGACCGGTACTCGCTCCAGCTGGTCCTGCCCGCCGGATAGCGCCGCGCGAGCTCACGGACCGTGGTTCCGTGCGTCAACTCCCGTACGAACCGGGCCAGGGCGTTCGCCTGCTCGGTCTCCCCCTTGAATCGCCCCTGCGGGCGTCCCGCACTCCCCATCCCGCGCCCCCTGTCCTGTCCGCGGCCGACCCGGATTGTCCGCCGCTCACCTGGGCCTTTCGACTCTCTTGTTGATGGACAATCAGAACAGCCCGCACGGTGGAGTCGCCACCGGGTCCCCGAACGGCCCGGCAGCAGCGCAACGGTACGAACGGGCATGACCAGCGTCCTTTCCGGAGGATCCGTCACGCCCGGTCACCGGCCTCGACCGATCCTGCACCCGGGCTCCGTCGCGGCTCCACCGACAGTCGGGGGAAGCGGGCCGGCGGTCTCCCGGGGCCGGCCGTCCGGCGCCCCACCCACCGAGCGAGCGAAGGAGGAAGCACCATGCCCGAGACGGAGGACGCCGACCGACCGGCGGGGCCGAAGAGCGGCAGTCGCCCGGAGCACGGGCGGCGCCGTCGGGTCCTGACCGCCGTCGCCCTGCTCACCGCGGCCGTGGGCGCCACCGCCGCGGCGGCCTACGGAGTCCTTCAGCCCGCCCGGGGCGCGAGCGATCCGGCCGGGGCGGCACCACTGGCCGCACCGACCACCGAGGGCAGCCTCGACCTGCGCGACCTGACGCCGGCCGAGGAGGACCTGCTCCACTCCGCCGAGCAGCTCCTGCTGCGCGACTGCATGCGGGCCAAGGGCTTCGTCTACCAGCCGGTCGCCCGTCAACCGGTGCCGGAGGCCAGGGAGTTCCCGTACGTCATCGACGACGTCGAGTGGGCCCGCCGGCACGGCTACGGCAGGGACATCGAACGCCGGCTGGAGGAGATCCGGACGGAGGACCCCAACCAGCACTACTTCGAGAGTCTCCCGGCCGACCGGAAGGCCCCCGCGATCGCCGCCGCCAACGGCCCGCGGGCCGAGGGGCTCACCGCCCGCACCCCGGACGGAATGCCGATCACCCGCAGTCCCGAAGGGTGCACGTCACAGGGCCAGCGCACGCTGTACCTGGACCTGGCGGCCTGGTTCCAGGCCCGGGTGACGATGGACTCCCTGGCCTCGCTCCGCGGCGAGAAGGTGACCGCCGACCGGGAGCTCGCCGGGCCCACCCGCGGCTGGGCGGCCTGCATGCGTGCGGCGGGCCACGACTACGCCGACCCGGCGGCGCTGCGCGCGGCCCAGCCGCCCCGGAGCCAGGCCTGGC
>NZ_MSJQ01000123.1 GCF_014596515.1 Streptomyces sp. CBMA156
CGGCCTCGGACGCGGCCCGCTGTCAGCGGCTGCGCCGGGAGCTGGGTCTGGGCCGGGTGGCGTCGCCGGGGCGGCGCGGGTACGGGGAGCGGCTGTCGCCGCGCGAGCGGCAGGTCGCGGCGCTGGCCGCGCAGGGGGCGGCGAACCAGGACATCGCCCGGGCGCTGTTCCTGTCGACCCGTACGGTCGAGCACCATGTGGCGAGCGCGCTGCGCAAGCTGGGTGTCGGCCGGGCGGGGCTGGGCGAGGCGCTGGCCGCGGAGGAAGCCGCCTCCTGAGGAAAAGCGGGTCCCGCCTGCTCCCTCAAGAGGCGGGACCCGGTCCGGTCAGCAGTGCTGCTGGTGCCCGGCCCGTTCGACCAGCCGTGAGAGCCTGGCCAGCCGGGCCAGGCCGGGCCGGCGCAGGCCGCTGCTGCGGCGGGCCGGCGATACCAGCCCCGGGTCGGGGGCGGTGAAGTGCTCGTCGGCGTAGAGCCGCAGGCGTTCGCGACGGGTCATGGGCGACCTCCGGGGAGGGTGAGGGTCGTCGGTTCGGGCGGGCTCCAGGAAACCGGCTGGGCCGGGCGGGAACAATGCGTACCGCTACCCAATCCTGGGCGAATCCTGGGTACTCCCCCCGGGCCGTCCCCCCGGTGCCTGACGTGCCGTGGCCCCGTACCGTCCGCCGACGGTACGGGGCCACGGGAGGGCGGGACGGGCGTCAGCCGCGGGCGGCGGCGTCCAGGGCGCGGGCGTCGGCGGCGATCAGGCGGGCCCGGTCGGCGGCGATGCCGCGGCCGGCCTGGTTCTCGGCCCACTGGGCGAGCGGCTGGTACTGGCCCTGACCGAGCATCACGGTCAGGGTGGCGACGGCGTTGCGGTCGGCGCCGGAGGTGAGCACCAGGGCGGCCAGGCCGGTGGGCGTGGCGGCGACGGTGAACTCGGCGGTGGTCTCGGCGCGGCCGCCGGGGCCGGTGGCCTCGGCGCGCAGGGTGTGCTTGCCGAGCGCGAGGGCGGTGGTGTCCAGGGCGGTGCCGGCGGCCAGTTCCCTGCCGTCCAGGGTGAGGCGGACGGTGTCGGCGCCGTTGGCCTGGACGGCGGTCACCGGCTGCTGGGCGCGGTCCAGGGTGGCGCCGGCGGCCGGGGAGGTGATCGCGACGGTGGGTGCGGCGGGCTGGGTGGGCGCGGTGCCCTGGAGCCAGGCGCTGTTCCAGCCGGTCAGCTCCGCCGGGCGGTTGGTGATGACGCCGTCGACGCCGGCGGCCTCCAGGGCCTTCCAGCGGGTGGCGGAGTCGACCGTCCAGACGTTGACCGCGACGCCGGCGGCGTGCAGGTCCTTCACCACGCCGGGGCGCGCGGCGAGGCCGCCGTCGGAGGGGTTGTAGGCGGACAGGCCGAGGTCCCTGGAGATGGCGACCGGGTCGGCGTCGAGGTCGCTGCGCAGCAGGCCGAGCGGCAGTTCGGGGGCCAGTTCGCGGGTGTACCGCAGGGCGTCGACCTCGAAGCTCTGGACGAAGACCCGGCCGGTCATCTGGTGGTCGCGCACCTCCTTGACGATCCGGGCGACCTCGTCGCGGCTGTGCTTGCCCTTGATCTCCAGCAGCAGGTTGCCGCCGCGGGTGCGCAGGTCCTCCAGCTGGGCGGCCAGGGTGGGCACCCGGGTGCCGGTGTAGGCGGGGCCGAACCAGGAGCCGGCGTCCAGGGCGTCGAGCTGGGCGGCGGTCAGGTCGCGGATGCGGCCCTTGCCGTTGGTGGTGCGGTCGACGTTGTCGTCGTGCAGGACGTAGGGGACGCCGTCCTTGCTGGGCTGGACGTCGTTCTCGATCCACTCGGCGCCGCCGCGGCGGGCGATCTCGTCGGAGACGAGGGTGTTCTCGGGGGCGGCGGAGGAGGCGCCGCGGTGGGCGAAGACGGTCAGCGGCGAGCCGGCCGGGCGCAGCCAGCCGCCGGGGGCGAGCGCGGTGACCTTGAGGTCGTCGAAGGAGACCTTGGCGCCGTTGACCACCAGGGCCTGGCCGCCGTCGGCGGTGCGGGCGACCTGGGTGGTGCGCATGATCTCCTTGCCGTCGAAGATCCAGCGGGCGGTGGTGCCGTGGACCTCGACGGCGACGCGGACGTCGCGGCCGGTGCCGGCGGCGGTGGGGGCCGCGGCGGTGTTGGTGACGTTCCAGGCGTTGGCGGCGGTGCGCTGGGCGAATTCGAGGCCGTTGGCGGCGGTGGTGCCGGTGCGCATGGTGGCGATCGACCAGGGGGTGGCGCCGGAGGCGGGGACGTCGAGGCCGACGGCGGTCCAGCGGGCGTTGTCCTGGACGGTCTCGAAGCGGGCGGTGGCCTCGATGCGGAAGTCGTTCAGGTGGCGGCCGAAGGTGATCCGGCTCTGCTGGCCGGAGTTGGCGGAGGTGCCGACCAGGCGACCGCCCTCCACCTTCCAGTCGCCCTCGACGGCGGTGAAGCCGGCCGGCAGGGCGGGGGTGGAGAAGTGCTCGTCGAGGACGACCTCGCCGGGGGCCGGGGTGGCGCCGGCCGCGGTGGGGGCGGCTTCGGCGGAGACGGCGGCCGGGGCGTTCAGGGCGACGGCGCCGAGGCCGAGCGAGGCGGCGACGGCGGCGGCGAGCAGGCCGGTGCGGCGGCCGGCGCGGGGGCGGTGACTCTGTGTCATGGGCGGCACGCTAGGGACGGTTGTCGAACCGGACGCCACGGCTCCGCGAACCGTTCGTGACCATTGCGCGTGCGGTTCGCGACGGTGGCGGGTTCCTTGCGCCGATTGGCCGGTTCGTTTCCGTACAGGGTACGACGGCCGGGCGCGGGGCCGCCTGCGCGGGGCGGGCGGGCGGTCGCCCTGCGCGACCGGGATGCGGGGGCGGGCGGGCCCGTCGGGGGTGGACGCGCCGTCCGGCGGGCGGTTCCGCCGGACGGCGCCCGGGGGCGGCCGGGACCGGTCAGTCCTCGCCGTGCACCCGGCGGCCGTCGAGGAGGGTCAGATCGACGGGGAGCCCGGGCAGGTCGTGCGGGGAGGTGGTGGTCAGCCGTCCGCCGAGGACGCACAGGTCGGCGACCTTGCCGGGTTCGATGCTGCCCTTCCACCGCTCGGCGAAGTCCTGGCGGGCCGGCTCGGCGGTGTAGGCGCGCACCGCGTCGCGCAGTCCGACGCGTTCCCGCGGGCCGCTGGTGCGGCCGGTGGCCTTGGACTCGCGCAGCAGCATGGCGGCGACGCCCCGGCGCCAGTCGGGTTCGGTGATCGGGGCGTCCGAGCTGGCGCACACCCGGACCCCGGCGTCCAGGGCGGAGCGCACCGGCCACATCCGGGCCGAGCGGTCCGGGCCGACCACCTCGTCCATCAGGTCGGAGATGGTCCACTTGATCGCCGGGTTCATGTTGACGCCGTAGTCGTGGCGGGCGAGCAGGTCCAGGGCCCGGGGGGTCGCGAAGTCGCCGTGGATCAGGTAGTGCCTGGCGTCCGGCCTGGGATGGGCGAGCTGGGCGGCGGCGAGGGCGTCGGCGACGGTGTCGATGGCGAGGTCGCCGGTGACGTGGACGCCGATCTGGTGGCCGGCGGCGTGCGCGACGGCGATCATCGCGGTCAGTTCGGCGGCTTGCAGGGCCGGTGCCGAGCCGTGCACGCACAGCGCGCCGTGGCCGCCGCCCGGGTAGGCGTCGCGCATCCAGGCCGTCCGGTTGGGCGGTACGCCGTCGGCGAAGAGCTTGACGCCGAGTACGGCCAGGCGGCGCGGGTCGATGCCGTCGAGGGTGGTGCCGGCCAGGTCGGCGAGTCCGGCCTCCAGGTCGGCCACTCCCCCGCCCATCGGTGCGGGCAGCAGCAGCACGCTGACCCTGGCGTGGAGTTCGTCGGCCCGGGCGAGGTCCAGGTAGGTGCGCAGGGCGGCGCCGCCGAGGGCGCCGGCCATGATGCCCTCGCCGCCGGGGCCGAGCCCGGGTTCGGTGTAGCTGGTGGTGCCCAGGGCGTTCAGGGCCCGGATCGCGCCGGTGACGGCGGCCCGGCGGCGCTGTTCGTCGGGGCGCGGGATGTGGGCGTGGACGGCCCGCTGGGCGGCCTCGCGCAGGATGCCGGTGGGGTTCCCGGCCGGGTCGGTGTCGATGGTGCCGCCGGGCGGGGGGACGGAGCCGCGGCCGATGCCGGCGACGCGCAGGGCGGCGGAGTTCACCCAGGCGGTGTGGTCGGAGAAGTCGGTGAGGCAGACCGGGTTGTCGGGGGCGGCGGCGTCCAGGTCGGCGCGGTCGGGCAGGCCGCGGCTGCCGTCCAGGCACTCGGCGAGGTAGCCGACGTCCCAGCCGCGGCCGACGATCCACTCGCCGGGTGCGGCCGTACGGGCGGCGGCGGCCACCGTGGCGACGACGTCGGCGATCGAGCCCACCGCGGGGTGGTTGAGGTCCAGGGCGAGCGGGGGGCGGTTCAGGCCCCAGGCGTGGCCGTGCAGGTGGGAGTCGTTGATGCCGGGCAGCAGGGTGCGCCCGCGCAGGTCCACGGTCCTGGTGGCGGGGCCGGCGTGGGCGAGCACCTCGGCGGTGCTGCCGACGGCGAGGACCAGGCCGTCCCGGACGGCGACGGCCTGGGCGGTGGAGAAGGCGCCGTCGACGGTGAGTACCTCGCCGTCGAGCAGCACCAGGTCGGCGGGGCGGGCGGATCCGGGCGGGGCGGTGGTGTCGGCCATCGGTCACGGCCCTTCCGGGTCGACCGCGCCGCGGTCCGCCCAGTACGGGGCCACCAGCTCGCGCAGCCGCTCGGCGCCGACCCGTTCGACCAGTGCGAGGGCGCCGGTGTTGTCGGTCAGCTGCGCCATCCGGCTGGCGCCGAACAGCACCGTGGCGGTGGCCGGGTGGGTGAGGGCGAAGGCGACGCACAGCTGCGCGGCGGTGGCGCCCAGGCCGGCGGCGGTCTCGGCCAGGCCGGGCGCGGCGGCGGTGATCCGGTCGCGGATGCCGCCGGGGTCGCGGCCGATCTCCCGGGAGGGGGCGGTGCGGCCGGCCAGGACGCCGCCCTCCAGCACGTCGGAGGCCTGCATCGAGAGGCCTTCGGCGAAGAGCGCGGCGAACGGCTCGCCGTCGGGGATGGCGCGGCGGCAGGGGCTGTACTTGAGCTGGGCGAGCTGCGGGCCGGGCGATCCGGCCGCGCGGGCGTGCTCGCGGACGGTGCGGATGTGCGTCGCCGACCAGTTGTTGACGCCCCAGCAGCCGATCAGGCCCTCGCGCTCCAGTTCGGCGAGTTCCTCGGCGACGGCCCGCAGGTCCATGTCGTCGCGGCGCACGTCGCCGAGGACGGCGACGTCGGCGTGCTCGACTCCGGCCCGGAACAGGGCGCCGCGCAGCTGCTCGCGCAGCGGGAGCCCGGGGTAGGGCTCCAGCCAGAGCTTCGCGGACAGCAGGTAGTCCTCGCGGGCGAGGCCGGCGGCGCGCACGATCGCGGAGAACAGGACGTCGGTGAAGACCGGCGGGCCGCCGGGCAGGCCGTAGACGGCGACGTCGAAGAGGTTGACGCCGAGGTCGACGGCGTGGCGGACCATGGCGACGGCGTCGGCGAAGTCCATCCGGTCGTAGGTGTGCCAGGAGCCCAGGGAGAGGACGGAGGCCTCGGGGCCGGCGGTGCCGAGCCGGCGCCTGGGCACGATGGGCCTGGTGGTCGCGGTCATGCTGCTCCTCGCGGACGGGGTCGGGACGGGTCGGACGGGTCGGGACGGGGGACCCGGCGCCCCGGAGGGTCAGGACACACACGGGGGACCTCGGGGCGCCGGGCGGCGGGGGGCCGGCGGCGCGGGGAGCGCCGCCCGGCGGAGGGGTGGCGGCCGGCCGGGCCGCCGTGGCGGGGCGTCAGGGCAGCCTGGGGTCGACGACGGCCTTGGTCTGCTCCAGCCGGGACATCGCCTCGACGGCGGCGGTGGCGCCGCTCAGGCCGACGGGCTCGCCGAACAGGGCGTCCCAGTCGAACCGGGAGCGGAAGTCGCGCAGGAAGCCGATCGCCCGGTGGTAGTCGCCGACGTCGCCGTTGAGCGAGCCGAGCACGGTCAGCTCCTTGCCCATCACGGTGCCGAGCGGGATCTCCTGGGGCGCGGGGCCGGTGGTGCCGACCACCACGAAGCGTCCGCCCCAGGCGGCGAGGTCGACGGCCTCGGCGCCGACGCCGGGGGCGCCGGCCAGGTCGATCACCAGGTCGGCGCCGCGGCCGCCGGTGGCCGCGAGCACCGCCTCCTTGCGGGCGGCGGGGCCCTCGTCGAGCCCGAGCACCAGGTCGGCGCCGAACTCCTCGGCCAGGTCGAGGCGGCGCTTCGGGGCGCCGATGGTGATCACCGGGCCGGCGCCGCCGGCCTTGGCCACCGCGGTGGCGACGATGCCGAGCGCGCCCGCGCCCTGGATCACCACCGAGGATCCGGGGCGGGTGCCGCCGGCCCGGTCGAAGGCGTGCAGCACGGTCTTGACCGCGCAGCCGGCCGCCGCCGCCCAGGTGTCCTCGACCTCCTCGGGCAGCAGGTACTTCTGCGCCCCCGGGGTGACGTAGGCGTGCTCGGCGAGCCCGGCGGTGGCGTACGGGTGGCGGTCGCTGCGCTGGAGGAAGCCGTAGCCGCGGTGCTCGCAGGCCACCGGGGTGCGCAGCACCGTACAGCCGTGGCAGTGGCCGCAGGTGGACTCGGACCAGCCGATCCGGCTGCCCGCGGTGACGGGCCGGCCCAGGGCGTCCACGGTGCCCTCGCCGGCGGCCAGGACGGTGCCCACCATCTCGTGGCCGAGGACCATGGGCAGCATGCCGGGGAAGGTCATGGCGCCGCTCCACAGGTGCACGTCGGTGGCGCAGAGCGTGGCGCAGTCGGTCCTGACCAGGGCGGCGCCCGGTTCGATCCGGTCGGGCAGCGGGATCTCCTCGGTCACCAGCGGTGCGCCGTGGGCCCGCAGGACGGCCGCCCGGGTGTGGGTGGGGAGCGTCATCGCTCTCGGTCTCCTCTCGTGTCCCCCGTGTCGGCGGCCCGGACGGGTGTCCGGGCCGGTCGGGCCGGTCATCGGCTGTGCGCGGTGTCCCACACCTCGTGGCGGCTGCGCCACCAGAGCAGCACCAGGATGACCAGGAAGGGCACCACGCCCTGGTACTTCTGGATCGCCTCGATCGAGGAGGACAGGCCCTCCAGGCAGCCGAGGAAGAGGCCGCCCGCCACGGTGAGCGGCAGGCTGCGGAAGGCGCCGAGCATGGCCACCGCCAGCGCGGTGTTGATCAGCTTGCCGAGGCTGGAGAAGTCGCCGCCCAGCCGGGGTGCGGCCAGCACCACGACGAGGGTGGTGACGGCGCCGATGGCGGCCCACAGCGCCACCGCCAGCCGGGCGACCGGGATGCCGACCACCTCGGCGGTGGCGGGCTGTTCGGACAGTGCCTGGAGCCGCAGGCCGATCCTGGTGCGGGTGAGGAGCAGTCCGACCCCGCCGGCGATCACCACCGCGAGGGCGACGGTGACCAGGACGGACTGCGGGACCACCACGCCGCCGACGGTGAACAGCGGCTTCTCGAAGGGGCTCGGGAAGGTGTGCGCGCCGGTGGTGTTGGAGCCGAACAGGCGCAGGCCGACGGCCATGACGGCGACGTACACGGCGACCGTGACGGCGGCCTTGGTGTTCTGGGAGTGCCCGGCGAACCAGCGCACCAGGACCGCGCCGAGCAGGGCGGAGAGCGCGGCTCCGGCGAGGACCCCCACCGGCAGGGCGAGCCAGAGGCCGGTGCCCGCGTCGGTCAGGCCGACCATGGTGAAGGCGCCGAGCGCGCCGACGGCGGCCATCGCGAAGTTGACGGTGGCGACCAGGCGGTGGGTCAGCACGACGCACAGTCCGAGCAGTGCGTAGACGCCTCCGCCGGTGAGGCCGGCGAGTGTGGAGTTCAGCACGGGACAGCTCCTGTGGTGCTCGATCGGGTGGGGGCGGTCACGGCCTGGCGGTCACTTCTTGGCGGGGACGACGAAGCCTTCCGGCAGGACCTGCCAGCTGCCGTTGACGGCCTTGACGAACCGGCTGCCCTGGACGGGGTTGTGGCTGTCGCCGGGGCCGAAGACCCAGGGGGTGCCGACCATCGGGTAGTCGACGGGCTGCATGTCCTTGAAGGCCTTGGTGACGGTGGCCCGGTCGACGGGGCCGCTCATGCCCTTGAGGACCTTGACGAACAGGTCGGCGGCCATCACGCCGCCCTGGCTGAACGCGGTCTTCTGGACCTTGTTCTTCTCCACCAGCTGGGACCAGCGGTCGTTGCCGGGCAGGGTGGTGTCGGTGTAGGGCTGCCACTCGGTGCCGGCGTAGACGGCGAGACCGGCCGGGATGGCCTGGGCGTTGGCGTCGGTGTAGCTGTTGGCGCCGACGATGAAGTCGACGTCGGTCATGCCCTGGGTCTTGGCCTGGGCGAAGTACGGTCCGACGATGCCGTTGTAGAGGACCGCCTGGCAGCCCGCGTTCTTGTCGGCGACCAGGTACTTGGTCGGGTCGCCCTCGGCGATGGCGAGTTCCTTGTGGGCGAGCTGCTTGCCGGTCAGCTCGGTCCACTTCCTGATGGAGTCCTCGATGCCGCTGCCGCTGCCGGGCAGCACGGTGTAGTCGAGGCAGACCTTGTCGCGCTTGAGGACCTCGGAGGCGTAATAGAGGTTGGCGGTCAGCAGGTTGAACGGGCCGGGGTTGACGGGGGCGATGTCGGGGCTGGTGAAGCAGGCGGGGTCGACGCCGACGGCGGGGATCGAGACCACGTGGGCCTTGGTGTAGGCGGCGCGGTTGAGGCCGCAGTCCACGGCGCTGGAGGAGCCGACCAGGGCGACGACGTTCTTGGAGCGGATCAGGTCGACGGCGGCCTCGGTGGAGCGCTGGGGGTTCATCGCGTCGTCCACGCTGATCAGTTCGAGCTTGCGGCCGTTGATGCCGCCGGCGGCGTTGACCTCGTCGAAGACGGCCTTGACGGCCTGCGGGACCTCGGGGGTCTGGAAGAGGCCGGTGATGCCGTTGATCGAGCCGACCTTGATCGGGCCGGTGGCGGAGTCCTCGTCCTTGGAGCAGGCGGTGGCGGTGAGGACCAGGGCGAGGGCGGTGAGGGCCACGGCCGGTTTCGCGTGCTTCATGGGGGTGCACTTCCAATTCCGTGGGGGCGGGGCCGCACCGGGGGTGGGAGGGGGTGTGCGCGGCCCGTCGCGGGTGGCGGGGCGGGTGGGGGTGGCGGGGCGGGTCAGACGGCCGTGGGTTCGGCGGTGCCCAGGTAGGCGGCCATCACGGCCGGGTCGGCGAGGACCTCGGCGGTGGGGCCGGAGGCGATGACGTGGCCGAAGTCGAGCACGGTGACCTCGGAGCAGGCGGCCTGGACGAGGTCCATGTCGTGTTCGACGAGCAGGACGGAGACCCCGAAGCGGGCGGGGACCTCGGCGAGCCGGCGGCCGAGGAGCAGCGATTCGGCGGCGGACTGCCCGGCGGCGGGTTCGTCCAGCAGGGCGACGGCGGGGCGGGCGGCGACGGCGGCGGCCACGTCGAGCAGGCGGCGGGCACCGGCGTCGACCATGGAGACCGGCAGCCGTCCGGGCGGGCAGCCGAAGAAGTCGAGCAGTTCGTCGGCTTCGGCGGGGTCGAGGTGGCGCCCGGCGCCGATGGTCAGGTACTCGTACTGGGTGAGTTCGGGGGCGATGGAGGTGGTCTGGAAGGTGCGGCGCAGTCCGCGGGCGGCCCGGGTGTTGGGGGCGAGGCGGTCGAGCGGGGTGCCGGCGAGCGCGACGCTCCCCTGGTAGCCGCCGACGAATCCGGTGACGGCGGCGATGAAGGTGGACTTGCCGGCGCCGTTGGGGCCGATCAGGCCGACCACGGCGCCGCGCGGCACGCTCAGGTCCACCGCGTCCAGGGCCGTCACCTGTCCGTAACGGACCGTCAACTTGCTGACGGTGAGGGATGGTTCGCCGCGCGGGGCGGCGGGCTGCGGCGGGGCTGGCGGCACGGGTTCGGGGGCGGCCTGACCGGCGGGGGCAGCGGGGCCGGTGCCGGTCCCGGCGGCGGCCTCCTCGCGTTCGGCGAGGAACCTGCGGGCGGCGCGCTCGCGCTTGCGGGCCCGGGTGAAGTCGGTCTGGCTGACGCCGGAGCGCAGGGCGAAGAGCGCGCCGATGCCGAACAGCATGCCGCCGAGGTCCTGCGGCAGGCCGAGCTTGTCCAGGACGGTGGCCATCACCGCCCCGAACAGCCCGCCCATGATCGCGCCCTCGGGGTTGTGCGGGCCGATCATGATGGCGACCGCGAAGAGGGTGAGCGACTGCATCATGGCGAAGTTGCCGGGGACCACCAGGCCGAGCTGGCCTGCCATCAGGCCGCCGCCGACGCCGGCGACGAAGGCGCTGATCGCGAAGGCGGCCAGCTTGCTGCGGGCGACGGACACGCCGTGCGCGGCCGCGGCCCGCTCGGAGTGGCGCAGCTCCGTCCAGGACATCCCCAGCCGGGTGCGGTTGAGCAGTGCCAGGCCGAGTGCGATCAGGGTGAAGACGGCGACGGCCAGTACGAAGTAGGCGCCGTCGTCGGAGAACGGCGCGGGCCGTTCCAGGGTGGTGAGGTCGGCCATGCCGGGGAACTCGTTGGCGGTGAGCACGATGTCGGCGGCGACGGCGAAGCCGAAGGTCACCACGGCCAGGTTGACGCCGCGGATGCGCAGGGCGGGCAGGCCCACGGCGATGCCGACGGGGACGGCGGCCAGGCCGCCGAGCGGCAGCCAGAGCAGGAAGCCGCCGGGGGCGCCGGCGGCGTTGAGCCACAGCACCACCCAGGCGCCGATCGCGGCGAAGGACACCTGGCACAGCGACATCACGCCGACCCGGCCGACGATGACGCCGTAGCTCTGCATGATCACGGCTCCCACCACGGCGGTGACGGCCAGGTAGACCCAGTACGCGGGCAGCACGGTGGGCACGAGCAGGCAGGCGAGGACGGCGGCGCCGAGGCCGGCGGCCAGCGGGCGGCGGGCGACCGTCGGGCGGCGG
>NZ_MSJQ01000124.1 GCF_014596515.1 Streptomyces sp. CBMA156
CCCCCCCCCCCCCCCCCCCCCCCCCCCCCGCCCCCCCCCCCCCCCCCCCCCCCCCCCCCCCCCCCCCTCCCCCCCCCCCCCGCCCTCCCGCCCCCCCGCCCCCCCGCCCCCCCCCCCCCCCCCGCCGACGGCCCCGGCGGCTCACCCGGCGGCGCTCCCGCCGACCGCACCCTCATCCTCACCGGCCACCTGCCCACCGGCTCCCCCGACTTCGTCCACCTCCCGGTCGAAGTCCCCGAGGGCATCCGCGAGATCGCCGTCTCCTACGGCTACGACAAGCCCCAGGTCCCGGCCGGCACCCCCGGCAACTCCTGCGACATCGGCATCTTCGACGAGCGCGGCACCGACCTCGGCGGCCCCGGCTTCCGCGGCTGGTCCGGCGGCTTCCGCACCGAGTTCAGCCTCTCCCGCGGCGCCGCGACCCCCGGCTACCTCCCCGGGCCGGTCAACCCCGGCACCTGGCACGTGGTCCTCGGCCCCTACCAGATCGCCCCGCAGGGCCTGGACTACCACGTCGAGGTCACCCTCAGGTCCGGTGCGCCCGGGCCGCAGTTCACCCCGCACTACCCGGCGGAGCGGGCCCGCGGCCGCGGCCGCGCCTGGTACCGGGGCGACTGCCACCTGCACACCGTCCACTCCGACGGGCGGCGCAAGCCCGAGGAGGTGGCCGCCGGAGCCCGGGCGGCCGGCCTCGACTTCATCGTCTCGACCGACCACAACACCAGCTCCTCGCACGCCGCCTGGGGCCCGCTGGCCGGCCCCGACCTGCTGATCCTCCCCGGCGAGGAGATCACCACCCGCAACGGCCACTGGCTGGCCCTCGGCCTGAAGCCCGGCCAGTTCGTCGACTGGCGCTACCGCTCGCGCGACGAGGAGTTCCCGCGCTTCGCCCGCCAGGTCCACCGCGCCGGCGGCCTGGTGGTGCCGGCGCACCCGTACTGCCCGTACGTCGCCTGCCAGTGGAAGTTCGGCTACGACCAGGCCGACGCCGTCGAGGTGTGGAACGGCCCCTGGACGTACGACGACGAGTCGGCGGTGGACACCTGGGACGGCCGGCTCGCCGTCGCCCTGCGCGAGGGCCGCTCCTGGCTGCCCGCCCTGGGCAACAGCGACGCCCACAGCGAGCCGCAGCCGATCGGCTCCCCGCACACCGTGGTGCTGGCCGAGGACCTCACCCGGGACGCGATCCTGGACGGGCTGCGCGCCGGGCACAGCTGGCTGGCCGAATCCTCCGCCGTCGGGCTGGAGTTCACCGTCACCGGGAACGGCCGCCAGGCGGGCATCGGTGAGGAGCTGACCGTCCCGGCCGACGCCCCGCTGGACGTCAGGGTCACCGTCTCCGGCGTGCCCGGCGGGACGGTCCGGCTGCTCACCGACGAGGGCCAGATGCACCAGGAGTCGCTGCCCGCCGACGGCTCGGGCACCGTGGTCTGGCGCACCACCGCCTCGCTCGCCGCCTACGTCCGGGCCGAGGTGCGCCACCCGAAGGCGGACGGCACCCCGGGCAAGGGCAACGCGATGGGCCCCGACCTGCCCTGGGGGCCGATGGCGGCGCTCACCAACCCGATCGTGCTGAGCACCGGGGGCCGCTGACAACCCCCTTCCGGTCGGCCGACCCGCCCGGAACCCGGGCGGGGGAGGACTCGGACCACCCGTTTGGACTAGGTTGAACCCCGAAACGCATCAGTCGTAGGGACGAGGCGGTCGGTTGTCCGATCCGGGCCGACCAGCCCGTTCGCACGCCGACCGCCCCGCCCCGGCTACCCGTCCGACCCCGGCCCCGCGAAGGGATCAGCAGCTGTGAACCGTACGACCGTAGGTGGGCCGGAGCTCGGGGGCGGCCTGGGCGCCGGGGGCGTCCTCGTCCTCGTCGACCCGGCCGGGGCCGGGAACAGCCCGGTCGCGGAGCTGCTCGCCCGGGAGCTGAACCCGAGCGTCCACCTGCGGACGGACGACTTCCTGCGGGTCATCCGCAGCGGCCAGCTCCCGCCCCACCTGCCCGAGGCCGGCCGCCAGAACGCCACCGCGATGGCCGCCGCCGCCCAGGCCGCCTTCGCCTACGCCACCCGCGGCTACCAGGTCGTGGTGGAGTCCCCCACCGTCCCGGGCGCCCTCGACACCTTCCGCCGCGAGAGCCGCACCACCGGCGCCGCCCTCCACTACGTGGTGCTCCACCCCGGCCCGGCCGCCGAGGACGCGCCCCACATCCTCGACACCACCGACCTGGACGCCGAGGCCACCGCCGTCTCCGTCCTCGCCGCCCTCACCCGCCGCACCCACCTGCTCGGCTGGTAGGCGCCGCCCTGGCGGCCGCCCGCTCCGGCGCGGGCCGTCGGCTGGGTCGTCGGCACGGGTCACGCGCCCACCGTGCCGTCGATCGCCTCCCGCAGGAAGTCCGCGTGCCCGTTGTGCCGGGCGTACTCGTGGATCAGGTGGAGCATCACCAGCCGCAGCGACACCTCGGCGTCCCACCGGGCCTGGTAACCGGTGACGTCGAGGGAGTCCGCGGCGAGCTCGATCCGGCGGGAGTGCCCGACCTCGGCCCGCCAGGCGTCGAAGGCCTCGGCCCGGGTGGCGCCGTCCGGGTCGTACGCGGCCTGGTAGTCGCCGTCCTCGGACCAGACCAGCGGCAGGTCCTCACCGTCGATCACCCGGCGGAACCAGGTGCGCTCGACCTCCGCCATGTGCCGGACCAGCCCGAGCAGACTGAGCGTCGAGGGCGGGCTCGCGCGCAGGCGCAGCTGCTCGTCGGTCAGGCCCTCGCACTTCAGGGCGAGGGTCGCCCGGTGGAAGTCCAGGAAGCCGCGCAGCATCTCGCGCTCACCGCCGGTCAGCGGCGGGGCGGGACGGTCGTCGGGGACGTTCACGGTGTCGTTCTCCTCGTACCGGTCGGGAATCCCCGCGGACTGTAGCGGACCACCGGGCCGGTCCGACGGGTATTTTCCGGCCCGCCCCGGGCGTCGCAGCGTTCCCCGCTGTCCCGCGGACACCCCTTTATCACGTACCGTGTTCGGACCACCACAGGTTTGGGTACGTACCTCGGCGCGCCCGACCGCCGGGCGCCCACCGAGCAGGAGACCCAGCGGCCCATGGATCACAACCGCATCCCCCCGACCGTGCGCCAGACCTACGGCGCCGACGACCTCAGCACCGCCCCGTCGTTCGCCGGAGGCTTCATCAACTTCGGCTACTGGCAGGGGATCGACCTCACCGCCCCGACCCCCGAGGACCGGGTGCACAGCCAGGAACAGCTCTACCGGCGGGCGTTGCGGGAGTTCCCCGAACCGCGCCAACGACTGCGACTGGCGGAGGTCGGCTGCGGCCGTGGACTGGGAGCCGCCCTCGCCCTGCGGGAGTTCCGGTTCGCGGCGGTGACGGGCGTGGACATCCACCCCGACCAGATCGAACGAGCCCGCGCCGTCAACGCGAGAGCCCTGGCGACGTACCCCGATCGGTTGGCCTACACCCTGGGCTCGGCGGACGAACTCCCCTTCTCCGACGGCTACCTGGACGGCGTCTTCTCCGTCGAAGCCGCCCAGCACTTCCGCGAACTCACCGGCTTCGCCCGCGAGAGCGCCCGCGTCCTGCGCCCCGGCGGCCGCCTCGTCGTCACCACCTTCTTCACCGCCCCCGGCCCCGACGCCGAGGAACGCCTCAAGATCCTCCTCGCCAGCTTCGCCGACGGCCTCGACGTCGCCCACCCCCTCGACGACTTCACCGCCGACCTCACCCGCCACGGCTTCACCGACATCACCACCGAAGCCATCGGCGCCGACGTCTGGCCAGGCCTCGACCGCTACCTCACCGACACCGTCCCCACCGCCCACTGGACCCGCCACTTCCTCCCCGCCTGGCGCGACGGCCTCCTCGACTACCACGTCCTCACCGCCATCCGCATCTGACACCGGTCCCGGGGCCGGTCCACGCGACCCGCGGACCGGCCCGACCAGCGGTTGTTGCCGTCGCCGCTGTCGCCAGAGACACAGGACCGGCTCCTCCTCTGGGCTCGGCCTGGACGATGGAGCGAGGCCATGGCGTTGCCGGCCCGGGCCACGCACGGTGGTGCGGACGGCAACCGTCAGCCGTCGGCCCGCGGGTCGGAGGCGGCGCGCGGGCCGTCCGGGGTCTCGCGCACGACCTGGAGGTGGCCCGCCGCGTCGTCGAGGGCGGCGAGTGCGGTCGTGCGGAAGCCCGCGGCCCGCAGGCCGTCGGCTGCCGTCTCGCCGACGCCCTGCTCCACCGCGATGCCGAGGCCGTCCTCCTCGGGGCGGGCGCCGGCCGTCAGCCGGCCCACGATCCAGCGGGGCCGGGCGACGGCCTCGCCCGCGGTGAGACCGGCGGCGAGGTTGAGTGCCAGGTGGGTGTGGATCTGGGGCTGGGCGCGGCCGCCCCTCGTGCCGTGGGCGCCGACCAGCCGGCCGTCCCGGCGAACGAGGACCGGCATCAGCGTGTGCGCCGGCCGTCGGCCCGGCCCGATCTCGTTGGGGCTTCCGGCGACGCCGCTGAAGCAGGCGCCCCGGTTGTGGAGGAGGATGCCGGTCTCCGGGTCCACGACGCCCGACCCGAAGGTGTGGAACACGCTCTGGATCAGGGACACCCACCGGCCCTCGCCGTCGGTGGTCACGATGGCGACCGTGTCCCCGGAGGCGCGCGCGGGGAGGTGCGGCGGCCGGCCGTCGGCCTGGGCGGAGAGCACCCGGTGGATCGGGGTGCTCCCGAGGGCGGCCTCGACGAGATCGGAGACCTCGCCGACGTCGCCGGGGTCCGGGGAGAACCCCGGATCGCCGAGGAGCCGGTCCCGCTCCGCGGCGCACAGGGCGAGGACGCGCCCCACCGGTGCCGCCTCGGCCCCCAGGGCGTCGGGGACGCGCGCCCGGCGTTGCCGGATCACCTCCAGGGCCGCGAGTCCGCGCAGGAAGAAGCGGCCCTGGCTGTTCCCTCCCGAGCTGAGGTACTCCTCGCCGGCGAAGCGGGCGCCGAGCGGTGCGGACAGGGACGAGGTGTGCGTCGCGAAGTCCTCGGCGTCCAGCGCGCTGCCGCCCGCCCGCAGGGTGGCGACCACGCTCGCGCCGAGGGCGCCGGTGTAGAACGCCCCGGTCCCCTCCGCGGCCAGGGTGCGGAGGCTGTCGGCGAGCCGCGGAAGCGTCACGTGCTGTCCGGCCCGGAGCAACTCGCCGCCGGGGAGGAACAGTTCACGGGCGCCGGGATCGGCCGCGAGGGCGTCCGCCTCCTGCTCCAGGCCGCGGCGCAGACCGGGCGCCACCGCGAACCCCTCGGCCGCGATCCCGGCCGCGCCGAGGAGGGCCGCGCCGAGCGGACGGCTTCCCCACCGGTCCGCCAACTGGTGCCAGAGGTCGAGGACTCCGGGCACCGTCACACTCCTGGCGCCGGTCACCGGCACGTGCCCGCCGGCGTCGAGGTGGTCCGCCCGTCGCCACCCTCGGGCGCTGCGGCCGCTGCCGTTGACGACGACCGGTTCGTGGTCCGGCCCTCCCACGAGTGCGAAGGCGTCGCCGCCGATCGCGCACTGGTGCGGGTAGACCACGGTGAGGACCGCGGCGGCCGCCAGGGCGGCGTCGACGGCGTTGCCTCCGTCGGCGAGGACCGACTCGGCGGCCCCGGTGGCGGTCCGGTGGGGAGTGGCGACCGCGCCTGGGTGGTTCATGTCGGCCCCTTCGTGATTCGTCGTCGTCCGTCGTCGTGCGGCTGTGGGACAGGAGGGATACGGCTCGGGAGATGCGCCGGTGAAGGCCATGGTTTGGTCACGCCCGTCACCACCATCCACCGAAATCCACGGTTCCGGTTGCACGGAGCGGGTGGAACGACGCGATCCGGACATCGGGCCCGGTCGTCGCCCGCGTCGAGCCGCCGTCGGACCGGGTACGCCCCGTACCGCGGGGCGCCACGGGCGCGTACGATCCGGGCGTGCCCCGTAGGACGTCCGTCGCAACCGCCCCCGGCATGCCGCACCTGCTCCTGCTGGCGCTCTCCTGCGCCTCGGGCTTCGCGCTCCTGCTGCCCGTCTCCCCGCAGTGGGCCGTGCACGGAGGCGCCGACGCGTTCGGCGCCGGACTCGTCACCGCCACGCTGATGGCGACCACCGTGCTGGCCCAGCTCCTCGTCAGGACGGCGCTGCGCGGGCTGGGCTGGTCGCGCACCCTCGCCCTGGGTGCCCTGCTGCTCGGACTGCCCGCGCCGGTGCAGGCGTTCAGCGACAGCCTGGGGGCGATCCTGCTCACCACCGCCCTGCGGGGGCTCGGCTTCGGCATCCTCACCGTGTGCGGCTCCACCGCCGCCGCGACCCTGGCTCCCCCCGGGCGCCAGGGAGCGGCCATCGGCCTGTACGGGCTGACCCTCGCCCTGCCCCAGACGGTGCTGACGCCGGCACCCAGCCCCGGCGCTGGCCGCGGCGGCGGATCGTGAAGTGGTCGGTCTTCGGCGTGCTGATCGCCGTCATGGTCACCGCGGTGTCCACCTGGTTCTGGGCGGACTCCAAGCTCAACCACGAGAACGTGCTCGCCGACTACCCCGGCCGCCCGGCCGCGGGCAAGGGCACCAACTGGCTGATCGTCGGGTCCGACAGCCGCCAGGGCCTGACCGACTCCGAGCAGGACGACCTGCACACCGGGCACGACACCGAGGGCAAGCGCAGCGACTCGATGATGATCCTGCACGTCGGGGACGGCGGGAACACCCTGATGAGCATCCCGCGCGACTCCTGGGTGCCGATCCCCGAGCACCCGGGCGGCAACGGCAAGCCGGTCAAGGGCACCACCGCGAAGATCAACTCGGCCTTCGGCAACGGCGGGGGCCGGCTGCTGGTCCAGACCGTCGAGCAGAACACCGGCCTGCGGATCGACCACTACGCCGAGATCGGCTTCGGCGGCTTCGTCGGCATCGTCGACTCGATCGGCGGCGTCGAGATGCACATCGACCAGGACATCAAGGACAAGGACTCCGGGCTCGACCTCAAGGCGGGCGACCAGACCCTCACCGGCAAGGAGGCACTGGCCTTCGTCCGCCAGCGCCACCAGATGGCCGACCAGGACCTCGGCCGGATGCGCAACCAGCAGAAGTTCCTCGGCGCCCTCGCCCACCAGGCCGCCTCCCCCGGCAACCTGGTCAACCCGTTCACCTTCTACCCGCTGGTCGACTCGGCGCTCGGCACCCTGATCGTCGACGAGGACTGCGGGCTGACCGACCTCGGCTCGTTCTTCCTCGCCATGAAGGACGTCAACGGCGGCAGCGGCAAGTCGCTCACCGTGCCGATCGGCAACCCGGACTTCCGGACCAAGACCGGCGAGTCCGCCGTGCTGTGGGACGCCAACAAGTCCAAGCAGCTCTTCGACGCCTTCAAGAACGACACCGCGGTACCCGAGTTCAAGTAACCGGCCACTTCCGGTGACCGGGCCGCCACAATGAGTGGATGTCACTCGTCACCGCGCTGATCCACCGCCGCCGCCACCGCCTCCTGGGCCGCCTGGTCCAGGAGGCGCTCGCGCTCTACGGCATGGAGGTGCCCGCCGCCTGCGAGATCGGGCCCGGGCTGGCCGTCTTCCACCGCGGATTCGGCACCGTGCTGCACCCGTACACCACCCTCGGCGCCGGCGTGACGCTCTACAACGGCGTGACGATCGGCCGGGCCGACCCGTGGGTGCCGCAGGAGGAGAGCGCGATGCGGCGGGTGGTGGTCGAGGACGGCGCGGTGCTGTGCGCGGGCGCCAAGGTGGTGTGCAAGGAGGGCGTGCTGACCGTCGGCGCCGGCACCGTCGTCGGGGCCAACGCGGTGCTCACCCGCTCCACCGGGCCCGGGGAGATCTGGGCCGGGGTGCCGGCCCGCAAGGTGGGCATGCGGGCGGGCAGGTGGGGGCCCTCGCCGGCCCCGCCCGCCCCGGGCCCCTCCGGGCGGCCTCAGACGTACGGCAGCAGGCCGGTGCCGCACTCCGGGAAGCGGACCAGCCACTCCCCCTCGCCGCCGGCCTCCTCGGTCGCGCCCGAGAAGCCGTAGTGGATCGGCTGCCCCTCGCCGCTCAGCCACCTCGCGTGGGTCAGCTGCACCGACAGGGAGGCCGGACGGTGCGCGGCGGCGGCCGGACCGGGCGGGGCGCACTGCTCCAGCACCAGCTCGTGCTCGGTCTCGCCGGGCCGGAAGGTCACCGCCGTCTCGGTGCTCGGGCGGCGCGGGAAGGCGCCCGCGGGGTCCGTCCAGTACGCGGCGACCATCACCGCGAGCGTGCCGTCCAGGCTGCCGGTGTCCGGCCGCACGTACTCCTCGTCCGCGACCCAGCGCGCGTGGTGGCGGACCTCCTCCTCGTCCCGGCACTCGTCCCAGCGCACCCAGTAGCCCGCCACCCGCTTGACGGTCATGCCCTCGCGGGCGACCCGGACGGCGAACCGCGCCGGGCCGACCGGCTCGCAGCCGGCCAGGGATACCACCGTCACCTGCTCGTAGGTCACCTCGCCGTCGTCGGCGCCCTGCTCCATCATCGGTCAACCACCTTGCCGCAGAGTCGAGTTCGGCCGCGGCTGGGGCCGCGTCCGAATCGAGCGTAGGACGCCGGCGGCGAAGGACCGCGCGATTGCCCGGTTCCGGCCCCAAGGAGCGCGCTCCGGGCTACCCTGCCCGCCGCACCGAGGCCCGGCGGCGGACGCGGCACGGAGCCGGGCGCGGGGCCGGGCCCGGCATCGGGTTCGGAACCGGATACGGAACCGCCCCGGGGCGGGAGGTCGGAAACTCCGACGTCCCGCCCCGGGGCGGTTCGTGCCAGGTGGCGGTGGTGACTACTCGACCACGCCGGACTTGGCGATGGTGATCTTGGCCGAGGTGCGGCCGCTCTGCGAGCCGAGCGACTCGATGTTCTTCACGATGTCCAGACCCTCGACGACCTCGCCGAAGACGACGTGCTTGCCGTCCAGCCAGTCGGTGACGATGGTGGTGATGAAGAACTGCGAGCCGTTGGTGTTGCGGCCGGCGTTGGCCATCGACAGCAGACCCGGGCGGTCGTGCTTGAGCTTGAAGTTCTCGTCCGCGAACTTCTCGCCGTAGATGCTCTTGCCGCCGGTGCCGTTGTGGTTGGTGAAGTCACCGCCCTGGAGCATGAAGGCCGGGATCACGCGGTGGAAGCCGGAGCCCTCGTAGCCGAAGCCGTTCTGGCCGGTGGCCAGCTCGCGGAAGTTGCGGGCGGTCTGCGGAACGACGTCGTCGTACAGCTTGAAGACGATCTTGCCGGCCGACTTGCCGTCGATCTCGATGTCGAAGAAAACGTTGGAAGACATGCAGGGATGATGGCACGATCACCTGTTCGCCGCGCGCCGCCCCCGGTCGGGCCAGGCCGGAAGCGGCTGTGTTATCCGGCCTCCCGGTCCGGCGTTCCCGGCCCCGTCCGAACCGCTCCGCACCGGCGCCGGGGAAGCTAACATCGCTGTCGGCTTCGGACCTTGGCGCGGTACGACACCCGGGACGACGACCGGGACGACGGGGTGGACGGCATGCGGATCGGCGAACTGGCCCGGCGCACGGGTGTGAGCGAACGCTCGCTGCGCTACTACGAGCAGCAGGGCCTGCTGGCCGCCCGCCGCACCGAGGGCGGACACCGGGAGTACCCGGACGCCGCGGTCGACCGGGTCGTGCACATCCAGGAGCTGTTCGCGGCCGGACTGCACAGCCGGACCATCCACCGGATCCTCCCCTGCATGCGGGACTCCGACGGCAGCCCGAACGAGATCGCCACCCCGATGCTGGTCGAGGAGCTCACCGCGGAGCGCGAGCGGATCGACCGGACGATCGGCGACCTGCTGCGCTCCCGCGAGGTGCTCGACGAGGTGATCGCGGCCGCCTCCGCCCGGCCGCCGTCTGCGCAGCCACCCTCCGCCCGGCCGCCGTCCGAGGCCGCGTAGGCGCCCTCGGGGGCTCCCTCAGGCCTTCGGCTTGCGGGCCAGCACGTACGCCTGCGGAGTCGGCTCCTCCCCCTCCGGCTCGCGGACCGTACGGGAGGTGACCGCGAGCCCGGCCGCCCCGGCCAGTTCCTCGACGCGCTCCGGCCGCAGCCGGCGGAAGTCCAGCGTCACCGGGTATCCGAAGGGCCGCTCCTGGCGCGAGGGCACGTCGCCGACCTGGAAGGCGAGCATCAGGTGGCCGCCGGGGGCGAGCACCCTGGCGAACTCGGCGAACACCTCGGGGAGCCGCTCCGCCGGGGTGTGGATGATCGAGTACCAGGCCACCACACCGGTCAACTCCCCGTCCCGGAACGGGAGGTCGAACATCGAGCCGACGACGAACGACACCTCGGGGTGGGCCCGCCTGGCCAGCTCCACCATTCTCGGCGAGAGGTCGATCCCCTGCACGTCCAGGCCCAGCCGGTGCAGCGGGCCGGTCATCCGGCCCGGTCCGCAGCCGACTTCGGCGACCCTGGCGTCCGGCCGCTCGGCGTGGACCAGGTCGGCGAAGAGCGCCAGCATCGCCCGGTCCACCGGCGCGCCGCCCAGGTGGTCCCGGAAGAGGTCGGTGTACTCGGTGGCGACGGCGTCGTAGAACGCCCTGGTCTCGACGATGAAGTCCGGCTCGGTCATGGCCCGGGACCCTACCCGCCGCCGCCCGGGCCCCGGGCCCCGGTATCGTTCCCGCCAACCGGCCGGAGGGGGACGGAAGATGAGCACGATCGGGGTCTACCTGGCGCATCCGCGGCCGGGCAGCTTCAACCACGCGCTGTACGGGGCGGTGGTGGACGAACTGCGCGGACGCGGCTGCGAGGTGCGCGCCCACGACCTGTACGCGGAGGACTTCGCGCCGCTGCTCACCGCCGAGGAGACCGGCACCGTGGCCGCGGCGGAGCGGCCCGCCGATCCCCGGCTGGCCCTGCACCGCGCCGAGGTGGCCACCCTGGACGCGCTGGTGCTGATCCACCCCAACTGGTGGGGCATGCCGCCCGCGGTGCTCACCGGCTGGGTGCAGCGGGTGCTGGTGCCGGGCGTCGCGTACAAGCTCGGGACGGCCGACGGCGAGCCCGCCGGGCTGCTGCGGGCCGGACGGGCCCTGGTGCTGAACACCTCGGACACCCCGGAGGCCCGGGAACGCGAGGAGTTCGGCGACCCGCTGGAGCGGATCTGGGCGGCCTGCGTCCTGCCGTACGTCGGGGTCACCGACGTACGGCGGACGGTGTTCCGCACGGTCACCGGCTCCCCCGCCGCCGAGCGCGCCGGCTGGCTGCGGCAGGCGCGGGAGCAGGCGGCGGGGCTGCTCAGCTGAGCGGCGGGAGGTCCAGTTCGGCCACCGTCTGGCCGCCGCTGGTCTCGCCGGTCGGCCGGAAGCCGAGCCGGGCGTAGAACTCCTCCGGGCCGTCCGGGCCCGGGTGGTAGGTGACGGTGGCGCGGCTGCCGCCGCGGCGGCGGATCTCGGCACAGACCTGCTCGACCGCGAAGCGGCCGTGGCCGCCGCGCTGTTCCCCGGCGTCGATCAGCAGCCGCCACAGGCCGGAGCGGGGGCCGTCGCCGGGGCGGTCGGGGTAGAAGGTGATGTCGAAGAAGGCCATCACGAAGCCGACCGGCCGCCCGCCGTCCAGGATCAGCCGGGGCCAGGCCGCCTCCCCGTGCACGTACGCCTCGGCCAGTGACTTCACCACCGGCGCGACCAGGTGCTCCTGGTCGGGACGGACCCGCAGGGCGAGGGCGGCGTCGAGGTTCCCGGGGGTGAGGGGGGCCAGGCTGAGCGGGGAGGGCGTGATCGACATGGCGGGCAGCCTACGGAGCGCTGCTGCCCGCCGTCGCGCGGTTTTGTCCGACCGCGCCGCGGTTCGCCCGTCGGCCGGTTACGGGAGGTTGCGGGCCATCACGATCCGCTGGACCTGGTTGGTGCCCTCATAGATCTGGGTGATCTTCGCGTCCCGCATCATCCGCTCCACCGGATAATCCCGCGTGTACCCGTACCCACCCAGCAACTGCACCGCGTCCGTCGTGATCTCCATCGCCGCATCCGACGCGAAACACTTCGCCGCCGCACCGAAGAACGTCAGATCCCCGTCCCCACGCTCCGACT
>NZ_MSJQ01000125.1 GCF_014596515.1 Streptomyces sp. CBMA156
GGTCCCGGCGAGGGCGGCCCAGCCGGCGGCCCCGGGCAGGGCAGCCGGGCGCGCCCGGCCGCGCAGCCGGCGGAAGGCGCCGGTCAGCGCGTAGCCCGCGAAGCCGGTCAGGCAGAGCAGGGTGGCGACGGCCTCGAACCAGACGGACCGGTACCAGGGGAGCGGGTCGAGCGCGCGGCTGCGGGTGTCCTGCGGCGGGGCCGGGTCGGCGGTGGCGGTGGGCAGGCCGGTGGCGAGCCGCTGGATCCAGGCCGCCTCGGTCGCGGCGTAGTCCGCCGGGAGCCGGTCGGGCCGGTCGTACCCGTCGTCCCCGGTCAGGTGCAGGTTGTGCCGGACGCCGGGGACGGTGCGCAGCGTGTAGTGAGTGTTGCCGCCGCGGTCGAGGGCCTGGCGGATGATCGTGGCGCTCTCCTCGGGGGCGGCCTCGCGGTCGAGCGCGCCCCACTCGGCCAGGACCGGCTGCCGGACCCGCTCCCACGCCGGCACCGGGTCGTAGCCGGCCTCGGGGAACAGCCCGGCGGCCGTGAGCTGACGGACCGAGGTGTCCGCGAGCGCGGTGACCAGCGAGCCGGAGACCCCGGCGTGGCGCAGGTAGCCCCGGTACGCCCAGGCCTGCTGACGGGCGGGGGTGAGGCCGACCGCGCCGACGGTGACCAGGTACGCCGCCTCGGCGGAGCGGGAGGCGGCGAGCGAGGCGACCCAGGCGCCTTCGGAGAGGCCCCACAGGCCGACCCGGTCCGGGTCGGTCTCCGGCCGGGAGCGCAGCAGCCGGACGGCGGCGAGGGCGTCGTCGGCCGGCTGTCCGTAGTCCCGGCGGGTCATCGAGTAGCCGTCGGTGCGCTTGTCGAAGACCAGCGTGGTGACGCCGTGCCTGGCGTACGTCTCGGCGGCGGCCCGCAGTTCGGCCAGCGGGCCCGGGCCGGCTCCGGGGAGCATGACCAGCCCGGGGTCGCGGGTGCCGGCCGCCGCGGTGGGCGGGGCCAGCACCAGTCCGTGCAGGGTGGTGCCGTCGGCGCCGGTGAAGTCGACGCGGCTGGGGACCGGGTCGCCCGCCGCGTCCGTCGGGGACGCCCCGCCCGTCGTACCGGCCCGGCCCGTCGCGCCCGCGGGTCCGGCGGCGGGGAGCAGCCCCAGCAGGGCCGTCAGCAGGGCGGAGACCACCAGCACGGTCGGTCGGGTACGGGATGGTCGGACGGTTCCGGTGCTCATCGCTGGTCTCCCCCGGTCGTTCTCCACGTGTGGGTTCCACCCTGGCGGGCGGTGGAGTCAGGGGCGATGGTGGCCGCACCAGGACCGGGGGTGGGGATGTCCCCAGGAAGCGGCCGCGGCGGCCGGGGACCGGAGGGCTCAGCCGACCTCGTCCGGACCGGTGAAGCCGGGCGCGGTGTACCCGGGTCGGGTGAAGTCGGGCGAGGTGAAGTCGGGCGGGGTGGCGGCCGGCCGGGGCGTGCGGCCCCCGGGATCGGTCAGGTCGTCGGGGCCGGGGCTGGTGTACGCGGGGGAGCTGTACCCGGGGCTGCTGAAGTCAGGCCCCGCGTCGCCGGATTCCGTATCGACTTCCGCACCGGCGTCCACCTGCGGCCCCGACACGGCCGAGCCCGCCGCCGAGCCGGGCACCGGCGGCAGGGCGTCGAGCAGGTACGGGAGCAGACCGCGCTCGCGCAGCGCGCCGCGCCACTCGCCGTGGGCGTCGGAGAGCGCGGCGGCGAGTTCGGGGTCGGTGCCGGCCGGGGCGGTCGAGGCGCCGTCGCGCAGGGCGGTGAGCAGCAGCCCGATGATGCCGATGGCCATCGCGGCGACCCCGGCGGCGAGCGCCACCCACCCGGCGGTGACCAGGGAGCGGGCGAGGCCGAGGCCGGGGTCGGCGGCGCGCAGCAGGTAGCCGGCCAGGAGGAGGCACAGGGCGGCGGCCCAGGCCAGGATCGGGGTGAGCACGGTGAGGACCGGGAACAGCCCGGCGCCGCCGTCGGCGGAGCGCAGCTGGGTGAGCAGCCCGGGGGCGGTGGGTTCGGCGTCGGGGGGTGGCGGCGGCGTGCTGTGCAGGCTCGCGCGCAGCCGGGTGTAGTGCGCGTACTCGGCGGCGGCCGCGGCGTTGACGCGGTCGGCGTCGCGCAGGGCGCGGACGCGCAGCTGGTCGGTGGTGAGGGCGCCGGGCGCGCGCAGGGCGGCGAGGACGGCGCGGTCGCGCAGGACTTCCGTGAGGAGGCGCTCGTACTCCGGGCGGTCCTCGGCGAGCAGTGGCGGGGGGTTGGACATGGGGACCCCGTTCGTGCGGACCCCGGTTCGTTCCGCCCCGGGGGCGCGCGGCCCTCAGGGCGCCGAAACGGGCGCGGAGGCGGGCCGCCGGACGGGCGGCCGGGTGTGGTGTGCCTCATGGTAGGGGCGGGCGTACCCGGGCTGACAGTCGGTTTCCGGAATTTCGCGCCCCGGGACGCGCGCGTGTGACGGCCCGAGCGCCGGGAACAACTGTTCCCCGCACCTCGTCGGTTGACGATCGGTCGACGCCTCAGCCGACCGGCAGCCGGGCGATCAGCAGCCGCCCCTCCATGGTGACGCCGCCGTCCATCGCCACCGCCAGGTCGTCCGCGTACACGTACGGTCCCGGGATGTGCGGCGGCTGGCCGTCGTCGTTGTGCACCGCGCCGGTGAGGTACGGGATCGGGCTGTGCCCGTGCACGATCCGGCTGCCGCCGTAGGTGTCCAGCAGCTCGTGGACGGCGGTCGGGCCGGCGTCGCCGCGGAAGGCGAACCGCTTGGTGAAGCGGCGGAAGCAGTCCCACCACTCGTCCACGCTGCCGTCGGAGAGCAGCTCGTGCACCGCGTCGTTGACGTCGGGGATGGACTCGCCGTACTCCAGGTACGCGGTGGTGTCGGAGTGCAGCAGCAGGTGGCCGTCCTCCAGCGCGACGGCGGGGAGCCGGGAGAGCCAGCTGACGTGGTGCGCCTCCAGGCGGTCCAGGTCGTTCTGCTGGCCGCCGTTGAGCCGCCAGGCGGCCAGGAAGGAGGCGGTGCCCGCGGTGGACTGCACGGGCTCGTCACCGTACTTGGAGGCGCCGAGGAAGAGCAGTTCGTGGTTGCCCATCAGGGCGCGGCAGTAGCCGCCAGCCGCGGCGGCCTCGGCGGCCAGCTGCATGACCAGGTCGATGACGCCGATGCCGTCGGGGCCGCGGTCGGTGAAGTCGCCGAGGAACCAGATCCGGGAGCGGCCGGCGGACCAGTGGCCGTCGGCGTCGATCAGGCCCTGGTTGCGCAGCTCGGCGCGCAGCTCCTCCAGGTAGCCGTGCACGTCGCCGACGACGTAGACCGGGCCCGGCGGCTCGTCGGGGCCGGGGGCCGGGTACGGGTAGGTCGGTGCGGAGGGGTCGGGCAGCGGCGGGCCGAGCTCGATGGTCGGCGGGTCGTCGCGGCCGGCGAGCTGGAGCGCCGGGGAGGGCTGGTCGGGCGGGGCGGGCTCGTAGCCGCCCTGCTCCCGGCCCTCGTAGCCGCCCTGGTTCTGCCCCTCGTAGCCGCGGCCGTCCTGGTAGCCGCCCTGCTCCTGTCCCTGGTACCCGCTCTGCTCCTGGTAGCCGCCCTGCTCCTGCCCTTCGTGGCGCTCCTGCCCCTCGTAGCCGTCCTGTCCCTGGTGGGCGAAGGCCGGGGCGGGGTCGACGCCGATCCCCTGGGCGTGCACGGTGTGACCCTGGCCGTCGGCGGGCCAGTGCTGCTCCAGGTAGCGGGCTCCGCCGTAGCCGCTGTAGGTCTCCCCGTCGTACGTCTCCCCCTCGTAGGGCGGGGCGGTGTAGCCGGGCGCGGGGTCGGGTTCGTAATAGGTGCCGTACGGCAGCACGTCGAGGTCCGGCTGGTGGCGGAGGCCTGAGTGGGGGTGCTCAGGCCCGGGGAAGCGGTCCTCGGGTGTCATTCGCCCATCATAGGAAGACCACTCTCCCGGCGTCGTCACCTGGTGGGTATCCAATCCTCCGGAGCGTCAGCCGGGCGGCCCCACAAGGTCCGTTTTGTCCCGGCTCGGTACGGTCTCGTCAACTCTCGTCGAGCGCTCGTCGCGCCCCGGGACCGTGCCCCCTCGGCCCGGTCCGGGCCGAGGGGGCACGGCGGTCTAGACCTCGCCCGGGGGCCGGGGCGGGCTGACGGTGGTGCGCGGACTCCGGCGCTGGGAGGACGCGCGGACGATCAGCTCGGTCGGCATCAGGGTGCCCGGCGGCGGCCCGGTGCCGGCGGTGCGGAAGCGGGGCGGGAAGAGCCGGGCGATGTCGACGCCCGTCCCCGAGTCCACTCCCTCGATCGCGTCGATCAGCAGGTTGACCACCGTGGTGCCGATCTTGCGCGGTTTGAGCGAGAGCGTGGTGATCGGCGGCTCGGTGGTCGCGTAGACGTCGCTCTCGCTGCAGCAGACCAGCAGCAGGTCGTCCGGCACCCGCAGGCCGTACCGGCGGGCGGCGGCCAGCAGGTCGGTGCCGTTGGGGTCGAACAGTCCGTAGACGGCGTCCGGCCGGTCGGGGCGGGCGAGCAGCCGGTCGGCGGCGACGGCGCCGGCGGCCGGGTCGTGCGCCGGGTAGGTCTCGTACACCGGCTCCTGACCGACCTTGGCGCACCAGCCGAGGTAGGCCTCGGTGGAGAGCCGGGTGTAGGTGTCGGTGCTGGTGCCGGTGAGCAGGCCGATCCGGCGGGCGCCGGCTTCGGAGAGGTGGTCGAGGATGCCGAGCACGGCGGCCTCGTGGTCGTTGTCGACCCAGGCGGTGACCGGGCAGTTGCCCGGCTTGCCGTCGCTGACCACCGGGACGCCGGACCGGTAGAGCTCGCTCACCAGGGGGTCCTGGTCGGGCGGGTCGATCACCACGGTGCCGTCCAGGGCGATGTTGCCCCAGACGTCGTGGCGGGAGGAGGCGGGCAGCACCACGAGCGCGTAGCCGCGGCCCAGGGCGGCGCTGGTGGCGGCCCTGGCCATCTCGGCGAAGTAGGCGAACTCGGTGAAGGTGAAGGGCTCTTCGCCGTAGGTCGTCACGGTCAGCCCGATCAGGCCGGACCGTCCGGTGCGCAGGGTGCGGGCCGCCGCGGAGGGGCGGTAGCCGAGGCGCTCGGCGACCTCGCGCACCCGGCTGCGGGTTTCGTCGGGCAGGCGGCCCTTACCGTTCAGCGCATCGGAGACAGTGGTGATCGACACTCCGGCGGCTGCTGCCACATCCCGGATGCCGGCCCGCTCCAGACGCCGTGAGGTGGTGGGACGCCGACCGCTCTGGTTGGCTGCTGCTGTCATGGCGGACCGATCGTATGGCTCCTGCCAAGGGTCTGTGACCGGCGCATCGGAAGCCCTCGGAGATACGTTTCTCCAAGAGTGAGCCGGGGTGCGCCCCTTCGATACCCGCCTGAAACCAGGCTTCTTACCTCTGACATGTGCCAAAGGAACCGGGCAGAATGGCTGATCTGCGCCTGTAACCCGTCCGGGCATCTCACTCCTACGGGTGAGGGCGCTCGGTATGGTGCAAGGCACCCGACCGGGGTGGTCCGGGCGCGTCACGAGGTTCCGGGCACGGAGGCGAACCCGTCCGTGGCGGGCGAGCGCACCGGAGCGCGCACCGGAGAGTTCAGCAACTGGAAACGGAGTACGACCGTGAGCAGTGGTACGTCAGCGCAGGGTCCGCGGCTGCGGCCGACCCTCGACGGCATCCCCACGTACAAGCCCGGCAAGCCGGCCGGCGCCGACGCCTACAAGCTGTCCTCGAACGAGAACCCGTACGAGCCGCTGCCCGGCGTGCTGGCGGCGGCGGTCGAGGCGGCCGGGTCGTTCAACCGCTACCCCGACATGGGCGTCAGCGAGCTGGCCTCGGTGCTGGCCGAGCGCTTCGGGGTGCCCGTCGAGCACATCGCCACCGGCACCGGCTCGGTCGGCGTCGCCCAGTCGCTGATCCTCGCCACGGCCGGCCCGGGCGACGAGGTGGTCTTCGCCTGGCGCTCCTTCGAGGCCTACCCGATCATCACCCAGGTCGCCGGCGCCACGCCCGTCCCGGTGCCGCTCAGGGAGAACGGCGACCACGACCTGGACGCGATGCTCGCCGCGATCACCCCGAACACCCGCCTGGTCTTCGTCTGCAACCCCAACAACCCCACCGGCAACGTGATCCACCGCGCCGAGCTGGAGCGCTTCCTGGACGCCGTCCCCGGCGACGTCCTGGTCGTGGTCGACGAGGCGTACATCGAGTTCATCCGCGACCCCGAGGTGCCCAACGGCATCGACCTCTACCGGGACCGCCCGAACGTCTGCGTGCTGCGCACCTTCTCCAAGGCGTACGGCCTGGCCGGCCTGCGGGTCGGCTTCGCCGTCGCGCACGAGCCGGTGGCGGCCGCGCTGCGCAAGACGGCCGTCCCGTTCGGCGTGAGCCAGCTCGCCCAGAACGCGGCCGTCGCCTCGCTGCGCGCCGAGGAGGCGCTGCTGGTGCGGGTGGATGCGCTGGTCGAGGAGCGTGCCCGGGTGGTGGCCGGGCTGCGCGCCCAGGGCTGGGAGATCCCGGACTCGCAGGCCAACTTCGTCTGGCTCGGGCTCGGCGAGCGCTCGCCGGAATTCGCCGCCGCGTGCGCCGAGGCCGGCGTGATGGTGCGGCCGTTCCCCGAGGGCGTGCGGGTGTCGATCGGGGAGGCCGATGGCAACTCGATCTTCCTGTCGGTGGCGGAGGCCTTCCGCAAGTCGCTCTGACGTCTGGCTCGGGTCCGCAGGGGCGCGTCGGTTCTCCGGCGCGCCCCTGCGGCGTTCCCCACGCCGCTTCGAGCGCGTTCCCCGCGCCCCTGCGGCTGACCCCGCGGCGCTTCGAGCGTCCTCCCGGAAGACTGTGGATCACTGGGAGTCCGCTGGGAGTTCGGCCAACGACGGCCCACGGAGCGGCCAAGGCGCCGACGGAGGACGGGTCATCCGTCCGGAATGCCCGGATCCGGCCGGTCAGTCTTCTCCCAGCCCGCGCCCAGGGCTCCGCAAGAGGTCCCCGGGAAGCTGTCCGGCATGAAGGTGCTCCCACGGCGGCGAGGCGCCGTCCTCGTCAACTCCGCGCTCGGCGTGGCCCTGTTGGGCGGCGCGGCCCTCGTGTACGCCACGGTCAGCGGCAGCTCGGGCCCGGCGTCCGCCAAGCCCGCCGCCCGTACCGCGACGGTGTCCAAGGGCACCGTCCTGGCCACCGTGTCCGGAACCGGCACCCTGGCCTCACCGACCGACGCCGCCCAGGACTTCACCACCGGCGGCCGGCTCACCGAGGTCAGGGTCGCGGTCGGGGACGCCGTGAAGAAGGGCCAGGTGCTCGCCACCGTCGACACCACGGCGGCCCAGCAGCAGGTGGACACGGCCCGGGCGGCCCTCACCACGGCCGAGGCCAGCCTCACCAAGGCCCAGGCCGGCGTCACCACCACGACCACCGAGCCCCTGCCGGGCGCCACCTCCGCCGCCGCACCCGGCGGCGGGGCCGGCAGCGGTGGCCGCGGGGCGGGCGTGAGCAGTACGCCCGCCCCGCAGACCACCACGATCACCACCACCAAGGTCGACGACGCGGCCGTGGCCCAGGCCCAGCAGCAGGTCACCACCGCGCAGACCGGCCTCACCAACGCCCAGGCGGCGCTGGCCGGGACGACCCTGACCGCCTCGGTGGACGGCACGGTCGCCTCGATCGCGGGCAAGGCCGGCGACACCGTCGGGGCCACCGCGAGCGGCTCCTCCGCCTCCTCCGGCGGCTCCTCCGGCAAGTCGACCGGCACCGGAACGAGTGCGACGGCCGCGCCGAGCGGCTTCATCGTGCTCACCAACCCGACCGGGATGCAGGTCACCGCGAACTTCTCCGAGCTCGACTCGCTCAAGCTGAAGAAGGGCGAGGCGGCCACCGTCACCCTGAACGCGCAGTCCGACACCAAGCTCAACGCGACCGTCCTGTCGGTCAGTTCGCTGCCCAGCGGCAGCGGCTCCGGCGGCGCGGCCGGCTCCGCCGCCGTCCAGTACGCGGCCACGCTGCAACTGAACGGCGACACCGGCGCGCTGCGCACCGGCCTCAGCGCAACCGTCCAGGTGATCACCGGCGAGGCCGACAACGCGCTCTCGCTGCCCACCACCGCGCTGTCGGGCACGGGTACGAGCCGGACCGCGACCCTGGTGCAGCCGGACGGAAGCTCCGAGCGGGTCACCGTCGGGGTCGGAGTCGAGGGCGACAGCACGGTGCAGGTGGTCTCCGGGCTCAAGGAGGGCGACAAGGTCGAACTCCCCACCACCAGCGGCGGGAACGGCTTCCCGAACGCCTCCTTCCCCGGCCTCGGCGGCAACCGGGGCGCGGGGGGCGCCGGCGGTGCGGTCCTCCCGGGCGGCAACGGCGGTGGCAACGGCGGCGGTGGCAACGGCGGCGGGGCCGGCCGCGGCGGCAGGGGCTGAGAGCGGTGATGCGTCATGTCATCGACAAGCGCGTCCCGGCGCGGCCCGCCCCGGTGATCCGGATCCGCCGGCTCACCAAGGCGTACGGCCACGGCGACGCCACCGTGCACGCGCTGCGCGGCCCGTCCGACCCGCGGACCGGTGGACCCCAGGGCGTCAGCCTGGACATCGAGCAGGGCGACTTCGTCGCCGTGATGGGCAGCTCGGGCTCCGGCAAGTCCACCCTGATGAACATCCTCGGCTGCCTGGACGTCCCGACCTCGGGCAGCTACCTGCTGGACGGTACCGACGTCGGCCACCTGGACGAGCGGCAGCTCGCGCTGGTGCGCAACCGCAGGATCGGCTTCGTCTTCCAGTCCTTCAACCTGGTGCCCCGCACCACCGCCCTCGCCCAGGTCGAGCTGCCGCTCGCCTACGCGGGCGTCCGCACCGCCGAACGGCGCCGCCGGGCACTGGCCGCGCTCTCCCTGGTCGGGCTCGCCGACCGGGCCGGCCACAAGCCCAACGAACTCTCCGGCGGCCAGCAGCAGCGCGTCGCGGTGGCCCGGGCACTGGTGACGGCGCCCGCGATGCTGCTCGCCGACGAGCCCACCGGCAACCTCGACAGCCGCTCGACGGAGGAGGTGCTGGCCCTGATCGACGGGCTGAACGCCACCGGCCGCACGGTCGTGCTGATCACCCACGAGGACGAGGTCGCCCGGCACGCCAAGCGGGTGCTGCGGCTGGTGGACGGGCAGATCGTGAGCGACGTCAGGCAGGCCCCGGTGGAGGGCCCGCCGCCCCTGCTGGGCGTGGCGGTCGCGGAGGTGCCGGCGTGATCCTCTGGCAGACGCTCCGCTTCGCCGTCGGCGGCCTGGCCGCCAACAAGGTGCGCTCCGCGCTCACCATGCTCGGGGTGCTGATCGGCGTGGCCTCGGTGATCCTGCTGCTGGCGGTCGGCAACGGCTCCTCGGTGGCGGTGAAGGACTCGATCACCTCGCTCGGCACCAACGCGCTGACGGTCAGCTCCGGTTCGGCGAACGGCGGCTCCCGCGCCACCTTCTCGGTCAGGAAGCTCACGGTCGCCGACGCCAAGGCGCTGGCGAGCGGGGCCTCGCCGGACGCGGTCAGGTCCGTCGCCCCGGTGGTCACCACCAGCGCGACGGCGCTGCACGGGAACATCTCGTACAGCCCGGGGTCGATCGTCGGCACCTACCCGTCGTACTTCGAGACCGCCAACCAGAAGGTCGCCCACGGCGAGTACTTCACCGACGACGACGTGCTCGCCTCGCGCAAGGTCGCGGTGCTCGGCGCGACGACGGCCAAGCAGCTGTTCGACACCGAGGACCCGGTCGGCAAGCCGGTCGTCCTCGGCGGCACGCCGTTCACGGTGGTCGGCGTGCTCCAGGCCAAGGGCGGCAGCGGCTTCACCGACCCGGACGACGTGGTCGTCGCCCCGCTTCCGACGGTGCAGAACGCCTTCACGGGCTTCGGCCCGGTCAACCAGATCCTGGTCCAGGCCTCGTCCGCGGACTCCACGACGGCGGCCCAGTCCGAGATCACCCGCGTCCTGCTCGGGACGCACGCGATCGCCGACCCGGCCAAGGCGGACTTCCGGATCACCAGCCAGTCCTCGCTGCTCACGGCGAGGGAGAGCACGACGAAGACCTTCACCGTGCTGCTCGGCGCGGTGGCGGCGATCTCGCTGCTGGTCGGCGGGATCGGGATCACCAACATCATGCTGGTGACGGTCACCGAGCGGACCAGGGAGATCGGCATCCGCAAGGCGCTCGGCGCGCCGCGCGCGGTGATCCTGGGGCAGTTCCTCACCGAGTCGACGCTGCTGTCGGTGATCGGCGCGGGGTTGGGAGTGGCGGCCGGGATCGTCGGGTCGCACTTCAGCATCGTCGGCATCAAGCCGGTGGTGATCCCCGAGTCGGTGCTCGGCGCGTTCGCCGTCGCCGTCGCGATCGGGCTGTTCTTCGGCAGCTATCCCGCCAACCGGGCCGCCTCGCTGCGGCCGATCGACGCCCTCCGGCACGAGTAGGACTCCACTTCATGAGCAAAGAGATCGCCGAGACCGCCGGGACCGCCACGGTCGGGGCCGGCACCCCGGCCGAGCAGCTCGCCCTGCTCGCCACCCCGCCGGACGGGCGGGACGTGTCCGCCGAACTGGCCGCGCCGCCACGGCGGAAGCTGCCCTGGCTCAGCCTGGTGCTGGCGGGGGGAGTGATCGCCACGGGGGCGTTCGCGGGCGGGGTCCGGTACCAGCAGGACCACGGGGCGTCGGGCGGGAAGTCCGCGCGCCCGGCGGCTGCTCCGGCCGCTGCCGGCGGCGGGTACGGGCAGGGCAACTCCCGTCGTGGGGGCCAGGGCCAGGGCGCACAGGGGCAGAGCGGCCAGGGCGGGCAGGGCGGGCAGGGCGGGCAGGCCGGTTTCGCCCGTGGCACGGTCAAGGCGGTCGACGGCACCACCGTCTACCTGACCGACACCAACGGCAACACCGTCAAGGTCACCACCGGCGACGCGACGAAGGTCCAGCTCAACAAGGAGGGCAAGGTCGCCGACCTCCAGCCCGGCCAGAGCGTGACCGTCGTCGGCACCCCCGACGCCAACGGTGGCTACACCGCAAGTCAGCTGGTCGAAGGAGCCGCTGCTGCGGGCGGCTTCGGTGGTGCCAGTGGTGGCGGTAATGGCGGCGGCTTCGGTGGCGCCGGCGCCCCCAGGAACCCGTCCGGCGGCTGACCCGGAGCCGTCGGACGACCGCGAGGCCCTCGCCCCCGTACCGGGCGAGGGCCTCCGCGTGTGTTCAGCCGTTCAGCGCTCCCACGCCGCGTCCCGGTCGAGGTCCCGGAGCAGGTGGAGGAGGTTGAGGAGAGTGCTCACGGGCGCGTTGCCGAAGTCGACCAGGAGGCGCCCGTCGAGGACGGTCTCCCCGGCGGAGGCGGAGTCCCAGAGGAGGCCGTGCGGCAGGCCGCGCCGGTGGAGTTCGCCGAGGAGGGCGCTGATGTGCGGGGCGGTGAAGTCCCGCATCCGGGGGTCGTCGGGTGCGATCGGTTCGCGGGTCACGCCGCGGAGTCCAGCTCGTACCGGATCGTGAGGATGGTCCCGGTGTCCCAGGCGGCGCGGGTGAGGGCGTCCCGCAGGGCCTGCCGGGTGAGGGTGGTCGAGGGGGTGTTACGGGTGCACACGGGAACCTCCGGGAGGCTGTGGTGTGGGGAGGGGGAGCCGTGAGCCAGGCCGGGGTACGGTTGGCTCCTCGGCAGGAGGGCAGCAGGCGCCTACTACCCTGTACGGAAGCATGGTTGACGATCCGTCGGATCGGTCTGGGGAGACCCTAGCGCGGGTCGCCACAGATTTGTGGCGACCTGCGAGAAGTTCCCCCGAACGTGGCAGCAGCTCTGAGGCAGACTGATCGCATGGCTCTTCGATCGAACCCGACTCTTCGTCAGATGCGGTTGGGTGCCGAACTGCGCAGGATGCGGGAGCAAGCCGGCCTCGGCGGCAGCCAGCTCGCCCGCGCGCTGGGCATCAACCCCGCCCACGTGACCCAGATGGAGAGCGGCAGGACCGGCATCAGTGTCGAACGCCTGCGGACGATCGCGGCGTTGTGCATGTGCGTCAACGAGCCCTTGGTCGATGCGCTCGCGGACATCATCACGGACCGCGACAAGGGCGGTTGGTGGGAGGAGTACCGCGGACGCCTCTCGCAGGACTTCCTTGAGATCGCTGAGCTTGAAGGTCACGCACGAGGACTCTCGGCCTACACGATGGCCTTCGTCCACGGGCTGCTTCAGACGGACGCCTACGCCTCTGCCATCTTTGCTCGTTCCTATCCGCGTCTTCCGGGTCACGAGGTTGATCTGCGGACGTCGTTTCGCTTGCGGCGTCAGCACGTCGTCCAGTTCGGGTCGACTCCGTTCGCCGCGTACATCCATGAAGCGGCACTGCGCATGCAGTTCAGCGGGGCCGAAGCTCAAGCAGAGCAACTCGGTGCCCTTGTCGAAGCCTCCGAGAAGCCCAACATCTCGATTCGAGTCGTGCTGTTCGACGCCGATACGATCCCACTCCCCAACGAGAACTTCACCTATGTCGAAGGACCGGTTCAGGAGCTCGACACAGTGCAGGCGGACTCGGGTGTCGGAAACCTGCTGTTCGATGCGCCGGCCCACACGGCCCGATTTCGGTCGCTGCTCGCCCAGATCGGTTCGGCTGCTCTCTCGGAAGGGGAGTCCCGAGAGTTCATTTGTTCCATCAAGAAGGACATGGAAAGTAAATATGCGTAACTCTTCCTGGCAGAAGTCCAGCTACTCCGGCTCGAACGCCGACTGTGTCGAGGTCCGTGCAGCTGATGGCGCGATCGAACTCCGTGAGTCCGACGAAGGGCACATCAGCATCCGCATGAGCGCCCGCAGGTTTGCTGCCTTCCTCCAGGAGACGAAGGCGGGCGACTTCGACCACCTGCTGACCACCGACGCCTAACGAATCGTTCCGGCGGCCCCTTGCTCCTCCGCAAGGGGCCGCCGTCGACCGTCTGTCCGGAGGGGTGGGTCCAGCCCCACCCTTCCGTGGGGCTGGACCCATGGGCCGCCCGCCGTCCGCTCCGTAGCGTCGTTCCCACAACGACTCGGAGGGAACAGAACCATGGCGACCACGACCCACCAGGACGCCTTCACCACGGTGAAGAAGTACGTCGCGCTGTTCGGCGCCGGCGGTGCCGTCGTCCTCGGCGCGGTCGCCGTGATGGCGTCCACCGGCCACGAGACGACCCCGTTCATGTGGATCCGCGGCGCGATCTTCCCCCTGTTGGCCCTCTTCCTCCACCGCAAGGCCACCGAGGCGGCCGCGGGTTCCCCCAAGGCCTTCGACCGTCTCCGCACCCTCTCCACCGTGATGCCGATCGCCATCATCGGGGTCGATCTCATCCCGGGCCTCTGCCCGCCCTGGTACGCCGTCCTCCAGGGCCTCTCCGCCCTCGCCCTGGTTCCCGTCGCCGTCTTCACCCGCACCTCGGCCCTTGCCGCCGCCTTCTCCAAGCCGTAGCCGCCGCGCAGGAAGTCGGCCCGCCCGACTTCCTGCGCATCAGCGCACTTCACTCCGGCGGTCCGTGCGGGAAGCGGCTGTCTGAAATTGAAAGCGATAATAATTAAATACTTGTAAATCGATCGCGATGGAACTCGCGGATTCGTGCTCTATGCTTCCAGGCGGCGGAAAAGTCTCCAGTGGAAGGAACCTCATGAGCAGCGAAGTCGAGAAGAAGGCCGAATTCGACAAGATCGACACCGACGGCGACGGCTTCATCAGCGCCGAGGAGCTCAAGGTCAACGTCAAGAAGAACCCCAAGGTGACCGACTCCCAGGCCGAGGTGATCTTCAAGTGGGCGGACGACAACAGCGACGGCAAGATCACCTTCGAGGAGTACGCCAAGTTCGTTAAGTAGTCGTTTTGTCTGCCGAATCCCGATGGGGCTCATGGGTCCTGTCGGGATTCGGGTTGTCTGTCGGCGATCCGATGCCTGGCGCGGCCGTGTACGAATCATGCGCTGCTACGTTTCCCCCGAGCAGGAGGACCTGCCCGAATCGGAGCCCATGAGCATGGGCGCAGGGAATGTCCGAGGAGGAATCACGTGAGCATCATGAGGAGGATCGGCGTGGTCGCGGGGGCGGTCGTGCTCTCGGGCACGGCGATCAGCGTCGCTTCTGCGGTGGCCGACGACGAGCATGCGGTGCGGGACGCCGACGTCGCCTTCCGGGCGAAGGCCCAGAACGAGCTGTACGACACCAACCTCGCCCACCCCAAGGGCACCGGGGTCACGACCGAGACTCCGGAGCTGGGCGTGGCGTCCCAGTCCTGGAGGTTCAAGAAGGTCGCGGAGACCCACGAAGGGACCGGGGTCTTCACGATCGAGGCGGACACCTCCACCGGTCTGTGCATCACGAACGACGGGTCCGACCGGCCGGTGCTCCTGGAGAAGTGCAACGACGGGAACATGGCGCAGCGGTGGTTCGTGAACTCCGGCCTGGAGCACAGCACGATCGTGAGCGAGAAGAACAAGAACGAGGCCCTGGCGGCGGAGGGCGCGGGTCAGGCCGTCAGACTCGTCGAGGTCTTCGGCAAGCCCAACGTCAACCAGCTCTGGACCTTCATCTACTCCGGCCAGTAGACGTATCCGGTACCGGACGCCGTCGGTGAACCCGAGGGCCGGCGATGCAGCCCCGTCGGGCAACTGTCCGACGGGGCGGCGTCGTGAGGGAAGTTGCCTGCTCGCACCCGGGTCCGGCACCGCTCAGGCGGTTTGGCCGCCACCGTCGGTGGCCGTCCCTGAGGCGCTCTCCAGGACCGCCTCGACATCGACCGTGACGTCGACCAGGTTGCTGACCACCACGCCGCCCCGGTCCACCGCGTCGTTCCAACTCACGCCGAAGTCCTGGCGGTTGATCCGGGTGCCGGCGGTGAATCCGGCGCGCCGTCTGGGGCCCAGGTCGCGCCCGTCCTCCCACCAGGGGGTGTCCCACTGCCCGAGGTAGCTCACGTCGAAGGTGACCGGGTGCGTCACGCCGCGGATGGTGAGCTCCCCGGTGACTTCGAAGCCGCTCGCGCTCACCTGGTGGACCCGTGACCCGACGAAGTGCCAGGTCGGGTGGTGTTCGACGTCGAAGAAGTCGGCGCTGCGCAGGTGCGCGTCCCGCTCGGGCGAACCGGTGTACACCTGGGTCGCGTCGATGGTCGCCTCGACCCGGGCCCGCTCCGGGGCGTCCGGGTCGACCTCCAGGAAACCGGTCACGTTCTTCAGCTGGCCCCGGACGTAGGTGACCATCATGTGTCTGGCACAGAACTCCGCACCCGTGTGGCTGGGCTCGAAGAACCATTTCGTGGTGGCCATGGCGACTCCGTGAGGTGATGCCGGTGATTGCCCCGAGCCCCCTCCAGTCAGCGTAGGACGATGCCGGACTGGCAGCACCGCCACGGCCGGGCCACGCTGGTGGGGACGGACCGCCCAGCCGAGGAGGCAGGTATGACCGGCGAGCCGATCCCGGGAATCGACCCCACCGCGGTGCCCAGCGGCGACGGCTGCGCGGAGTGCCTGGCAGGTGGTGGCTGGTGGCTCCACCTGCGCCGCTGCGCGGCCTGCGGCCACATCGGCTGCTGCGACTCCTCTCCCGCCCAGCACGCGACGCGGCACGCGCGCCAGGCCGGCCACCCGTTCCTGGTCAGCTTCGAGCCCGGCGAGGACTGGTTCTGGAACCTGGAGACCGACGCCTACTACGAGGGCCCGCCGCTGGCCCCGCCGACCGCCCACCCGCCCACCCAGCCGACCCCGGGCCCGGCCGGCCAGGTCCCCGCCGACTGGCAGTCCCACCTCCACTGACGCCCCACCCCGGCCCCGGCGAATCGTTCCGGCGGCTCCTCGCCTCCCATGAGGAGCCGCCGGCCCACCCACCGAGCCCTCCCACCGCCGGCAGCCGCCCCCACCCCCGGACGCCATCTCAGCCGCACCGGTCGGCTCCTGTGGCGCTCGGCGATGTACTGGGGCAAGGAGTACGACGCCGACTACCAGCTCTTGCAGACAGCCGCCGGGGGCGCATCCGACCGACTGTGCCGGAGCGAGGGCCTGGCCGACCTCGGATTCGTGTGCACTGCCACCGTCTGACGGGATCGGCGTGCAGTACCGGCGCCGGCGTGGTCTCGCCCTGTCCCTCTCCGTCCCGTCGAGGGAGTACGGCGCAGCTTGACCATTGATCCCGACCTCATGCCCGTACACGGGCGTTCACGGGCCGGCGGCCTCCCGTCGGCTCGGGTGCGCGGGAAAACCGGGCGACTCCCGCGGGCTTGATCCCCTACGGTGAACGCGCCCAGGGCGGCCGTCTACCGCCCGTCGATGTGGCGCGACCAACGCGCCCGCACACCAGGGGGTTCCCTGTCATGACGCGCACCCTTGTCACAGAGCTTCACTCGCACCTCGGGGAGACGGTCACCGTCTACGGGTGGGTGAACACGCTCCGGCTCCAGCGGCGCATCCAGTTCGTTCTGGTCCGGGACCACACCGGGCTCGTGCAGGTCACCCATCCGCGCGGTGGGGAGGGCGACGCCATCGAGGCCGCCTTTGAGCACGTGACGGTCGAGTCCGCCGTGAAGGTCACCGGCAGGGTGGTGGAGAACCCGCAGGTCAAGCTCGGCGGGCTGGAGATCGTCCCGTCCCGCGTGGAGGTCGTCTCGCCGGCCGGGCCGAAGCTGCCGATCGACGAGAAGACCGGGATCGACCAGCGCCTGGACTGGCGTTTCCTCGACATCCGCCGCCCCGCCCAGCACCTGGTCTTCGACGTCCAGACCACCGTCGAGCGGGCGATGCGCGAGGTGACGGCCGAGGAGGGCTTCACCGAGCTGCACACGCCGAAGCTGATGGGGACTGCCTCCGAGTCCGGCGCCGAGGTGTTCGAGGTCGGCTACTTCGGCCGCACCGCCTATCTGGCCCAATCCCCGCAGTTCTACAAGCAGATGGCGATCGCGGGCGGCATCGACAGGGTCTTCGAGATCGGTCCGGTGTTCCGGGCCGAGCCGTCCTTCACGTCCCGGCACGCCACCGAGTTCACCGGGGTCGACGTCGAGATCGCCTGGATCGACGGGGTCGAGGACGTGATGGCCTTCGAGGAGCGGATGCTGCACCGCGTGCTGGCCGCCGTGGCCGAGCGGCACGGTGCGGCGATCGCCGAGCACTTCGGCACCCGGGTCGTCGTCCCCGAACTGCCGTTCCCCCGTGTCACGATGGCCGACGCACTGGCCAGGCTGCGGGCCACCGGATGGGACCGGGAGGGCGTCAGGGAGGACCTCGACCCGGAGGGCGAGCGCGCGCTCTGCGCCCTGATCGCCGAGGAGACCGGGCACGAGTTCGTCTTCGTCACCCGGTTCCCCGCCGCCGTACGGCCCTTCTACCACCTGCGGCCCGAGGACGACCCGACCGTCACCGAGTCCTTCGACCTGCTGTGGAAGGGCGTGGAGATCACCACCGGCGCCCAGCGTGAGCACCGGTACGAGCGCCTCGTCGCCCAGGCGCGGGAGAAGGGCATGGACACCGGCCCGCTCTCCGGCTACCTCGACTGCTTCCGCTACGGCACCCCGCCGCACGGTGGTCTGGGGCTGGGCCTCGGCCGGCTCCTGATGCTCGCCCTCGGCCTGCCCTCGATCCGTGAGGCCACCTTCCTGTTCCGGGGGCCGCACCGCCTCGAACCGTGAACCCGGGGAGGGGCCGGGACGGCGGAAGGGCCGCGGCCGAGGAGATCCGTTCCTCGGGCGCGGCCCTTCCGCCGTCTGCTGCTGTCCGCCGCTGGGGTCAGGTGCGGCGGAGGGCCTCGGTGAGCCGGTTGGCGGCTTCGATGATGGCCTGGGCGTGCAGGCGGCCCGGGTGGCGGGTCAGCCGCTCGATGGGGCCGGAGACGGAGACGGCGGCCACGACGCGGTTGGAGGGGCCGCGGACGGGGGCGGAGACCGAGGCGACGCCGGGTTCGCGTTCGCCGATGGACTGGGCCCAGCCGCGGCGCCGGACGCCGCTGAGCGCGGTGGCCGTGAAGCGGGCGCCCTGGAGGCCTCGGTGGAGGCGCTCGGGCTCTTCCCAGGCGAGCAGCACCTGGGCGGCGGAGCCGGCCTTCATCGGCAGGGTGCTGCCGACGGGGACGGTGTCGCGCAGGCCGGAGAGTCGTTCGGCCGCGGCGACGCAGATGCGCATCTCGCCCTGGCGGCGGTAGAGCTGTGCGCTCTCGCCGGTGACGTCGCGCAGGTGGGTGAGGACGGGGCCCGCGGTGGCGAGCAGTCGGTCCTCACCGGCTGCGGCGGAGAGTTCGGACAGGCGGGGACCGAGGATGAAACGGCCCTGCATGTCGCGGGTGACCAGACGGTGGTGTTCGAGTGCGACGGCGAGTCTGTGGGCGGTGGGGCGCGCCAGACCGGTGGCGGCGACCAGCCCCGCCAGGGTGGCGGGGCCCGACTCCAGTGCGCTGAGCACCAGAGCGGCCTTGTCGAGAACGCCGACGCCGCTAGTGTTGTCCATAGCCTGATATTGCAGTCTCAGGTAGCGAGACGCAAGTCTGTTTCCCAGGCCGCCATCCTCGCAGATACCCGCAAAGCGGCTCCTCCGGGATCCGATGTCTCGGATGATGGACATGGCGAAGGGCACCCCCCACCGTCGACGCCGAACCGAAACGGGGATCGGAATGGGGCATCGAAACGGGGATCGGAATGGGGCATCGAAACGGGGGATCGAAACAGGGGAGCGAAATGGTGGAAGCAGCGAAGGCAAAGGAAACGGCGGAAACGGCCGTGGAAACGGGAGGGCCCAACGCAAAAAGCCCCTGCCGTGTCACTCGGACACGGCAGGGGCCTGAAAAAGAATTCGGCGGCGTCCTACTCTCCCACAGGGTCCCCCCTGCAGTACCATCGGCGCTGAAAGGCTTAGCTTCCGGGTTCGGAATGGAGCCGGGCGTTTCCCTCTCGCTATGACCACCGAAATGATCGGGCCGGGCAATTGCTCGCGCATTGCCTTCGCCTCGTGGACAATCCTAGCAGGCGGCCGCAGCTGTTCGATTCGGTCCCGGAAGCCGGAGAAGCGCAGCGGCGCGTGAGCGCGCGGCGGCGGGGTGTCGGGTGGGGGGTCCAGCCGGGCGTCCAGCCGAGGGGCCAGGCGGGGTGCCGAGCGGGGCGTGCGAGGCGGTGGTGAGGAGCGGGCGTGAGGGGGATCACCCGTGCCGGGTTCCCCGCCCCGGCGCGTGCTGGACGTGTCCACGCCCGTGCGCACACCACCGAGCCCGCCCCTGCGCGCCTGGCACCCAAAAACTGCCCGATAAGGTGTTAATCCAACATTCATCCATGCCGCATAGCCTCCGGGGGCTAGCCTCATGCTGAACGTCACCGTCCGACCAGGAGGCGAAAGCCCCGTGCAAGGCACTGTCACCACACCAGGCGGATCATCGGTGGCCGGGGGCCAGGGCGAGGCGTTCCTGCTCGTCGTGGACGACGAACCCAACATCCGCGAGCTGCTCTCCGCCTCGCTGCGCTTCTCCGGCTTCCGCGTCGCCTCCGCCGCCACCGGTACCGAGGCACTCGAACTGGTCGCCGCCGAGCGCCCCGACCTGGTCGTGCTCGACGTGATGCTCCCCGACCTCGACGGCTTCACCGTCGTCGAGAAGCTGCGCGAGCGCACCAGCCGCGGACAGATAGCCGGGCCCGCCCACGGGCACCCCGGCGACCACCTGCCGGTGCTCTTCCTCACCGCGAAGGACGGCGTCGGCGACAAGGTGCAGGGCCTGGCCGCCGGTGCGGACGACTACGTCACCAAGCCCTTCAGCCTGGAGGAGCTGATCGCCCGGATCCGCGCGATCCTGCGCCGGGCCGGCGGGCCCGCCGAGGACGGCCGGCTGATCGTCGCCGACCTCAGCCTCGACCCGATCGCCCACGAGGTCACCCGGGGCGGCATCCCGGTCTCGCTCTCCCCGACCGAGTTCAAGCTGCTGCACTACCTGATGGCCAACGTCGGCCGGGTGGTCTCCAAGTCGCAGATCCTCGACCACGTCTGGGCCTACGACTTCGGCGGGGACCTCTCCATCGTCGAGTCGTACATCTCCTACCTGCGCCGCAAGCTCGACTCGGGCCCGGTGCACGGCCCCAAGCTGATCCACACCGTGCGCGGCATCGGCTACGCCCTGCGCCGTCCCCCGCAGGGCTGACCGGGCCCACTCGTCGTGTTCGCCAGGTTCTCCTCCCGGCTGTCGCTGCGCGCCCGGCTGCTGGTGCTCGCCCTCGCCCTGGTCACGACCGGGCTCGTGGTCAGCGACACCTTCGTGCTCGGCACCGTGCGGTCCCAGCTGGTGGCCCAGCTGGACGAGCAGCTCCAGCGGTACGGGCCGCCGCTCTCCCGCAAGCCCCCGGGGCAGCTGATCACGCCGACCGCGGGCCGGCCCGCCGTCACCAGCCGGAAGGTCAGCCTGCCCAGCCAGTACCTGGTGCAGTACCTCTCCTCGGACGGCAAGGTCCAGGCACTGATGCGCCAGCCCGTCTCGGACAGCGACCCGGCGCCCCAGCTGGCCGGGCTGGACCCGGCCGACACCCCCGACGTCCCCTTCGACCTGCCCGACCAGCGCGGCCACCACAGCTGGCGGGTGCTGGTGCTGCCGCTCCAGGCCCCCCGCGGGCAGGCCCCCAGCGCCAGCGCGTACGCCTCGCCGACGGTCACCCCCAGCCATGTCATGGTGGCGGTCTCCCGCGAGGACATCGACGCCACCATCGGCAGGCTGAGCACCTCCTTCCTCGCCATCGGCGGCGGCGTCCTGGTGCTGATCGCCGCGCTCGGCTTCTTCGCGGTGCGGGCCGGGCTGCGGCCGCTGCACCGGATCGAGGCGGGCGCCGAACGGATCGCGGCCGGCGAGCTGTCGCACCGGATGCCCGAGCTCTCCCCGGGCACCGAGGTCGGCCGGCTGTCGATCGCGCTCAACGGGATGCTCACCCAGATCGAGGCGGCCTTCGCCGCCAGCGCCGAGTCCGAGGCGAGGATGCGGCGCTTCGTCGCCGACGCCTCGCACGAACTGCGCACCCCGCTGGCCGGGATCCGCGGCTTCGCGGAGCTGTACCGGATGGGAGCGCTGCCCACCGAGTCCGACGTCAAGCGGACCATGACGCGGATCGAGAGCGAGGCCGACCGGATGGGCGCCCTGGTCGAGGACCTGCTGGTGCTCGCCCGGCTGGACGAGGAGCGCCCGCTCGACCTCGCCCCGATGGACCTGCGCACCCTCGCCGCCGACGCGCTGCACGACCTGACCGCGCTCGACCCGAGCCGCCGGGTCTCGCTCACCGGACCGGCCGGCAACGGCGCGCCCGGCGCGGCGCCCGTCCTCGGCGACGAGGCGCGGCTGCGGCAGGTGGTCACCAACCTGGTCGGCAACGCCGTCAAGCACACCCCGGCCGGCACCCCGGTCCGGATCGGTGTGGGCGCCGGCCCCGGCGGGATCTGCCTGCTGGAGGTCGCGGACTCGGGCCCCGGCCTCACCGAGGAGCAGGCCCAGCGGGTCTTCGACCGCTTCTTCCGGGTGGACGCCTCCCGCAGCCGGGACAAGGGCGGCGGCGCCGGCCTCGGCCTCGCCATCGCCACCGCCCTCACCCGCGCCCACGGCGGCACCCTCACCCTGCACACCGCCCCGGGCGAGGGCGCGACCTTCCGCGTCGGACTCCCCCGCCAGCGCTGACCGGTTTCCCGGCTCCGAAACCCCTCGTTCGGGTGAACCAGCCCCCGTTCACCCGGTCGGTCTCCCGATCGCATGCGACCGTCCTGCCATTGCTTGCGCGCGATCGTGCGGGCTGATCACACTGGACGGGAAAGGGGTGTTCCGATGAGCGCGCTTGCTGCTGAGGAGACCGGCGTGGACCTGGACCAGGTGCTGTGGGAAATCTGGAAGTCCTCGGACCTGCCTGAGGGCTATCGCATGGAGATCATCGAGGAGAACCTCGCGGTGTCACCCACCGGTGGTAGTCGCCATTTCAGCATCAACCGGGAAGTGCTTCACGCCTTGTACGACCACCTGCGAGGCAGCAGTTGGGCGCCGGGAAACGACTGCAACGTCATTCACGGGCTCAAGGTGCTCATCCCGGACGGGTTCGTCGCTCCGAAGGACATCGAGGAGGTCGAGCATCCTGACGGCCTGGGCCTGCTCGCCTCAGGAGTCGCCCTGGTCGTCGAGACCGTCTCGCCGGGTGCGGAGAACCGCAAGCGTGACCACATCCTGAAGCACCGGGCCTATGCCGCCGCCGGCATCCCGGTGTACGTGATCATCGACGACCACGACGACGGCGGAGCCGTGACCCTCCTCACCGATCCCGACCCCGAGCGCCGTGAGTACGCCACCTCGACCCGGGTCCCGTACGGCAAGGAGGCCGTGATCCCCGAGGGCCCCGCCAAGGGCTTCGTGATCGGCCCCGAGATCACCGGTGAGCGCCGTGGCTGAACCCGGCGCGTCGTTCAGGCGGGACCTCTCGGAGTGGCGGATCGTCCTGGTCGCCTGGCGGCTGCTGGTGCTACAGGCGGCGGATCCGGTGGTGGGGGCCGGGATGGCGGAGCACTCGACGTACCGGGCGCATCCGTGGCGGCGGGTGGAGCACACCCTGGGCAGCGGGCGGCGGCTGTTCTACCAGGACGCGGAGACGCTGCGGCGCGAGATCGCGCGGCTGGAGCGGGCGCACAAGCGGATCCGGGGGACGGGACCGGACGGGCGGCCGTACGACGCCCGGGACGCGGCGACCAGGGCGTGGGTGCTGCTGACGCTCTTCGAGTGCGTGGCCGAGATGCGCCGGCTGGGCGGGGACGGGTACGACGCCGCCCAACTGGAGGAGGCCTACGCCGAGTTCAGGACGGCGGTCGCCGCCTTCGACCTCCCGGAGGGCGAACTCCCCGCCTCGGCGAAGGAGTTGCCGGCCTACTTCGCCCGGTACGCCCGGGAGCGGCTGGAGTTCACCGAGGCGGCGCGCCACCTGCTGGACGATCTGCTGCGCGAGGCGCCCCGGCCGCGCCGGCTCTGGTTCCTCGGCGACGCCGGGTGGAGGGTGGTGCGGGGGCTCGTCGCCCGGCTGATCCGCGAGCTGACGGTGGCGGACCTGCCGCCGGCCGTGCGGGAGCGGTTCGGGGTGGTCAGGACCCGGCGGGCCGCGCTGCTGTCCGCCGTGCTGCACCGCGGCGCCGGCGCCGTCGTCCCCCTCCTCCCGGACCGGCTGCGCTACCGGTCACCGGAGGAGCGGTCCGATCCGGGGACGCGCCGCTACCGCCCGCGCCGGGACACCCGCGGGCCGCGGCTGGACCGGTTCTTCCGCGAGGTGCTGGACCAGACCGGCGACGGCTTCGTCACCGTGCACGACCTGCGGGCGATGGCACACAACGTCTGCTGGCAGCTGGAGCTGGACGAGGCCGCCGAGGCCAGGGTCCACGAGGCCTTCGACAGCTGGTGGGAGCAGCTGCGCGCGGTGATGGACGCGAACGGGGACGGGAGGGTCAGCCGGGAGGAGTTCGTGGCGGCCACCCTGGCCGGCTGCGACCGGGACGAGGCGTACCTGGAGCGGGGGCTGCTGCCCGCGCTGCGGGCGGTGTTCGCCGCGGCCGACTCCGACGGCAGCGGCTTCCTGGAGTTCGACGAGTACCGCGCGGTGTTCGGCGGCCCGCGCGTGCATCCGGCCGAGCTGTCGCACGGCTTCCGCCAGTTGGACACCGACGGGGACGGGCGGATCACCCGGGAGGAGTTCCTCCGCGGCTTCACCGAGTTCTTCACCGCCCGCGCCGACTCCGTGGCCGGCGCCGAACTGCTCGGCCGGGCCTGACCGGCGCGGGTCAAGCGGGGTTCCGGCCTGTCAAGCGCCGGTTCGGCCAAGATTCGCGCCCCGGCCGCCCACTCGTTCGTTGTCCCGGCCCCCGGCGACTGCGCAGACGTGTGGGCGGCGTCACCCACCGTCGCGCCGTGTCAACCCCACCCCGCCTGCGATTCCTTCGTAAGGATGATGGATACTGCTCCTTGTGAACGTGTTCACGTTCACAAGCGGACAAGCTTGCGTGGTTGAGCAACGGTCTACGGCTATAGATGAGCTTTGTCCGGAAGATGCCCGTCATCACGCGGGCAGGTTGGGAGAGAGGGCGACGTGGAACTGGCAATCGCTCACGAGACCATCGCGCGATGGCAATTCGGCATCACCACCGTCTACCACTTCCTCTTCGTCCCGCTCACGATCAGCCTGGCCGCGATCGTGGCCGGTCTGGAGACCGCCTGGGTGCGGACGAACAAGGAGAAGTACTTCCACGCCACCAAGTTCTGGGGAAAGCTCTTCCTCATCAACATCGCGATGGGCGTGGTCACCGGCATCGTCCAGGAGTTCCAGTTCGGCATGAACTGGTCCGACTACTCCCGCTTCGTCGGTGACGTCTTCGGCGCCCCGCTCGCGATGGAGGCGCTGATCGCCTTCTTCTTCGAGTCCACCTTCATCGGCCTGTGGATCTTCGGCTGGGACAAGCTGCCGAGGAAGATCCACTGCGCCTGCATGTGGATGGTGGCGCTCGGCACCGTGCTCTCCGGCTACTTCATCCTGGCCGCCAACTCCTGGATGCAGCACCCGGTCGGCTACGCGATCGACCCGGTCACCGGCAAGGCGCAGCTGACCGACATCGTCCGGGTGCTGTTCCAGAACACCACGCTCGTGGTCGTCTTCCACACCCTGACCGCCGCCTTCCTCACCGGCGCGGCCTTCGTGGTCGGCATCGCCTCCTTCCACCTCTGGAAGGCCAAGCGCAAGCCGGAGACGGCCGACCCCAAGAGGACCGCCGCGATGCGTACCTCGCTGCGCCTCGGCCTGGTGCTCGCGGTGATCTTCGGCGCCGGCACCGCGCTCAGCGGCGACACCCTCGGCAAGGTCATGTTCGAGCAGCAGCCGATGAAGATGGCCGCCGCCGAGGCGCTGTGGGAGACCCAGTCACCGGCGCCGTTCTCGGTCTTCGCGGTCGGCGACGTCAGCAAGGGCCACAACTCGGTCGCCCTGGAGATCCCCGGGATACTCTCCTTCCTCGCCCACAACGACTTCAGCTCCTCCGTCCCCGGCATCAACGACACCGCGGCCGCCGAGGCCGCCCAGCACGGCGGCGACCCCAAGGACTACATCCCGAGCATCTTCGTCACCTACTGGGGCTTCCGCCTCATGATCGGCTTCGGGATGACGTCCTTCCTGGCCGGCCTGATCGGCCTGTGGACCACCAGGAAGAAGCTCTTCCTGCACCCCGAGTTCCGCACCGGCGAGACCGAGGTGCCCCGGCTGATGCTCACCCCCAAGCGGGAGCTGGGGCCGCTGCTCACCAAGTGGAGCTGGCGGATCGGCATCCTGACCATGGGCTTCCCGCTGATCGCCAACAGCTTCGGCTGGATCTTCACCGAGATGGGCCGTCAGCCCTGGGCCGTCTTCGGCCTGATGACCACGGCCAGCGCGGTCTCCCCCAACGTCGGCATCGGTACCCAGATCGGCGCCCTCGCGACCTTCACCACGCTGTACGCGATCCTCGCGGTCATCGAGGTCAAGCTGCTGGTCAAGTACGCCAAGGCCGGCCCGGACGTGACCGAACAGCCGCCCACCAAGGACCCGTCGCTGCGCGGACCGTCCTCGGACGAGGACGCCGACAAGCCGCTCGCGTTCGCGTACTGAGGCACCAGGACCACTGGGGAACTGAGGATCTGACATGCAACTCCACGACGTCTGGTTCGTGCTGATCGCGGTCCTGTGGATCGGCTACTTCTTCCTGGAGGGCTTCGACTTCGGGATCGGCGTGCTGACCAAGCCGCTGGCCAGGAACACCGCCGAGCGGCGGGTGCTGATCAACACCATCGGCCCGGTCTGGGACGGCAACGAGGTCTGGCTGCTGACCGCGGGCGGTGCCACCTTCGCGGCCTTCCCGGACTGGTACGCGACGCTCTTCAGCGGCTTCTACATCCCGCTGCTGGTCATCCTGGTCTGCCTGATCGTCCGCGGCGTGGCCTTCGAGTACCGGCACAAGCGCGACGGCGCCCGCTGGCAGCGGAACTGGGAGGAGGCCCTCTTCTGGACCTCGCTCATCCCGGCCTTCCTCTGGGGCGTGGCCTTCGCCAACATCGTGCGCGGCGTGGACATCGACGCGCAGAAGAACTACACCGGCGGCCTCTGGGACCTGCTGAACCCGTACGCGCTGCTCGGCGGTCTGGTGACGCTCGCCCTGTTCACCTTCCACGGCTCGGTGTTCGCCGTCCTCAAGACGGTCGGCGAGATCCGCGACCGGGCCCGCACGGCCGCGCTGTGGTCGGGGCTGGCCACCGCCGTGCTGGCGCTGGCCTTCCTGATCTGGACCCAGGCCGAGCACGGCAACGGCCGCAGCCTCGCCGCGCTGATCGTCGCGGTGATCGCCCTGGTCGGCGCCCTGGCGGCCAACCAGCTCCGGCGCGACGGCTGGGCGTTCTCGCTCTCCGGGGCGACCATCGTGGCCGCGGTCGCGATGCTCTTCCTGGCGCTCTTCCCGGACGTCATGCCCTCCACCCTGAACCCGGAGTGGAGCCTGACGGTCAGCAACGCCGCGTCCTCGCCGTACACGCTGAAGGTGATGACCGTCGTGGCGGCGATCTTCACCCCGCTGGTGCTGCTCTACCAGGGCTGGACGTACTGGGTGTTCCGCAAGCGGATCGGTGTCCAGCACATCCCCGGGCACGACCCGGCCGCCCCGCTCGACCAGGCCTGACGCCGTGAAGCCGGTCGACCCCCGACTCCTCGGGTACGCCCGCACCACCAGGGCCTTCCTCGCCGGATCCGTGCTGCTCGGCGCGGTCGGCGCGGCCCTGGTGGTCGCCCAGGCGAGTCTGATCGCCGAGATCGTCGTCCGCGCCTTCCAGCGCGGGGCGACGCTCGGCGAGCTGACCACGCCGCTGCTGCTGCTCGCGCTGACGGCGGTCGGCCGCGGGCTGGTCGGCTGGCTCACGGAGCTCACCGCCCACCGGTCCGTCGCCCGGGTGAAGTCCACCCTGCGGCGCCGGCTGCTCGACCACGCCACCGCGCTCGGCCCGTCCTACCTGGCGGGCCGGCGCACCGGCGAACTCACCACCCTCGCCACCCGCGGCATCGACGCGCTGGACGACTACTTCGCCCGCTACCTGCCGCAGCTGGCGCTGGCCGTGGTCGTCCCAGTGATCGTGCTGCTGCGGATCGTCGGCGCCGACTTCACCTCGGCCGCGATCATCGCCGGGACGCTGCCGCTGATCCCGCTGTTCATGGTGCTGATCGGGATGGCCACCCAGGCCAGGATGGACCGGCAGTGGGACACCCTGGCCCGGCTCTCCCACCACTTCCTCGACGTGGTCGCCGGGCTGCCCACCCTCAAGGTGTTCAACCGGGCCCGCACCCAGGCCGCCACCATCGCCAGGATCACCGCGGACTACCGCCGGGCCACCCTGCGCACCCTGCGGATCGCCTTCGTCTCCTCCTTCACCCTGGAACTGCTCTCCACCCTGTCCGTCGCGCTGGTCGCCGTCACCGTCGGCTTCCGGCTGGTGGACGGCACGCTCGACCTGGAGACCGGGCTGCTGATCCTGGTGCTCGCCCCCGAGGTGTACTTCCCGATCCGCCAGGTCGGCGCGCTCTACCACTCCAGCGTCGAGGGACTGACCGCCGCCGACGAGCTGTTCCGGGTGCTGGAGACCCCGCTGCCCGCCGCCGGCACCACCCCGGCACCGGCCCTCGCCGGGGCGTCGATCGCCGCCGAGGGCCTGGTCGTCCGGCACCCCGGGCGCACCGAGCCCGCGCTGGACGGCGCCGGGCTGACCCTGGCTCCCGGCTCCGCCACGGCCCTCACCGGACCGAGCGGCGCCGGCAAGTCCACCCTGCTGGCCGTGCTGCTCGGCCTCACCGCCCCCGAGTCCGGCACCGTCCGGATCACCGCCGCCGACGGCCGCCCGTACGACCTGGCCGAGCTGGAACCGGCGAGCTGGCGGCGGCAGATCGCCTGGGTGCCGCAGCACCCGCACCTGTACGCCGGGACGGTCGCCGAGAACCTGCGGCTCTACCGGCCCGAGGCCACCGACGAGCAGCTCTGGACGGCGCTGCGGGCCGCGCACGCGCTCGACTTCGTGACCGACCTGGCGGCCGAGCTGGGGGAGGACGGCGCCGGGCTCTCCGCCGGGCAGCGCCAGCGCCTCGCCCTCGCCCGGGTGCTGCTCGCCGACGACCGGCCGCTGGTGCTGCTGGACGAGCCGACCGCCAACCTGGACGGCGCCTCCGAGGCGGCCGTGGTGGACGCCGTCCGGGCGCTCGCCGCCGACCCGGCGCGCACCGTGCTGGTGGTCGCGCACCGTCCGGCGCTGCTGGCCGTCGCCGACCGGCGGGTACGGCTGGCG
>NZ_MSJQ01000126.1 GCF_014596515.1 Streptomyces sp. CBMA156
ATTCCCCACAACGTCCAGCCGCGCAAGGAAGCGATCCCTCAATCCCGCAAGATCAGCACGCTCAACGCCCACGGTCCTCGCAACTCCCACAGATCGCGGGTGTTGCGAGGACCGTTAGAACCCAAGGATCCGGTGCGGGGCCCTCTCGTGTGCGAAGCCCCGGGTCAGGCGCTCTTCTCCCGGCGCTCGCGCTTAATCATGTCGCGCGGCACCAGGGTGGGGATGGCGTGCTTGGAGACCACGTCCCCGGTGACCACCACGCGGGCGACGTCCTGGCGCGAGGGAACCTCGTACATCACGGACATCAGCACCTCCTCCATGATGGCCCGCAGCCCGCGCGCGCCGGTGCCGCGCAGGATCGCCTGGTCGGCGATCGCCTCCAGCGCGTCCCGGGAGAACTCCAGTTCCACGCCGTCCAGTTCGAACAGCTTGCGGTACTGCTTGACCAGCGCGTTGCGCGGCTCGGTGAGGATCTGGAGCAGCGCCTCGCGGTCCAGGTTGTGGACGCTGGTGATCACCGGCAGACGGCCGATGAACTCGGGGATCATGCCGAACTTCACCAGGTCCTCGGGCATCACCTGGCGGAAGTGGTCGCTGGCGTCCGACTCCCGCTTGGAGCGGATGTTGGCGCCGAAGCCGATGCCCTTGGCACCCGCGCGGCCCTCGATGATCCGCTCCAGACCGGCGAACGCGCCGCCGACGATGAACAGCACGTTGGTGGTGTCGATCTGGATGAACTCCTGGTGCGGGTGCTTGCGCCCGCCCTGCGGCGGCACCGAGGCGGTGGTGCCCTCCAGGATCTTCAGCAGGGCCTGCTGCACGCCCTCGCCGGAGACGTCCCGGGTGATCGACGGGTTCTCGCTCTTGCGCGCGACCTTGTCGATCTCGTCGATGTAGATGATCCCGGTCTCGGCCTTCTTGACGTCGTAGTCGGCCGCCTGGATCAGCTTGAGCAGGATGTTCTCGACGTCCTCGCCGACGTAGCCGGCCTCGGTCAGCGCGGTGGCGTCCGCGATCGCGAACGGCACGTTGAGCATCCGGGCCAGGGTCTGCGCCAGCAGCGTCTTGCCGGAGCCGGTGGGGCCCAGCAGCAGGATGTTGGACTTGGCCAGCTCGATGGCGTCCTCGCGGCCGTTTCCGCCGCTGCGGCCCGCCTCACCCGCCTGGACACGCTTGTAGTGGTTGTAGACGGCCACCGACAGCGCCTTCTTGGCGAGGTCCTGGCCGACCACGTACTGGTCCAGGAACTCGTAGATCTCGCGCGGCTTCGGGAGTTCCTCGAAGCGCACCTCGGAGGTCTCGGCGAGTTCCTCCTCGATGATCTCGTTGCACAGGTCGATGCACTCGTCGCAGATGTACACGCCTGGGCCGGCGATCAGCTTCTTCACCTGCTTCTGCGACTTGCCGCAGAACGAGCACTTGAGCAGGTCGCCACCGTCTCCGATGCGTGCCACGAGGTGCTTCCCCTTCGCCAGGGGCCCCGCAGGGTTCCGGGGCCTGGTGCTGTGGACCGTCAACGCCGAGGGCGCTCGGTCTCGGTATCCGACGGTACTCTGTCGGGCCCGTGATTCCGTCCTCTTCGCCAGGTCTGCCCTACGCCCTGGGCGAATTGATACCGAACAGATGCCGTCGCACGGACCCGCCCACGGGCCGGGGCGGGGTGCGCACCCGGGTGCGCGCCCCGCCCCGATGGGCCCCTCCGGTCCGCTGACGGGCCGGGAGGGAGCCGGCCTCAGGAGGTCAGCGAGGTCTTGCGGGTGGAGATGATCTGGTCGACCAGGCCGTACTCGGCGGCCTCGTCGGCGGTCAGGATCTTGTCGCGCTCGATGTCCTCGCGCACCTGCTCCACCGACTTGTTGGAGTGCTTGGAGAGCATCTGCTCCAGCTGCTCGCGCATCCGGAAGATCTCCTTGGCCTGGATCTCCAGGTCGGACACCTGACCGCGGCCGGTCTCGGTGTACGGCTGGTGGATCAGGATCCGGGCGTTCGGCAGCGCCATCCGCTTGCCGGGGGTGCCGGCCGCGAGCAGCACGGCCGCGGCGGAGGCCGCCTGGCCCATGCAGACCGTGGTGATGTCCGGCTTCACGTACTGCATGGTGTCGTAGATGGCCGTCAGGGCCGTGAACGAGCCGCCGGGCGAGTTGATGTACATCTGGATCTCGCGGTCCGGGTCCATCGACTCCAGGCACAGCAGCTGCGCCATGATGTCGTTCGCCGAGACGTCGTCCACCTGCGAGCCGAGGAAGATGATGCGCTCCTCGAACAGCTTGGCGTACGGGTCGTACTCGCGGATGCCCTGCGTGGTGCGCTCCACGAAGCGCGGGACGATGTAACGGCCCTCGGCGCGCATGTCCTCGACGCGGGCCTTGGCGGCCGACAGGCTGGGGATGTTCATGGGGGTCCTTGTCCTCCGGGGCGTTGGGGCTGTGGTCTGGCGGGCCGGGGCTCAGGCAGCGCCCGTGCCGCCGCCGCCGGGGACGTCCGCGGCGCTGTGCATGATCGCGTCGATGAGGCCGTACTCCAGGGCCTCCTCCGGGGTGAACCAGCGGTCGCGGTCCGAGTCCCTGGTGATCTGCTCGAAGGTCTGGCCGCTGTGGTGGGCGATCAGCTCGGACATCCGCTTCTTGGTACGGAGCAGCTGCTCGGCCTGGATCCGGATGTCGGTGGCGGAGCCGCCCAGGCCCGCGGAGGGCTGGTGCATCAGGATGTTGGCGTTCGGCAGCGAGAAGCGCTTGCCCTTGGCGCCCGCGGTCAGCAGGAACTGGCCCATCGAGGCGGCCATGCCCATCGCGATGGTGACGACGTCGTTCTTGATGTACTGCATGGTGTCGTAGATCGCCATGCCCGCGGAGATCGAGCCACCCGGAGAGTTGATGTAGAGGAAGATGTCCTTGTCCGGGTCCGCGGCCAGCAGGAGCAGCTGGGCGGTGATCTTGTTGGCGATGTCGTCGTCGACCTGCTGGCCGAGGAAGATGATCCGCTCGTTGAGCAGCCGGTTGTAGACCTGGTCGCCAAGACCGCCGAGCACGTCACCAGCGGCGGCGTGCGGCGCCATCGGGCCAGGCATCTGCATCTGCGGGAACGTCACTTAGCCACCTGCTCAGTCGATTTGGAGGGCCGTTCCGCGGCTCTCACGATGTCGCACAGCTTCCGGGTATCACGTCGTGATTGGTGCTGTCCAAGGACCCTAACGCGCAGGCCGGGCCGCAGAATCCCTCACGCAGAACTGTTCGCTGTGAGCGCAGGGTCGCGGCGGGCCCGGAGGGGACGACAGCGGGCCCGGACACCGTACGGCGTCCGGGCCCGCTGGGTTGCCTCAGGGGGCTACCGGGGCACTCAGGCCTCGGTCTTCTCCTCGGCGGCCTCGACGGCGGCGGCCTCGACGGTCTCGCCCGTCTCGTCCTCGTCGTCGAAGCTGACCTCGTTGCCCTCGGTGTCGACGACCTTGGCGGCCTCGACCACGGTGGCCAGCGCCTTGCCGCGGGCGACCTCGCCGACCAGCAGCGGAACCTGGCCGCCCTGGACGACCTGCTGGGCGAACTGGTCCGGGGTGAGGCCCGAGCCGGCGGCGCGGCGGATGAGGTGCTCGGTGAGCTCCTCCTGGTTCACACCCAGCTCCTCGTTCGCGACGATCTGGTCCAGGACGAACTGGGTCTTGATGCCCTTCTTCGCCTGCTCCTCGATCTCCGCGTCCCACTCCTCGTGGGTCTTGCCCTGGGTCTCCAGGTAGGCGTCGATGGTGAGGCCCATCGGCTGGAGCTGGTGGTGCTCCACGTTGTGCTTGCGGGTCTCGACCTCGTCCTTGAGAAGCTTCTCGGGGTACTCGATCTCAACCAGCGTGAGCAGCGCGTCCAGGACCTTCTCCTGGGCCTGGGTGGCCTGGTCGTACTCCTTCATGCGCTCGAGGCGCTTGCGGGAGTCGGCGCGCAGGTCCTCCAGGGAGTCGAACTCGCTGGCCAGCTGGGCGAACTCGTCGTCCAGCTCCGGCAGCTCCTTCTCCTGGACGGCGGTGACGGTGACGGTGACCTCGGAGGTCTTGCCCGCCTGGGTGCCACCCTTGAGCTCGGTCTCGAAGGTCTTCTCGTCGCCGGCCGACAGGCCGAGAACGGCCTCGTCGATGCCGTCGATCAGACGGCCCGAGCCGATCTCGTAGCTGACACCGTTGGCGGTGCCGTCCTCCGGCACCTCGCCGTCGACCTTGGCGACCAGGTCGACGACGACGATGTCGCCTTCGGCGGCCGCGCGCTCGACGTCCTTGACCGAGGAGAAGCGCTCGCGCAGCTGCTCCAGCGACTTCTCGATGTCCTCGTCGGAGACGGCGATCGGGTCGACGGTCACCTCGATGGAGGAGAACTCCGGCAGGGTGACCTCCGGACGGACGTCCACCTCGGCGGTGAACTTCAGGTCACCGCCGTCGGCGATCTTCTCGACACCCTCGATGTTGGTGATGTCGGGCTGGCCGAGGACCTCGATCTTGACCTCGTCGACGGCCTGCGTGTAGAAGCGCGGCAGGGCGTCGTTGACGGCCTCCTCCAGCACGGCACCACGGCCGAAGCGCTGGTCGATGACCCGGTTCGGGATCTTGCCCTTGCGGAAGCCCGGGACCGAGACCTGCTGGTTGATCTTCTTGTACGCCGCGTCGAGGCTGGGCTTGAGCTCCTCGAAGGGCACCTCGACGGTGAGTCGAACCCGGGTCGGGTTCAGAGTCTCGACGGCGCTCTTCACGGTTAGGTCTCCTAGGGGCTTGCGGTCAGGTTGTCTCCGCCCGTCCCCATCGCCCGGCCGGAGCCGGAAGGGGGGTCGGACGAGACGGGCGATGGGCGGTTGGAGCTGCATCTCCCGTGGGGTGGACGGTGAGCTTGACTCCTCGCCCTCGTGCGGTTGACCTGGGTTGACGCCACAGGGACTACCGCCAGCGCTCCATCCTACCGGTACCACCAAAGGCGGACGCCAGGCGCCACCGTACCGCCATGACGGGGCTCCCACACAGAACAGGGCCCCGCCCCGGTGGGCGAGACCCTGCCGCACTGTCGGGGTGACCGGATTCGAACCGACGGCCTTCCGCTCCCAAAGCGGACGCGCTACCAAACTGCGCCACACCCCGTGGTGCCGAGAGGAAGCGTACACGCCGGGCCTGCACGGCTCGCCGCCAGTTCCGCGCGGGCGCGACCGCGACATACACCGCGCGGGCGCGCAGGGGGTGTGCGGGATCCGGGGTGCGCTCCGGCGGTCGGACCAGGTAGGCTGTCCCCCGAACTTCCGGCCGGTGACGGCTGGGAGCGTCGTGCGGGCGTAGCTCAATGGTAGAGCCCTAGTCTTCCAAACTAGTCACGCGAGTTCGATTCTCGTCGCCCGCTCTTCGGTCCGGCCCCGGTGTGCCCAGCACACCGGGGCCGTCGACGTTTCCGGGGCCGCCGGGGACTGCGCGCCCTCAGAGGCCGAGCCGGGCGGCCCGGGCGGCGGCCCGGTCCAGCAGCTGGTGGATGTCGCCCTCCCGGGTGGTCGGGCGGTCGTTGAACTCGTCCGGGGAGCGCGCCGGGCGGCCGGTGGCGTGCAGCACCTCCATCAGCTGGACCCTGGCGGTGCGGACGGTGGCCGGGGTGCCGTAGCCGTGGGCCAGGACGGCGGCCTGCGCGCCGAGCAGGCAGACCCGGCCGGCCTCGTCCCACATCGCGCCCTGGAGCCAGCCGTACGCCCCGATGTAGCGGGAGGCGAGCCCGAGGTGGCCGGCCGCGGTGACCGGGACGGGGCGGGCGGGCCGGCCCAGTGCCCGGTCGAGCAGGGTGGCCCGGGGCGCGGGGTGGTCGGCGTGCCAGGGCCGCGGAGTGCTGCCGTACGGGCAGACGTACGGCACCGGGGTGCGCGCGGGGGTGGGCAGCGAGGCGAGGTAGGCCTCGATCTCGGCGACCAGACCGGTGCCGGCGGGGCCGTGGCCGGGCGGCGGCGGCCCGGGGGCGAGGAGGGCGGGCGGGGTCGGGGCGGGGGTGCGGGGCATGCGGGTCTCCGGGCGGACGGCCTTCAGGTTCCGCTGCCCAAAGTGGGGCATCCAAGACATTTCCGCGACCGGAGGACCGTGCTGTCCGACTGGTTTCCCGGCGGGCTGTCGGGCCGATAGCCTCGGCGGCGTTCGAGCGCAGTTCGAGCGCAGTTCGAGCGCGACCTCAGCCGCCGCGCTCCCCAGATGGAGGAGTCCCGGTGGGTCCGCAGGAGCGACTGGCCGTCATACAGCGCTGCGTGGTCCTGGAGATGGCGCGCCTCGGCCAGGTCTTCCACCCGGACGGCGAGGTGGTCCGCGGCCCCGGAACCACCGCGGTGGCGGTGCGCGAGCACCCCGGGGACGACGGCGCCGGGCACGTGGACCTCGGCTTCGTGCTCCACCTGGGCCGGGCGGACGCCCCGGTGGTGTGGGACTGCGCGGCCGGCCTCGGCAAGACCGAGGAGGAGAAGCTCGCCAACGCCGTGCGGATGTGGGCGACCACCACCGCCTCGGTGCTGGTCGAGCCGCCGGAGCGCCGCGAGGCGCGGGCCGGCCACGAGGCCCTGCCCGGGCTCCCCGGCTGGCACGCGGTGCAGGGGCCGGCCGCGGTGTTCGGCTTCGGCAACGAGCACCTGGCGCACTGGCTGGCCGGGCACCGGGTGCTGCCGGCCCTGGCGCCCGCGCTGCGCGCGGAGTTGACCGGGCCGGGCCCGGTGGGCGTCAAGCTCTTCCTGGGCGGGAAGGCGGGGGACGACGTCGCCGAGGTCAGGGTGGGCGGCGAGGTGTCGGAGGCGGCGTCGGCGGCGCTGCGCGCGCTGGACTGGCCCCGGGGCGAACGACTGTGCTGGGCACGCCTGTTCGTCCTGTTGACGACCGAGCCGACGGCACCGGAGCAGGCCGCGGCGGCGGGTGCCGGGGCACCCGCGCCGATGCGTGTCCCGCCCCCGGCGGCGGCACGCCCTCGGGGACTGTTCGCTCGCTGGCGGGAAGCCAGACGGACCGGCCGGTGACCCCCTCGGCGGGGGCACGGACGGCCCGCCCGGTCAGCCGCCGGTGATGCTGGAGATGCTGTGCGCGAGGTTGGACAGCAGGGAGTTGATGGAGCCCGCGACGGTGGTCTCGTGCAGCATGAAGCCGAACAGGGCGGCGACGATGCCGTGCGCGATCTTCAGCTGCTTGTTGCGGATGAAGATGATGCACAGGATCGCGAACAGGACCAGAGCGGAGACGGAGAGTGCCACCCGGACTCACTTCCTCGTTTTCATAGCGGGGTGCCGCCGCCCGGCGGCACCTGCGAAAGCCGGACCCCGGCCTGTCCGACGGTCCCGAGGCGGAATCGCGGACCGTCCGGCACACCAGCCGGTGAGGGAGCCCACGGTCGACCGCTGTCTGTCGTGCCGCACGTGACGCCCCCCATCCCCCGAATCCTGAACAGTCCCGCCCGGACTCAGTGTGGTCGACCGTGCCGATTGCGTAAAGGTCTGACAGTCAGCCCAACGCCGATATCCTGCGATGCGAGACGAGTTTCCGCCGACCGGGACGATAGCGGAGCCGTCCTGACGAATCGTCGGCGGGGCGTGCTGAGCGGCCGGGAAGCGGTCGGGGGCGGGTAACGGAAGCCACTGGTCCGGTCAGTCGACGGGGCATCCGATTTGGCTGAAGATCAGCTGCCAGGGTTGACAGTTGAGGCTGCCTGCGGCATGTGCCCCCGAACCGGGCCGGCGGGCGTCAGTCACGCCAGAGCAGCAGCACCGCGCGGTCGTCGTTGATGTCCCTGGCGACCGTCTCGATCAGTCCGGCCGCGGCGCCCACTCCGGTGCCGGGGCCGCCGCCGGGGACCAGCCGGTCCGCCTCCCCCATCAGCCGGTCCATGCCCTCCCCGAGGTCCCGGCCCGGCGCCTCGACCATGCCGTCGGTGCACAGCATCAGCACGTCGCCCCGGTTCAGCCGGCCGCGCACGCCCTCGAACTTGGCACCGTCGTAGATCCCGAGCAGCGGGCCCTCGGCCTCCTTGACCTCCCAGCGCCCCTCCCCCGCCAGCCGCTGCATGCCCGGCAGGTGGCCGGCCGAGAGCAGCTCGTACTCGCCGGTGTCCAGGTCCAGCACCAGGTGGACGGCGGTGGCGAAGCCCTCCTCCCAGGACTGGCGCAGCAGGTAGCCGTTGGCGGCGGGCAGGAAGTCGTGCGCGGGCAGCGAGCCGACCAGGCCGCCGAAGGCCCCGGAGAGCAGCAGGGCCCGTGAGCCGGCGTCCATGCCCTTGCCGGAGACGTCCGCGAGGACCACCTCCAGCAGCCGCCGGCCGGGGCCGGTGCGGGCGGCGACCACGAAGTCCCCGGAGAAGGACTGGCCGCCGGCCGGGCGCAGCGCCATGTCCGCGTGCCAGCCGTCCGGCAGTTCGGGCACCCGGCTCTGCACCCGCAGCCGCTCGCGCAGGTCGAACAGCATGGTGGAGCCGCCCCACCAGGGCACGCCGACCCTGGCCCGGAACTGGGCGAGCAGCAGGCCGCCCACCCCGGCGGCGCCGACCACCAGGGCCGCGCCCGGGGTCACGCCGTAGGTGTAGGCCTCGGGGTTGTCGCTGGCGACCCGCTGGCCGGTGTGGATCACGGACTCGGAGGAGAGGCCGAGCGCGGCCAGCGCGTAGAGCACCACCAGGCTGCCGGGGCGCAGCAGCAGGGCGCCGGCCAGGATCGGCAGGACCAGGGAGGTGGGCGGGGCCCAGCCGGGGATCCAGATGTTGAGCAGGATCAGCAGCGGGACGAGCAGGGCGAGCGCGCAGAGCACCGGCCAGTCGGCGGCGCCGCCGCGGAAGTAGTCCACCCCGGCTGTGCGCAGCCTTCGGCGGACCCGGCGGACCCTCTTGCGCAACCGGGCCGTCACGGACTCGGACGCCGGGGCGGCGCCGGGCCTCGTCGCAGTCGTCTGGGGCGGTGTGCCCGGCGCTCTGCCAGCCATGGGGTCCGACCCTATCCACGGGTACCGCCCGGCGTCGACGGGCCGGGGGCGGACAGCCTTGCCCGGGCGCGGGGCGCCCAGCGGGTTTCGGCCGATCGGTGCGGGTGCGGTCGTGCCGTCAGGAGGCGTACCCGGGTTGGGCGTACGCAGCGCGCGGTCGACGCGTGCGCCCCGCGCGCGGGGGTGTCCGGACGCCGGGGTCTGTGGCCGATCCCACAGGCGCGGGGCGGCTGTTCCGCGCCCTCCGCGCGGCGCGCCGGGGCCGCCCGGACACGGCGGCGGCCGGTCGCACGGGGGTGTGCGGCCGGCCGTCGGGGAGGGTGGGTGGCGGGATCAGCCCTGTGGGTGGCGGGATCAGCCCTGCGGGTGGTGGGCCGGGATCGGCGGGAGTTCGCCGGTGGTCTCGTACTCGCTCAGCATCTCGATCCGGCGGGTGTGCCGGGGCTCGCCGCTGTACGGGGTCTTCAGGAAGACCTCGACGAACTCGGTGGCCTCCTCCTGCGTGTGCATGCGGCCGCCGATGGAGATCACGTTGGCGTTGTTGTGCTGGCGGCCGAGCTCGGCGGTCTGCACGCTCCAGGCCAGCGCGGCCCGGACGCCCTTGACCTTGTTGGCGGCGATCGCCTCGCCGTTGCCCGAGCCGCCGATCACGATGCCCAGGGCGTCCTCGTCGGCGGCGGTGCGCTCGGCGGCCCGCAGGCAGAACGGCGGGTAGTCGTCCTCGGCGTCGTAGATGTGCGGCCCGCAGTCGACCGGCTCGTGGCCGGCCCCCTTCAGCCACTCGACGAGGTGGTTCTTCAGATCGAATCCGGCATGGTCGGAGCCCAGGTACACGCGCATGCGGATGAGTGTGGCATGCGCGTGCGCCCGGACTCCACAGGCGGCGCGCTCAGCGCCGGCCGAGCAGCTTCCAGGCCAGCGGCAGGGCGCCGGCCGCGAAGGCGGCCTTGAGGGCGTCGCCGACCAGGTACGGGTAGAGGCCGAGTTCGGCGGCGCGGGCGAGCGACACGTGCAGCGACGCTGCCAGGTACGGGACGCCGACCGCGTAGATGGCGAGGCTGCCGAGGACCATGGTGACGGCGGTGTGGACCGGGGTGCGGTCGGCGCCGCGGCGGGCCAGCGCGCCGGTCAGGGCGGCGGCGAGGACGAAGCCGAGCACGTAGCCGAAGGAGGGCATCGCCCAGCCCGAGGTGCCCTCGGCGAACCAGGGCAGGCCCGCCATGCCGGCCAGCAGGTAGAGCGCGAGCGCGGCGACGCCGCGGCGGGCCCCGAGCGCGGTGCCGACCAGCAGGGCGGCGAAGGTCTGGCCGGTGACCGGCACCGGCGAGCCGGGGACGTTCACCGACAGCTGGGCGGCCACGCCGGTCAGCGCGGCGCCGCCGGCCACCAGGGCCAGGTCGCGGGCCTGGGCGCCGAGGCGGGTGGAGGCGGCGGGCAGCAGGTCGGCGAGGACGGCGCGACGCGGTATCGGGGTGGTGGCAGTGGCCATCGGGGTTTCCTCCGGGAGGTCCAGGTGAGTGAACACCTGTGAACCTACGCGTTGATCCACTGCGCGAACGCCGCGGATTCAGACAAACCCCCGCCCTCGGACGTTGTCGGAACCGGCCCGTCGCCACACTCGGTCATGGTCGCGTCACGCCGGGTTCCGGTCCGGTCCGCATGGTGGTCCCGGGTCGGTCATTATTGGCATGGACAGGGGGGTCGCCGGATATTGGACAGCTCATGTCGCATTCCGCAAAGTCTGGATCCACCCCTATGGCCCCCACCTCCGCGCCTCCGGCGACCGGGACCCCCGACGACACGGCCGCAGAACCGGCGTCGGGTGGCCAGCAGCTCACCCACGGGCTGAAGCAGCGCCACCTGTCCATGATCGCCCTCGGCGGGGTGATCGGCGCCGGCCTCTTCGTGGGCTCCGGCGCCGGCATCGCGGCCGCCGGCCCGGCGATCATCCTGGCGTTCACGCTTTCCGGCCTCCTGGTCATGCTGATCATGCGGATGCTCGGCGAGATGTCCGCCGCCCGCCCCGCCTCCGGCTCGTTCTCGGTGCACGCCGAGAAGGAGGTCGGCCCCTGGGCCGGGATCACGGCCGGCTGGATGTACTGGGTGATGCTCTGCTGCGGCGTCGCCGCCGAGGCCACCGCCGCCGGGAAGATCGTCAACGGCTGGGTGCCCGGCGTCTCCGCCTGGGTCTGGGTCGGCCTCTTCATGGTCTTCTTCTGCGTCAGCAACCTCACCGCGGTGAAGAACTTCGGCGAGTTCGAGTTCTGGTTCGCCGCGATCAAGATCGCCGCGATCATCGCCTTCCTGGTCCTCGGCGGGCTCGGCATCGCCGGCGTGATCGGCCCCGGCGCCCCCGGCACCGAGAACCTGACCGGCCACGGCGGCTTCCTGCCCACCGGCGTCAGCGGGCTGATCGTCGGCCTGCTCGCCTCGGTCTTCGCGTACGGCGGTCTGGAGACCGTGACCATCGCCGCCGCCGAGTCCGACGACCCCAAGAAGAACGTCGCCAACGCCGTGCGCACCGCGGTGTGGCGGATCGCGATCTTCTACATCGGCTCGATGGCCCTGGTGGTCACCCTGGTCTCCTGGAAGGACCCGGCGGTCGTCGCCGACGGCCCGTACGTCACCGTGCTGCGCCACCTCGGGGTGGCCGGCGCCGGGACGATCATGCAGGTGGTGGTGCTGGTCGCGCTGCTGTCCGCGATGAACGCCAACATCTACGGCGCCTCCCGGATGGCGTACTCGCTGGTCGGCCGCGGCCAGGGCCCCAGGGCGCTGGCCAAGGTCAGCGGCGGGGTGCCGCGCAGGGCCGTGCTGGCCTCCTGCCTGTTCGGTTTCGGCGCCGTGCTGGCCGCCAAGTTCTGGCCGGAGACGGTGTTCACCTGGCTGATGAACACCACCGGCGTGGCGATCCTGGTGGTCTGGCTGTTCATCTGCGTGGTCCAGCTGCGGATGCGCCGCCGGCTGGAGCGCGAGGAGCCCGAGCTGCTCACCGTGAAGATGTGGGGCTACCCGTACCTGACCTGGATCGCGATGGCCGCCGTGGCGGGCATCCTGGCCCTGATGACCACCACCGAGGGCAACCGCCAGCAGCTGTACGCGGCCGGCGTGCTGGTCGCGCTGCTCAGCGCCGCCGGGCTGCTCAAGCAGCGCCGGGACGCCGCCCCGCGCTGACCGTCCGGACGCACGGCAGGGTGAGGGCCCGGCACCCGAGGGTGCCGGGCCCTGCCGCGTCCGCGGGACCGTTTCCGGGGCTACTCGAAGGACGGGCCGGCCGTGCGGGTGCGCTTGATCTCGTAGAAGCCCGGGGTGGAGGCCACCAGCAGGGTGCCGTCCCACAGGCGGGCCGCGGCCTCGCCCTTCGGGGCCGGGGTGACCACCGGGCCGAAGAAGGCGACCCGCTCGCCGTCCGCGCCCTCGACCGCGATCACCGGGGTGCCGACGTCCTCTCCGACCAGGGTGATGCCCTCCTGGTGCGAGGCGCGCAGGGCCTCGTCGTACGCGTCCGTGCCGACCGCGTCGGCCAGCTCGACGGGCAGGCCCGCGGCCACCAGGGCGGCCTCGATGGTCTCGCGGTTCTGCGGCAGGCCCTGGTTGTGGAAGCGCAGGCCCAGCTCGGTGTAGAGCCGGCCGAGCACCTCGGGCCCGTGCCGCTCGGCGGCGGCGGTGCAGACCCGCACCGCGGCCCAGGCGTTGTCCAGCAGCTCCCGGTAGTTCTCCGGCAGGTCCCGGTGCTCGTTGAGCACCGACAGGCTCATCACGTGCCAGCGCACGTCCACCGGACGCAGTCGCTGGACCTCGATCAGCCAGCGGGAGGTCATCCACGCCCAGGGGCAGGCCGGGTCGAACCAGAAGTCGGCGGTCTTGCGCTCAGCGACAGTCACTGGGTGTCGTCCTTCATGAGGTGATCCGAGGCAGGAAGGTGTTCCGTCCCGGAACGCCAACGCCCGCCCGGGGCCGCTGATTCCGGTGATGACGCGGCGATCTGTGCAATGGTACTGGCGGTGCGGGGCGTGAAAGGATGGCTCCGCGCGCGCGGAGCACACACCCGCGCCGCGACCGCACCACCACCACCCAGCGCACCACCGTGCGAGCCGGACAAAGGAGTACCGCCGTGCCGGGCAAGAACCTAAGCCGCGACGAGGCCCAGCAGCGCGCCAGCATCCTGGCCGTGGACGGCTACCGGGTCCGGCTGGACGTGACCTCGGCCCCGGACCGGACGGCCGCCACCTTCCGCTCCACCACCACCGTCACCTTCCGCTGCTCCCAGCCCGGTGCGGGCACCTTCCTCGACCTGCTCGCCCCCGCCGTCCGCTCGGTCACCCTCAACGGCCGCGCCCTCGACCCGGCCACCGCCTACGACGGCGCCCGGGTGCACGTCGACGGCCTGGCCGCCGAGAACGTGCTGACCGTCGAGGCGGACTGCGCCTACAGCCGCACCGGCGAGGGCCTGCACCGCTTCGTCGACCCGGTGGACGGCGAGACCTACCTCTACACCCACTACGAGCCGGCCGACGCCCGGCGGGTGTTCGCGAACTTCGAGCAGCCCGACCTGAAGGCCCCGTTCACCTTCACCGTGACCGCCCCGGCCGACTGGGACGTCCGGTCCAACGCGCCGCACGAGAGCGTCACCGGGCAGGACGCCGCCGGGCAGGACAGCGCCGGGCAGGACGCCGCCGGCAGCCGCACCTGGGAGTTCGCGCCGACCAGGCCGATCTCCACCTACCTCACCGCCGTCGTCGCCGGCCCGTACCACGTCGCCCGCGACCACTACAGCCGCGAGCTGGCCGACGGCAGCACGCTGGAGATCCCGCTCTCCGCGATGTGCCGCAAGTCGCTGGCCCCGTACTTCGACGCGGACGAGATCCTCGGCGTCACCAAGCTCGGACTCGACTTCTTCCACGAGGCGTTCGACTACCCGTACCCCTTCGGCAAGTACGACCAGGCCTTCGTCCCCGAGTACAACATCGGCGCGATGGAGAACCCCGGCTGCGTCACCTTCCGCGAGGAGTTCGTCTTCCGCTCGAAGGTCACCGACGCCGCGTACGAGGGCCGGGCCAACGTCATCCTGCACGAGATGGCGCACATGTGGTTCGGCGACCTGGTCACCATGCGCTGGTGGGACGACCTGTGGCTGAAGGAGTCCTTCGCCGACTTCATGGGCTCCTACGGCCTGATCGGCGCCCGCACCCGCTACTCCTCGGCCTGGGTCACCTTCGCCAACCAGCGCAAGGCCTGGGCGTACCGGCAGGACCAGTTCCCCACCACCCACCCGATCACCGCGGACATCCGGGACCTGGAGGACGCCAAGCTCAACTTCGACGGCATCACCTACGCCAAGGGCGCCTCGGTCCTCAAGCAGCTGGTGGCGTACGTCGGTTCGGAGGCCTTCTTCGAGGGCGCCCGCCGCTACTTCAAGCGCCACGCCTTCGGGAACACCGAACTCGGCGACCTGCTGGAGGTGCTGGAGGAGACCAGCGGCCGCGACCTCAAGGCCTGGTCCGCCGCCTGGCTGCAGACCTCCGGGGTCGACGCGCTCACCCCGCAGGTCACCACCGATGCCGAGGGCCGGATCACCGAGCTGGCCGTGCTCCAGGACGGGGACGTGCTGCGCCCGCACCGGATCGCGGTCGGCCTGTACGACCGGGACACCGACGGCGCCCTGGTGCGCACCCGCCGGATCGAACTGGACGTCACCGGCGCCAGGACCGTGGTCACCGAGGCCACCGGCCTCCCCCGCCCTGCGCTGGTGCTGCTCAACGACGACGACCTGACCTACTGCAAGATCCGCTTCGACGAGGAGTCGCTGGAGACCCTGCGCACCGGCCTCGGCGACATCCACGACGACCTGACGCGCGCCCTCGCCTGGTCCGCGGTCTGGAACCTCACCCGGGACGGCCTGATGCCGGCCCGCGACTACGTCGCCCTGGTGCTGCGCTTCGGCGGCCGGGAGGGCAACATCGGCGTGCTCCAGTCGCTGCACGCCCAGTCCAAGACCGCCGTCGACCTGTACGCCGACCCGGCCTGGCGCGGCGAGGGCGGCCGGCTGCTCGCCGACGGCGCCCTGCGCGAGCTGCGCGAGGCCGTCCCCGGCAGCGACCACCAGCTGGCCTGGGCCCGGTTCCTCGCCCAGACCGCGGGTGGCGCCGAGCACCTCGGCCTGGTCCGCGGCCTGCTGTCCGGCAGCGCCAGGATCGACGGCCTGGACGTCGACCAGGACCTGCGCTGGTCGCTCTGGCTGGCCCTGGCCGCGGCCGGCCAGGCCACCGACGAGGAACTCGCCGACGAGCTGGCCGCCGACAACACCGCGAGCGGCAAGCGGCACCACACCCAGTGCCTGGCCGCCCGGCCCACCGCGGAGGCCAAGGCCGCCGCCTGGTCCGCCGTGATCGACTCGGACGAGCTGCCGAGCGCCCTGGTCGAGGCCAACACCGGGGGCTTCTCGATCCCCTCCCAGCGCGACCTGACCTCCCTCTACGCGGCGCCGTACTTCAAGCTGCTGGAGCGGGTCTGGGCCGACCGGAGCATCGAGATCGCGATGCGGATCGTCGGCGGCTTCTTCCCGATCGCCCAGACCGACGGGCAGACCCTGGCCGAGGCCGACGCCTGGCTGTCCGGCCACCCGCAGGCCGCTCCGGCGCTGCGCCGCCTGGTGCTGGAGCGCCGGGACGACCTGGCCCGGGCGCTGCGGGCACAGGCCTGCGACCGGGTCTGACGGACCGTTCGCCGTGCGCTCGGACCTCCGCGGAGTCCGGGCGGCTGGGGTGGACCGGCGGCCACCCGGGGCGGCCCGGGCGGGGAACCCCGCCGGCAACGCGGCGGGCCCGCCACAGTACGTCCGTGGCGGGCCCTGCGTCAGGTGGTGCGGGTCGGTCAGCCGCGGCGCAGGCCGCGGTCCAGCGCGGCGATCGCGCTGCCCTGGGCGTCGTCGCCGTCCAGCGACCAGACCATCACGCCGGCCAGGTCGTTCCAGCGCGTGTACTGCGCCTTCTGGGTGAGCACCTCGGCGGTGTCGTAGCTGTAGAAGGTGGTGCCGTCGTACTTCCAGGACGCGCCGTGGTCACGGTCCAGGTAGACCTTGCCCGGCAGCGCGTTGATCTCCTGGTACGAGTGGTCGGGCGCGGAGGCGGTGGCGCTCTGGAACAGGCCGCCGCGCTTGCCGGGGGCGACGCCCGTCCAGCCGTGGCCGTACAGCGGGGCCCCGAGGACGAGCTGCTCGGAGGGCAGGCCGCGCTCCTGGTAGTGGTTGACGGCCTTGTCGGCGCTGCGCTGGCGCGGGTCCGGGTCGTACGGGTCGGAGTACAGCGGGGCCTGGTGGTTGGCCGGGCCCTTGCCCTCCCACGGGCCGTGCAGGTCGTAGGTCATCACGTTCAGCCAGTCCACCGACTCGCTCAGCTCGGGCAGTTCGAGCCGGTCGGCGACGTTCTCGTTGGCGGCGACGGCGGCGGTCAGCAGGTACTTCTTGCCCTTCTTGCCGCTCAGCGCGTCCAGCTGGTCGCGGAACTCCTGCATCAGCAGGGTGAAGTTGCGGCCGTCCTCGGGGCGGACCACGTTGCCCTCGTCCCCGCCGCCGCCCGGGTACTCCCAGTCGATGTCGATGCCGTCGAAGACGCCGGCGGCCGCGCCCTTGCCGCCCTCCGGGGAGTCGGCCAGGACCGGCACGTCGCCCTTGACGTAGAGGTCGATGCAGGAGGAGACGAACTTCTTGCGGGCCTCGTCGGTGGCGGCCGCGTCGGAGAAGTACTTGGACCAGGACCAGCCGCCCAGCGAGATGACCGTGCGCAGCTGGGGGTTCTTCGCCTTGAGCTTGCGCAGCTGGTTGAAGTGGCCCTTCAGCTGCTGGCCCGGGGCGTCGGCCACGCCGTCCACCGACTCGGCGGCGGAGAAGGAGCGCTGGTAGTCGTTGCGGGCGTCGCTCTGGCCCGCCTCGTTGCTCTCGAAGCAGGTGCCCTCGGCGGAGACGTTGCCGAAGGCGTAGTTGATGACGGTGAGCTTGGCCGCCTGGCCGGACTCCTGGACCCGCTTGGCGGAGCTGTCGGCGCCCCACTGGGTGAAGTAGCCGACCCGCTGGCCCTTCAGCTTCGGGCCGTGCCTCCCGTCGTCGGCGACGGCGGTGGCGGGGGCGGCGAGCAGCGCGGCTGCGGTGGCGGCGGCGAGCAGGGCTGAGGCGCGAGTGGGCATACCGGACCTGTTCTCTGAAGCGGCGTCAAATGGTCTGGACCAGATTGCACAGAGGTTTAGTCCATCCGCCGTTCACCGCACAAGAGGGCGACCGCAACCGGCGCAGCATGCAAAAAGGGCCGGACCGCATGGTGCGGTCCGGCCCCTTCAGGCGCTATGCGCCGGCTCTGCCATCGTGTCCGGTCAGCCGATCAGCGAACGCAGCACGTACTGCAGGATGCCGCCGTTGCGGTAGTAGTCCGCCTCACCGGGGGTGTCGATGCGGACGACCGCGTCGAACTCCTTGGCGGTGCCGTCCGCGCCGACCGCCTTGACCTTGACGGTCTTCGGGGTGCGGCCCTCGTTGAGCTCGGTCACGCCGGTGAAGGAGAAGGTCTCCTCGCCGGTCAGGCCGAGGGAGTCGGCGTTCTCGCCCTCCGGGAACTGGAGCGGCAGGACGCCCATGCCGATCAGGTTCGAGCGGTGGATGCGCTCGTAGGACTCGGCGATGACGGCCTTGACGCCCAGCAGCGCGGTGCCCTTGGCGGCCCAGTCGCGGGACGAGCCGGAGCCGTACTCCTTGCCGGCCAGGACGACCAGCGGGGTGCCGGCGGCCTGGTAGTTCTGCGAGGCGTCGTAGATGAACGACACCGGCGCGTCGGCCTGGGTGAAGTCGCGGGTGTAGCCGCCCTCGGTGCCCGGCGCGATCTGGTTGCGCAGGCGGATGTTGGCGAAGGTGCCGCGGATCATCACCTCGTGGTTGCCACGACGGGAACCGTAGGAGTTGAAGTCGCGCTTCTCGACACCGTTGGCGGTCAGGTACTGCGCCGCCGGGGTGCCCGGCTTGATGTTGCCGGCCGGGGAGATGTGGTCGGTGGTGACCGAGTCGCCCAGCTTGGCCAGGACGCGGGCGCCGGCGATGTCGGTCACCGGGCTCGGGGTCTTGGCCATGCCCTCGAAGTACGGGGGCTTGCGGACGTAGGTGGACTCGGCGTCCCACTCGAAGGTGTTGCCGGTCGGGACCGGGAGCGACTGCCAGCGGTGGTCACCGGCGAAGACGTCCTGGTAGCCCTTGTCGAACATGGCCTCGTCGATGGAGCCGGCGACGGTGTCGGCGACCTCCTGCTCCGAGGGCCAGATGTCGGCGAGGAAGACGTCGTTGCCGTCGGCGTCCTGGCCCAGGGCGTCCCGGGTGATGTCGATGTTCATGTTGCCGGCGAGGGCGTAGGCGACCACCAGCGGCGGGGAGGCCAGGTAGTTCATCTTGACGTCGGGGTTGATCCGGCCCTCGAAGTTGCGGTTGCCGGAGAGCACCGAGACGACCGCGAGGTCGGCCTCGTTGACGGCGGCCGAGACCTCCTCGGGCAGCGGGCCCGAGTTGCCGATGCAGGTGACGCAGCCGTAGCCGACCAGGTTGAAGCCCAGCTTCTCCATGTACGGGAGCAGGCCGGCCTTCTCGTAGTAGTCCATGACGACCTTGGAACCGGGCGCCAGGGTGGTCTTGACCCAGGGCTTGACGTGCAGGCCCTTCTCCACGGCCTTCTTCGCCAGCAGGGCGGCGCCCAGCATGACGGAGGGGTTGGAGGTGTTGGTGCAGGAGGTGATCGAGGCGATCACGACCGCGCCGTTGTCGATCTCGTAGGCCGAGCCGTCGGGGGCGGTGACGGCGGTCGGCTTCGAGGCCTCGGCGGAGTAGGTCGGCAGCGCCTCGGCGAACCGCTGGGCGGCCTCGGCCAGGACGACGCGGTCCTGCGGGCGCTTCGGGCCGGAGATCGACGGGACGACGGTGGAGACGTCCAGCTCCAGGTACTCGGAGTAGACCGGCTCGTGCGACGGGTCGTGCCAGAGGCCCTGCTCCTTGGCGTAGGCCTCGACGAGGGCGAGCTGCTGCTCGTCACGGCCGGTCAGGCGCAGGTAGTTGATGGTCTCGGTGTCGATCGGGAAGATCGCGCAGGTCGAGCCGAACTCCGGCGACATGTTGCCGATGGTGGCGCGGTTGGCCAGCGGGATGGAGCCGATGCCGTCGCCGTAGAACTCGACGAACTTGCCGACCACACCGTGCTTGCGCAGCATCTCGGTGATGGTGAGCACCAGGTCGGTGGCGGTGGTGCCGGCCGGCAGCTCGCCGGTCAGCTTGAAGCCGACGACGCGCGGGATCAGCATGGAGACCGGCTGGCCGAGCATCGCGGCCTCGGCCTCGATGCCGCCGACGCCCCAGCCCAGCACGCCCAGGCCGTTGACCATGGTGGTGTGCGAGTCGGTGCCGACGCAGGTGTCGGGGTAGGCCTGGCCGCCGCGGACCATGACGGTGCGGGCCAGGTGCTCGATGTTCACCTGGTGGACGATGCCGGTGCCCGGCGGGACGACCTTGAACTCGTCGAAGGCGGTCTGGCCCCAGCGCAGGAACTGGTAGCGCTCCTTGTTGCGGCCGTACTCGATCTCGACGTTCTGGGTGAACGCGTCCTTGGTGCCGAACTTGTCGGCGATGACCGAGTGGTCGATGACCAGCTCGGCCGGGGCCAGCGGGTTGATCTTGGCCGGGTCGCCGCCGAGCTCCTTGACGGCCTCGCGCATGGTGGCGAGGTCGACCACGCACGGCACGCCGGTGAAGTCCTGCATGATCACACGGGCCGGGGTGAACTGGATCTCCTGGCTCGGCTGGGCGTCGGCGTCCCAGTTGCCGAGGGCGCGGATGTGGTCGGCAGTGATGTTCGCGCCGTCCTCCGTGCGGAGCAGGTTCTCCAGCAGCACCTTGAGGCTGTACGGCAGCCGCTCGGAACCCTCGACGGCGGAGAGCTTGAAGATCTCGTACGACTCGTCGCCCACCTGCAGCGGGCTGCGGGCGTCGAAGCTGTTCGCGGACACGACTGACTCCTTCTGGGTGCTTCGTGCGGTATCCGGCCGTCACGCGGTGGTAAGGTCAGCCTTACTTAGGCTTGCCTTGCCCGCATCGCCGGCGAGCGCCTCTCGGCAGGTATCTTGATGTCGAGATATATCGTAAGGGGCAGTTATCTCGATGTCGAGATAAACCATAGTGCATGCCGTGCCGCACCGGTCGGCCGGGCCGCACCGCCTGCGCTCCGGCCCGATCGGCCGGACCGCACCGGCCACGACCACCGTCGCCGTCGGCAGCGCCACCACCACAAGCTCACCACCGGAACCGCCGGTCGGCGAGGGGGACGGTACCGGCCGGCGGCCCGGCGCGGGCGGCGGACCGGGGTGTCCTCGGGGCTCCGGCCGCGTTAGCAGGGCGACCGTCGCCCCACCCGTGGAAGGCCCGCCCCGATGCCCGCTCCGCTCGCCGCCGCCCTGCTGCCGCTGGCCCTGCTCGCCCCCGCCGCCTCGCCGGTCTCCGTCGTCGAGGCCGACTTCGACCCGGCCACCGCCTTCGTCCCGCCGGCCGCCGTCAGCTACGCGACCGACCTGGTGCCGTACGGCTCGCACGCCACGATCGTCACCGACCGCTCGGTGCCCGGGCGGACCGTGCTCACCCTGCGGGCCACCGGACTCGCCCCCGGCCACGAGTTCCCGGCACACCTGCACACCGGCAGCTGCGGGGCCGACCCGGCCTCCTCGGGGCCGCACTACCAGGACGCGGCCGACCCGGTGCAGCCGTCCACCGACCCGGCGTACGCCAACGAGCGCAACGAACTGCGACTGGTGCTGCGCACCGACCAGCAGGGCGGGGGCACCGCCACCGCCGTGGTGGGCTGGCAGCCGCGGCCGGGCGAGGCGCGCTCGCTGGTGCTGCACGCGGGCACCCCGGCCGGCCCGCACGCGGCGGGCGACCGGGTGGCCTGCGTCAAGCTGGACGGCTGAGGCCGGAGCCCCGGGGAGGCCGGAGCCTCCGGGGGGCCGTCCGGAGCCCGCGGACCCGGTCAGGAGCCGAGGGTCGCGACCAGGACCGCCTTGATGGTGTGCAGCCGGTTCTCGGCCTGGTCGAACACGATGGAGTGCGCCGACTCGAACAGCTCGTCGGTGCACTCCAGCTCGGTCATGCCGGTCGCCTCGTGCATCTGCCGTCCGAGCACCGTGCCGAGGTCGTGGAAGGCGGGCAGGCAGTGCAGGAACTTCACGGCCGGGTTGCCGGTGGCCCGGACGGTGTCCATGGAGACCTGGTACGGCTTGAGCAGCTCGATCCGCTCGGCCCAGACCTCCTTGGGCTCGCCCATCGAGACCCAGACGTCGGTGTAGAGGAAGTCGGCACCGGCCACGCCCTCGGCCACGTCCTCGGTGAGGGTGATCCGGGCACCGGTCGTCGCGGCCAGGTCCTGCGCCGACTTCCGCACCTCCTCGGCCGGCCAGAGCTCGCGCGGGGCGACGATCCGGATGTCCATGCCGAGCAGGGCGCCGGTGACCAGCAACGAGTTGCCCATGTTGGAGCGGGCGTCGCCGAGGTAGGCGAGGGTGACGTCGGCGAGCGGCTTGGCGGTGTGCTCGGTGACGGTGAGCACGTCGGCCAGCATCTGGGTGGGGTGCCACTCGTCGGTCAGGCCGTTCCAGACCGGGACGCCGGAGTACTCGGCGAGCTCCTCGACCACCTCCTGGCCGTGGCCGCGGTACTCGATGCCGTCGAACATCCGGCCGAGCACCCGGGCGGTGTCCTTGATGGACTCCTTGTGGCCGATCTGCGAGGCCGCGGGGTCCAGGTAGGTGGTGGTGGCGCCCTGGTCGTGGGCGGCGACCTCGAAGGCGCAGCGGGTACGGGTGGAGGTCTTCTCGAAGATCAGCGCGATGTTCTTGCCGCGCAGCCGGGGCTGCTCGGTGCCCGCGTACTTCGCCGCCTTGAGCCCGGCGGCGAGGTCCACCAGGAAGCGGAACTCCTGGGGCGTGAAGTCGAGCTCCTTGAGGAAGTGCCTGTTCCGGAGGTTGAAGGCCATGCCGGGCTCCTGTGGTGACGGGACGGGGAAAGGGAGCGGCAAGTCTATACGATACTCGGAATTTCTATACAGAGACGGGGCGGGTGAGGAGAGCCCACGGGGGACTCCCCTCACCCGGCGCCACCACTACAGCCGCGGATCGACCGGCTCCGACTCCAGCGCGAGCACCGCGAACACCGGCTCGTGCACCCGCCACAGCGGCTCCCCCGCCGCCAGCCGGTCCAGCGCCTCCAGGCCCAGCGCGTACTCGCGCAGCGCCAGCGAGCGCTTGTGGCCCAGCGCCCGCAGCCGCAGCCGGTCGAGGTGCTCGGTGTAGTCCGGGCCGTAGATGATCCGCAGGTACTCCCGGCCGCGCACCTTCACCCCGGGCTGCACCAGGCCGCCCGGGCGGCCCTCGCCGCGCGCGGTCCGCACCAGCGAGGCCAGCGGCTTGACCACCATGCCTTCGCCGCCCTCGCCGGTCAGCTCCTCCCACCAGGCGGTGGCGGCGGCCGTCGAGGCCTCGTCCTCGGTGTCCACCAGGATCCGGCGGGTGCGGTGCAGCACCGGCTCCCTCCGGTCGGCGGCGTCGGTGGCGTCGGCGGCGTCGGTGTGGGTGCCGTCGGTGTGGGTGCCGTCGGCGTCGGCGGCGTCGGTGCGGGTGTCGGCGGCCACCAGGCGGTCGATCAGGTCCAGGTGCTCGTCGTGCGGGCGCACCGCGAGGTTCGTCCCCTCGGCCGCCAGCAGCTGGAACGGCGCGAGCCGGATGCCCGACAGGCCCTCGGTCGGCCAGCAGTAGCGCCGGTACGCCTCCGTGAACGCCCGTGCGTCGACCGCCCGCTGCCGCTGGCGGGCGGTCAGGTGGGCCAGGTCCAGGCCTCGCCCGGCCGCCCGCTCCAGCGCGGACAGCACCTCCGGCAGGGCGGCGCCCGCCGCCGCACCGACCGCCGCGTACTGGCGGCGCAGCAGTTCCACCGCCTTCAGCGACCACGGCATCAGCTCGGCGTCCAGCAGCAGCCAGTCGGTGGCCAGCTCCTCGAACAGCCCGGCTCGCTCGGCGGCCGCCCGGACCCGCTCCAGCACCGCGCCGGTCAGCTCCTCGTCGGCGAGGAAGGCCCGGCCGGTACGGGTCCAGATCGCGCCGGGCCCGGCCACGCCGAAGCGGCGCTCCAGCGCGGCCCCGTCCCTGGCGACCAGCAGCACCGCGCGCGAGCCCATGTGCTTCTCCTCGCAGACCAGGTGCCGCACACCGTCCGCGCGGTAGCCGAGGAACGCCTCCTCCGGGTGCTCCAGGTAGCCGTCCCGGCGGGAGGTGGCGCTCGGCGCCATGGTCGGCGGCAGGTAGGCGAGCAGCCGCGGATCCAGCGCGAAGCGGCTCATCACCTCCAGCGCCGCCGCCGCGTTCTCCTCCCGGACGGCGACCCGCCCGTGCAGACGGGTCTCGACGATCCGCCGCCCCGCCACGTCGGTGAGGTCCAGCGGACGGCCCTCCCGGGCGCCGGGCGCGTCGGTGATCAGCGGGCGCGCCGGGGCGTACCACTCGCGCTCGGCCCCGACGCCCACCAGCTCGCGCTCCGGGTAGCGCAGCGCGGTCAGGCTGCCGCCGAAGACGCAGCCGGTGTCCAGGCAGACGGTGTTGTTGACGAAGCTCGCGGTCGGCACCGGGGTGTGGCCGTAGACCACCAGCGCCCGGCCCCGGTACTCCTCCGCCCACGGGTAGCGCACCGGCAGGCCGTACTCGTCGGTCTCGCCGGTGGTCTCCCCGTACAGCGCGTGCGAGCGGACCCGGCCCGAGTCGCGGCCGTGGTACCTCTCCGGCAGCCCGGCGTGGCAGACCACCAGGGCGCCGCCGTCCAGCAGGTAGTGGCTGACCAAGCCGCGCATGAACGCCCGGACCTCGGCCCGGAACTCCTCGCTCTCCCCGGCCAGCTGGTCCAGCGACTCCTGGAGGCCGTAGGCGACGGTGACCTTCTTGCCGTCCATCGCCCGGCCGAGCTTGTTCTCGTGGTTGCCCGGCACGCAGAGCGCGTGACCGGCCGCCACCATGCCCATCACCAGGCGCAGCACGCCCGGGGTGTCGGGGCCCCGGTCGACCAGGTCGCCGACGAAGACGGCGGTGCGGCCCGCGGGGTGCGCGGCGTCCACCGGGCGGCCCTCGGCGTCCCTGGCCAGGGCGTAGCCGAGCCGGGTCAGCAGGGTCTCCAGCTCGGAGCGGCAGCCGTGGATGTCGCCGACGATGTCGAACGGGCCGGTGAGGTGGCGCAGGTCGTTGTACCGCTTCTCCAGCTCGATCTCCGCGGCCGCCACCTCGGCCTCGCCGCGCAGGACGTGCACCTTGCGGAAGCCCTCGCGTTCCAGGCCCCGGAGGGAGCGGCGCAGCTCGCGGTTCTGCCGGGGGACCACATGGGCCGGGAGCTGCCGGTCCGGGCGGGAGCGGTTGCGCTCGGCGCACACCCCCGGGGGGACGTCCAGGACGATCGCGATCGGCAGCACGTCGTGCTCGCGGGCGATCGCGACCAGCTGCCGACGGGCCTCGGGCTGGACGTTGGTGGCGTCCACCACGGTCAACCGGCCGGCCGCCAGCCGCTTGCCGACGATGTGGTGCAGGACCTCGAAGGCCGCGGCGGAGGCGGACTGGTCGTTCTCGTCGTCGGCGACCAGGCCGCGGCAGAAGTCGGAGGAGACCACCTGGGTGGGCAGGAAGTGGCGGCGGGCGAAGGTGGACTTGCCCGCGCCGCTGGTGCCGATCAGGACGACGAGGGAGACGTCGGTGACGGGGAGGCGGCGGGGCGCGGTGGGGCACTCGGTCCGTGCCTGGTCCTGGCTGTCGTCGGGTGCCGCGCTCTCGGTCGCGTCGTCGGTCATCGGGGCTCGCCTCCTTCGGGCGTCGCTGGTGTGGTCGCCGTCGCGGGTGTGGTCGCCGTCTCGGTCGTCTCGGTCGTGGCGGGTGCGGTCGTGGTGGGTGCGGTCGTGGTGAACAGGGCCAGCTGGGTCGGGGCGCCGACCTCCGCGTCCTCCGGACCGACCGGGCGCAGCTCGACGGCGTAGCCGTACGCGGCGGCGACCTTCCCGGCCCAGGCACGGAACTCGGCCCGGGACCACTCGAAGCGGTGGTCGGCGTGCCGGACGGCGCCCGCCGGCAGGCTCTCCCAGCGGACGTTGTACTCGGCGTTCGGCGTGGTGACCACGACCGCCCTCGGGTGGGCGGCGCCGAACACCACGTACTCCAGCGCGGGCAGCCGCGGAAGGTCCAGATGCTCGATCACCTCGCACAGCACAGCCGCGTCGAAGCCCTTCAGCCTGGCATCGGTGTAGGTGAGCGCTCCCTGGACCAGCGCCACCCGGGCCGCCTGACGCTCCGGCAGCCGTTCCAGGCCCAGCTTACGACTCGCCACCCGCAGCGCCCTCGCGGAGACGTCCACCCCGAGGATCGCGGTGAACCGGGCGTCCTTGAGCAGCTCGCCGATCAACTCGCCCTGACCGCAGCCGAGATCGGCGATCCGGGCGGCACCGGTCTCGCGCAGCGCGGCGAGGATCGCGGTGCGGCGCCGCTCGGCGAGCGAGGGCTCGCGGGGCTGCTCCAGCGCCCGGCCGGTTCCGTCACCGCTGCTCGCGGCGCCGGGCTCACCGGTGCGCGCCGTGCCGGGCTCCTCGGTGCCGTGCTCCTTCTCGGGCCGGTCGTCCACCGCGTTGTCGATCTCCTCGACCTCGCGGTCGTCCGCCTCCGCCAGCCGGGCCAGCTCCAGGCGCTCCATCGCGGCCCGGGCCAGCGACCAGCGCCGGGACAGGTAGCGGCGGGCGATCAGGGCGCGCTCCGGGTGGGCGGCCAGCCAGCCCTGACCGGCGACGAGCAGCTTGTCCACCTCGTCCGGGGCGACCCAGTAGTGCTTGGCGCCGTCCAGCACCGGCAGCAGCACGTACAGCTGCTGGAGCGCGTCGGCGAGCCGTACCGTCCCCGAGGCGAGCACGAGCCGCACGTAGCGGGACTCGCCCCACTCGGGGAACGCCTCGTCCAGCGGGATCGCCGTCGCCTCGACCTGCCAGCCCAGCGGCTCGAACAGCCGGGCCACCAGGGCCGGACCGCCCTCCTCCCCCGCGCCGTTCGCGGGCACGGCGGGCAGCTCGATCCGCAGCGGGCGGATCCGGCCGGGCAGTTCGGGGCGGGCCGGGCAGTCACCCTTCATCGCGGACCGGAACACCGTCCGCAGCGCCACCGCGAGCAGCGAGGAGGCCGCGTACGGGCGGTCGTTGACGTACTGGGCAAGCGCGAAGTCGGGCGAGCCGCCGCGCCCCCTGCCGTCGCCCCGGCCCTTGCGGACCAGTGCGATCGGGTCCACGTCCAGCAGCAGCGCCGCCGTGCAGACCTCGTCCTCCGCCTCGGGGTAGAAGACGTGGGCCTCGCCGTGCGACGTCGCGAACCGCTGGACCTTGCCGGGGTGCTTGTGCAGCAGGAACCCGAGATCCGTGGCCGGGCTCTCGGCGCTGCCGGTGGTGGAGATCGACATGAACACCCGCTGAAGTATTGCCCAGTGCCGAGGCCGTGAGCACCGGGTTTTCCTGCCCCGCGCCCCGCCGACCGGCCCGTCCGGCGGGTGTGTCCGTCCGGTGGGCGTGTTCGGCAGCGGGGCCCCGCATTGGTTAACGTGCACGGTGTGACTGCTGAATCCACCTCGCCCGAATCCACCTCCCCGGCGAACGGTGCCGTGGCCGCCGGCCTGGCCACCATCGCCGCCGACGGCACCGTTCTCGACACCTGGTTCCCCACCCCCGTGCTGACCGCCGAGCCCGGCCCGGCCGGCACCGTCCGGCTGACCGCCGAGCAGGCCGAGGCCGAGCTCGGCGCCGGTGCGGCCGAGGCGCTGCGCGCCGACGCGCGCCGCGGCGTCGAGGTGGTCGCCGTGCGCACCACCATCGCCTCGCTGGACGAGAAGCCGCTCGACACCCACGACGTGTACCTGCGCCTGCACCTGCTCAGCCACCGCCTGGTCAGGCCGCACGGCCAGAACCTGGACGGCGTCTTCGGCCTGCTGGCCAACGTCGCGTGGACCAGCATCGGCCCCGTCCCGGTGGACAAGGTCGAGCAGGCCCGCCTCGCCGTCCGCGCCCAGGGCGGCCAGCTGGCCGTGTACGGGATCGACAAGTTCCCGCGGATGACCGACTACGTCGCCCCGACCGGTGTGCGCATCGCCCACGCCGACCGCGTCCGGCTCGGCGCCCACCTGGCCGTGGGCACCACCGTGATGCACGAGGGCTTCGTCAACTTCAACGCCGGCACGCTGGGCACCTCCATGGTCGAGGGCCGGATCAGCGCGGGCGTCGTCGTCGGCGACCACAGCGACATCGGCGGCGGCGCCTCGATCATGGGCACCCTGTCCGGCGGCGGCAAGCAGGTCGTCTCGGTCGGCGAGCGCTGCCTGCTCGGCGCCAACGCGGGCATCGGCATCTCGCTCGGCAGCGACTGCGTGGTCGAGGCCGGCCTGTACGTCACCGCCGGCACCCAGGTCACCACCCCGGACGGCACGGTGGCCAAGGCCGTCGAGCTGTCCGGCCAGGACAACCTGCTGTTCCGTCGCAACTCGCAGAGCGGTGCGGTCGAGGTCATCGCCCGCACCGGCTCCTGGGGCGGCCTGAACGCCGACCTGCACGCCCACAACTGACCTGCGGGCAGAGGCCGTCGCGGGGTCCGGTGCCGAACGGCGCCGGGCCCCGCTCGCCGCTCCGGGCCGGGGCGGCTCGCGGGGCGGGCGCGCGCT
>NZ_MSJQ01000127.1 GCF_014596515.1 Streptomyces sp. CBMA156
CCTGGCGGACGGCGGGGCGGACGGGGGCGGGGTGGACGTGCCCTTGCCGCCGGGGGTGCCGGACGGGCTGCCGGACGGCCAGACCGGGGTGCCGTAGTCGGTGGCCGGACGGTCCGGTTCCTGGTGCGCCCGGGCGCCGGTGCGGACGGCGGCGCCGAGCATCGAGCCGAGCAGCAGGGTCAGGCCGACCACCACCGTGGTGACCACGGCGCCCCGGCGCAGCACCCGGCGGCGCAGCGCCCCGGGCGCGTCCGCGCCGAACCGGCGCCAGGCCTCCAGGTTGAGCCGCCCGTCCAGCGAGGCGAACGGCGCCCCGGCGATCAGCAGCGGGCTCCACGCCGCGAGGAAGATCAGGTCCGGGGTGTCGTAGACCGGGACGGCCCGCCAGCTGACGGTGAACAGCAGCACGGCGGAGAGCGCCATCGCCGCACCGGCGGCGAGCCGCTGCCAGAGGCCGAGGATGGTCAGCACGCCGACCACGATCTCGACGAACGCCACCATCAGCCCGGCGCCCACCGGGTGCGCCATGGCGAAGGCCAGCAGCGGCTCGGCGACCTTCCACGGGTGCAGCGAGGAGAGCCAGCGCATCATCGAGCCGCGCTCGCCGCCGTCGAAGTACACCGGGTCGCACAGCTTGCTGAACCCGGCGTAGACCGAGAGCGAGCCGAGCACGGCGCGCAGCGGCAGCAGCACCAGGCCGAGGTCGACCCGGCGGCCCGGGTACCAGGGCTGCCGGCCCTCGGCGTCGGCGGCGGAGACCTCGGGCAGTTCGCCGCTCGGGGTCCAGCCGTGCGGCTCGCCGACCGGCCCGACGCCCGCGTCGACGGCGG
>NZ_MSJQ01000128.1 GCF_014596515.1 Streptomyces sp. CBMA156
GCTGGCGCGGGACGGCCCGGGCGCCCGCGAGGGAAGGGAGCACCTGGGTGTCGGCATCGACCAGGCGGACGCCACCGGCCGGGCTGCCGCCCGGGCGCACGGCCTCCAGCAGCCGGGTGGCCGCGAGGTCTCCGGGGGGCGCCTGTCCGGTCCAGGTGACGGTGGTGACCCGGCCCTTGCGGCGCGTCGCGCCGCCGGCCCCGACCCCGGCCAGCACCGGGACGGCGGAGGCGGGCACGACGACCTGCGGGGTGACCAGCGGACGGCGGATCAGGCCCTGGTTGGCGTACGGGTCGCCGAACGCGGCACCGGTGGACAGCAGTCCGGCCGGGGCCTCGATCAGCGGCGGCACCGGGGCGCCGAGCCGGAGGCGGAAGCTCGCCTGGGTGCTGCTGATCCGCCCCGGGTCCGACTCCACCTTCACGGTGTTGAGGCCGGGGCCCGCGTCTATCCCGGTGCTGCCGTCGCCGAACAGGGGGCGCCGAGGTGTTCTGGTGTCCACGCCCGTCTAACCGGGTGACGGGCGCTTAGGACACTCTCCCGGGTGGATGTCCGGCGCACACTTGAAGTGATCATGAAAAAAGCGATCGGGCCCGGTCGGGCCCGATCGCCTTCCACTCGGATTGCGGAGAATTAGGAAGATCGCCTGCGCTCGGCGACCCGGCCGTACTCAGCCTTCGAGCCTTCCGGGCACCCCGCCGTGCTCAGCTTCCGAGCCGTGCCGGGCACCCCGCCGTGCTCAGCGCTTGGCGCGCAGCCGGGCGGCCTCGTACAGCACGATGCCCGCCGCGACACCGGCGTTCAGCGACTCGGTCAGGCCGGACATCGGGATCCGGACCCGCATGTCGCAGGTCTCGGAGACCAGCCGCGACAGGCCCTTGCCCTCGCTGCCGGCGACGATGACCACCGGACCGGTCAGCAGCTCCAGGTCGCCGATCTCGGCCTCGCCGTCGGCGGCCAGGCCGACCACCATCAGGCCGGCCTTCTGGTAGGCCTCCAGGGCACGGGTCAGGTTGGTGGCCCGGGCGACGGACAGCCGGGCCGCGGCGCCGGAGGAGGTCTTCCAGGCACCCGCGGTCATGCCGGCCGCACGGCGCTCGGGGATGACCACGCCGTGCGCGCCGAAGGCGGCGGCCGAGCGGACCACGGCGCCCAGGTTGCGCGAGTCGGTCACCCCGTCCAGCGCGATGATCAACGCGTCCTGGCCGGAGTCGGCGGCCACCGCCAGCAGGTCCTCGGGGTGCGCGTACTCGTACGGCGGCACCTGGAGCACCAGGCCCTGGTGGTTGAGCCCGCCGGTCATCTGGTCCAGCTGCGGGCGCGGGGCCTCCATCAGCGGGATGCCGCGGTCGTTGGCGGCCTGGAAGGCCTCGCGGACCCGGTCGTCGGTGTCGATGAACTGCTGGACGTACAGCGTGTTGGCGGGCACGTCGCCCTTCAGGGCCTCGACCACCGAGTTGCGTCCGAAGACCAGTTCGGCGCTGCCCGCACCGCCGCGGCCACCGCGACCGCCGGCCCCGGACCGGCGCATGCCGGCCCGGGCCTTGGCGTCCCGCTCGCGCTTGATCGCGGCGTTGGCGGCCCGCTGCTTCGGGTGGCCCTTGCGCTCCTCGCCGGGCGGGGTCGGGCCCTTGCCTTGGAGCGCCTTCCGGCTGTGCCCGCCGGTACCGACAGCCGCACCCTTCTTCGATCCGGGGTTGCGACGGTTCCTGCGCTGGCTGTTGCCGGCCATGGCTGTACTTCCTGTCTGTCCGGCATGCCCCGGCCGCCCCGGTCTGTCCGGTGGCGGCCGACGGCATGCGCTACGTCATGAGGGAGGGCCGCACCGGTCCGGTACGGCCCACCCATCACCCCGATCGTCGGATGGGGTTACTGGCTGTTGATCGTCCAGCGCGGGCCGGACGGGGTGTCCTCGATCGCCAGCCCGGCCAGGCCGAGCTGGTCGCGGATGGCATCCGCGGTAGCGAAGTCCTTGCGCGCGCGCGCCGCCTGCCGCTGGTCCAGGACCAGACGGACCAGCGAGTCGACGACGCCGTGGAGGTCCTCGCCGCGCTCCGTCCCGGCCCAGTGCGGGTCGAGCGGGTCGAGGCCCAGTACTCCGAGCATCGCACGGACCTCGGCGAGTCGCGCCACCACGCTCTCCTTGTCGTCCGCGTTCAGGGCGCTGTTGCCCTGGCGGACGGCGGTGTGCACGACGGCCAGCGCCTGCGGGACGCCGAAGTCGTCGTCCATCGCCTCGGCGAAGGCCGGCGGCACCTCGGGCGCCGCGTCGACCGTGCCGCAGCGCTCGACGGCGCGCTGGATGAAGCCCTCGATCCGGCCGAAGCCGGCCTCGGCCTCGCGCAGCGACTCCTCGCTGTACTCGATCATCGAGCGGTAGTGCGGACCCGCCAGGTAGTAGCGGAGCACGATCGGCCGCCATGCCCTGACCATCTCAGAGACCAGCACCGAGTTGCCCAGCGACTTGCTCATCTTCTCGCCGGCCATGGTGACCCAGGCGTTGTGCACCCAGAAGCGGGCGAAGTCGTCGCCGTAGGCCTTGGACTGGGCGATCTCGTTCTCGTGGTGCGGGAAGATCAGGTCCAGCCCGCCGCCGTGGATGTCGAAGGCCGCGCCCAGGTACTTGTGGGCCATCGCCGAGCACTCCAGGTGCCAGCCGGGACGGCCGCGGCCCCACGGGGTCTCCCAGCTGGGCTCGCCCGGCTTGGCGGCCTTCCACATCGCGAAGTCGCGCTGGTCCCGCTTGCCGGTCTCGCCCTCGCCCTCGGGCTGGCGCAGGTCGTCCAGCTTCTGGTTGGAGAGCGCCAGGTAGTCGGGGTACGAGCGGACGTCGAAGTAGACGTTGCCGTCGGCCGCGTAGGCGTGGCCCTTGGAGATGAGCGCCTGCATCATCCCGATCATCTCGGGGATGTGCCCGGTGGCCCGCGGCTCGACGGTGGGCCGCAGGCAGCCGAGCGCGTCGTAGCCGTCGTTGAAGGCCCGCTCGTTCTCGTAGGCGATCTGCCACCACGGCGTGCCGAGCTCGCGCTCCTTGGTGATGATCTTGTCGTCGATGTCGGTGACGTTCCGGGCGAAGGTCACCTGGTAGCCGCGGTAGGCGAACCACCGCTGCATGAGGTCGAAGTTCAGGTACGACCGGATGTGCCCGATGTGTGGCGCCGACTGGACGGTAGCGCCGCACAGGTAGATCGAGACACAACCCGGTACAAGCGGGACGAAGTCGCGTACCTGGCGGGTGCTGGTGTCGTACAGACGAATGCTCACAGCGTCAAGCGTAGTGGGCACAGGGGGGTGCCCCGCCACATTCCCCGGGACAACAGGGGCGCGGCCCCGGGGAACGGCGGGTGAAGGGAGGGGGTCAGATGTTGCCGACCACCTTGCGCGGGGAGATCCGGACGACCACCCGGACGTCCTCCGGGCCGTCGAAGCCGTAGTCCTTGCCCATGTACTTGTGGGACAGCTCGTCGATCAGCTCCCGCCCGCCCTCGGTGGTCAGCGTGGCCTCACCCCGCGCCTCGAAGTACTCGTACGGGTTGTCCTTCGAGTTGATGACGAGCGACACCCGGGGGTCCCTGACCAGGTTGAGGTGCTTGCGGCGGCCCTCGACGGTGGAGAACAGGATGTCGTCGCCGTCCCGCTTCACCCAGACCACCGAAGCCTGCGGGCTCCCGTCGGGCTGGATCGTGGAGACCACGGCGAAGCTCGTGCTGTCGAGCAGTTCCTTGACCTTGTCGGCGAGTCCGACACCCATCGGAAACCTCTTCTCGTCGGCGGTGCGGCCCGAGCGGAAGCCCCGTACGGGCCCGAGCCGAACACTAGCGACTCGGGCCCCCGGAACACCCGGTGAACACCCGTCAGCGGCGGATTGTTCCCGCCCGCTCACCGCGACCGGCTCAACGCCGCTCGTACACCAGGGCGGTGGCGATCGCTGCCAGGCCCTCGGCCCGGCCGGTCAGGCCCAGCCCGTCGGTGGTGGTGCCGGAGACGGACACCGGGGCGCCGGCCGCCTCCGACAGCGCGGCCTGGGCCTCGACCCGCCGCTTGCCGATCTTCGGCCGCACGCCGATCACCTGGATCGCGACGTTGCCGATCTCGAAGCCCGCCTCGCGGACCAGCCGCGCCGCCTCGCCGAGCAGCTTCACCCCGGACGCACCGGCCCACTCCGGGCGGTCGGTGCCGAAGTGGGCGCCCAGGTCGCCGATCCCGGCGGCCGAGAACAGCGCGTCGCAGGCGGCGTGCGCGGCGACGTCGGCGTCCGAGTGCCCGGAGAGGCCGTCCCCGGCGTCCGGCCACTCCAGCCCGGCCACCCAGAGCGGGCGGCCGGCCTCGAAGGCGTGCACGTCGGTGCCGATCCCGACCCGGGGAACGGGCGGAGTCTGCGTCTCAGTAGGCATCGGCGGCCCTCCGGCGGGCGAGTACGGCCTCGGCGAGCACGAGGTCCAGTGGACGGGTGACCTTGAACGCCTCCTCGTGGCCGGGCACCACGACGACCCGGCCGCCGTAGCGCTCCACCAGGCCCGCGTCGTCGGTGACCGGCGGCGCGTCGGCGGTGCCCGCGCTCTCCTCGGCCAGCGCCTTGGCGTGCACCCCGACCAGGGTGGCGCGGTCGAAGCCCTGCGGGGTCTGCACGGCGCGCAGGGTGGCGCGCTCGGGCGTGTCGAGCACCGGCTCGGGGCGGCCCGGGTTCGGCTCGACCCGCTTCACGGTGTCGGCCAGCGGCACGGCGGGCACGACGGCCCGCGCCCCGGCCCGGACGGCGGCCGCGACGGCGTCCACCACCTCGACCGGGACCAGCGGGCGGGCCGCGTCGTGCACCAGCACGATCCCGACCTCCTCCGGGATCACGGCCAGGCCCAGCCGGACCGACTCCTGGCGGGTCGCCCCGCCGGCCACCACCCGGACGTCCTTGCCGTCCAGCCCGTGGCTGTCCAGCAGGGCGACCACCTCGGCCACCCCGTCGGCGGGTGCGGCGACCACGACCAGGCCAACCGCCCGGCTGCGGGCCAGGGCCCGGACGGCGTGCACCAGGAGCGGCACACCGCCCAGTTCCCGCAGGGCCTTCGGGGCCCCCGGCCCCAGCCGCTCACCCCGGCCGGCGGCGGGCACCACTGCTGCTGCGACTGCTGCTGACGCGTTCAGGTTTCACTCCTTCGGCGAAGTGGGTATGGCCATGGCGTGCCCGGCGGGCGCACCGGACCCCTTCCGAAGAACCACGGTCCACCGCCCGCCGCACGGTTCCGCGGGCTCCGCGCAAGCGGGTGCGGAAACGGTCTTGCAGGCCTGGACCGAGTCGGGTGGGTGGTGTGCTCCGGACACGCCTCAGCGCCCGGAGTGCCAGTGCACCACTCCCGGACGGTCGGTCCGGGGAGCGGCGCGTCGGCACCGGGCGCTGTGAACGTCGGGCGGCAGCCCGACCGCACTGCGGTGGCGCGCGCTACGAGGCGAGGACCTCGTCGAGCAGCGTCTCCGCCTTGTCCTCGTTGGTGTTCTCCGCCAGCGCGAGCTCGCTGACGAGGATCTGGCGCGCCTTCGCGAGCATCCGCTTCTCGCCGGCCGAGAGACCGCGCTCGCGCTCGCGGCGCCACAGGTCGCGGACGACCTCGGCGACCTTGATGACGTCGCCCGAGGCGAGCTTCTCCAGGTTCGCCTTGTAGCGACGGGACCAGTTGGTCGGCTCTTCCGTGTACGGTGCGCGCAGCACCTCGAAGACCCGGTCCAGACCCTCCTGGCCGACCACATCGCGCACGCCGACGAACTCCGCGTTCTCGGCGGGCACGCGGAGCGTCAGGTCTCCCTGCTGCACCTTGAGCACCAGGTAGGTCTTGTCCACACCTTTGATCTGGCGAGTTTCGATGGCCTCGATCAGCGCGGCCCCGTGATGGGGGTAGACCACCGTGTCGCCAACCTTGAACGTCATGTGACAGGACCCCTTCCGTGGCTTTCCAGAATAACACGCTTCTCGGCGCACCCGAAGGGCGTTTTCGCAGGTCAGGGCCGGTCTCGGGGCTTGACAAGGACCCCCATGACGTGCTGCGACCGATGTTCGAGAGGGGCTTCCCGCAGGTCGGAGGCGGTTCCGGGGTTCGGCGAAACCCTTGCGCAACACCCCCGCAACCATGGTTGGATCTTGAGCTTTCACCCCTTTTCAGGTCGCGGCCGAATCGTTATTCGATCTTGGTCGAACCTTGTCCGTCGAGTGACCCGGACATGCCGAACACGCCGCCGCCCGTACCGCCGGACGGCCCCCGGCGACCCCCGGGAGTGCGACACGGGGACCACCCCGTGAGGAGCCCATAAGTGAGGTCGATAATCTGAGACCTGACCTACCGACACGTGACCTAGGAGAAGCCGCCGCCGTGAGCCGCACTCTTCGACGCGGCAGCATCGCCGCCATCGCCGCCATCGCCATCGCCTCGCTGTCCTCCTGCGCCGCCGGCAACACGCCGGAAACCTTGCAGGTCAAGCCCGACAACGCGGCGGCGACCCTCGGAGCGAACCTCCGGCTGAACAACATCGTGGTCGTCACCGGAGTGGGCACCGCGGGTGACTACACCGGTGCCGCCAACGTGGTCGTCAACATCGCGAACACCGCGACCACCCCGGCCGAGCTCCAGTCCGTCACCGTCGGCGGTGCCGCTGCCACCTTCGCGGACGCCGCCGGCGCCCCGCTGTCCACCATCGTCGTCCCGGCCGGCGGCTCCGTGGCCATCGGCGGCCAGGGCAACCCGTCCGCCTCCGTCACCTCGGCGAAGGTCCACGTCGGCGGCTTCGCCCCGACCGCGTTCGCCTTCAAGGACGGCCAGAAGGTCGAGGCGGAGGCCGCCGTGAACCCGGACGCGGGCGAGCACGGCCTCGGTCTGTACAAGGGCTTCGGGCCGACCCCCGCGCCGACCGCCACCCCCGCCAAGACCACCACCCCCGCGACCGCCCCGACCACCGGTGCCGCCGTCCCCGGCGCTCCGGCCACCGGGGTCCCGGCCGGCACCGCCACCACGCCGGCCGTCCCGGCCGCGCACTGACGACCCACCCCGCCCCCCGGCGGGCCCGCACGGGCCCGCCGGAGCGACGCGAAGGCCCCCGCCGGCAGCCGGCGGGGGCCTTCCGCGTGATCGGGACGGTTTACGGCTCGAACTTGTAGCCCAGGCCTCGGACCGTGACCAGGTAGCGCGGCGCGCCCGGGTCCGGCTCGATCTTGGCCCGCAGGCGCTTCACGTGGACGTCCAGGGTCTTGGTGTCGCCGACGTAGTCCGCGCCCCACACCCGGTCGATCAGCTGCATCCGGGTGAGCACCCGGCCCGCGTTGCGCAGCAGCATCTCCAGCAGGTCGAACTCCTTGAGCGGCAGGTCGACCTTGGCGCCGTCCACGGTCACCACGTGGCGGTCCACGTCCATCCGGACCGGGCCGGCCTCCAGGGCGCCCGGGCCGCTGCCGTTGTCGCCCGCGCCGCCGTCCTCGCCGCGGCGGCGCAGCACCGCGCGGATCCGGGCGACCAGCTCACGGGTGGAGTACGGCTTGGTGACGTAGTCGTCAGCGCCTATCTCCAGACCGACGACCTTGTCGATCTCGCTGTCCTTCGCGGTCACCATGATCACCGGGACGTTGGAACGCACCCGGAGCTGGCGGCAGACCTCGGTGCCGGGCAGGCCCGGCAGCATCAGGTCGAGCAGGACGAGGTCGGCGCCGTTGCGTTCGAACTGCTCCAGGGCGTCGGGGCCGGTGGCGGCGACCGCCACCTCGAAGCCCTCCTTGCGGAGCATGTACGAGAGGGCGTCGCTGAACGACTCCTCGTCCTCGACCACCAGTACTCGGGTCACGATCAGGCCTCCGGGGCAAGCTGAGGGGTTGTGTCTGACAGGTGTTGTTCCCGTTCCCCGGCGGGGAACGGACGGGCCGTGCGGTCCGTGGTGAGGGTTCGGGGAGCGGCGGCGGGTCGTCCGGCGGAGTCGCCGTCCGGCTCGTGGTCCGGCACGTGGTCCGGCTCGTCGTCGAACACGTCGTCGGGATCGCCGTCCACGGGGGCCTGCCCGGCGGGCAGGCGGATGGTGAAGGTCGAACCCTGGCCCTCGACGCTCCACACCGAGACGGTGCCGCCGTGCGAGGCCGCGACGTGCTTGACGATGGACAGGCCCAGGCCGGTGCCGCCGGTCGCCCGGGAGCGGGCGGGGTCGACGCGGTAGAACCGCTCGAAGACCCGCTCGCGGTCCTTCTCGGAGATACCGATGCCCTGGTCGGTGACCGAGATCTCGATGAGCTCGCCGTCCGCCTCCCCGAGCGCCGCGGCGCTGGAGATCCGGCGGGTGGCGATGGCCACCCGGGTGCGGGGCGGGCTGTAGTTGACGGCGTTCTCGACCAGGTTGCCGAGTGCCGCGGCCAGCTGGCCGCGGTTGCCGTGCAGGTAGAGGCCGGCGATGCCGCCCGCCGCGATCAGGATCTGCTTGGCGGCGGCCTGCTGGCGGCAGCGGTCGATCGCCTCGGCGATCAGCTCGTCCACCGCCACCGGCTCCGGGTCGACCATCAGCCGGTCGTCCTGGACCCTGGAGAGGTCGATGATCTCCTGGACCAGGCTGGCCAGCCGGGTCGCCTCGACCTGCATCCGGCCGGCGAAGCGCTGCACCGCCTCCGGGTCGTCGGACGCGTCGGCGACCGCCTCGGAGAGCAGCGACAGCGCGCCGACCGGGGTCTTGAGCTCGTGGCTCACGTTGGCCACGAAGTCCCGGCGGACGGCCTCCACCCGGCGTCGCTCGGTCTGGTCCTCGACCAGCACCAGCACCAGCCGGGAGCCCAGCGGGGCCACCCGGACGGAGACCGCGAGCGGCTCCGCCGCGCGGGCCGCGCCCGGCCTGGGCACCTCCAGCTCGACCTGGCGGATCTCGCCGTCCCTGCGGGTGGCGCGCGCCAGGGCGAGCATCTGGTCCACGGCGACGGCGCCACCGCGCACCAGGCCCATCGCGTACGCCGCCGAGCTGGCCTTGACCACCTCGTCGCCCTCGCCCAGCACGATCGCGCAGGAGCGGAGCACCGAGAGCACGGTGTCGACCCCGGGCGGCAGCGGCGGCTCGGGGTGGCCGGTGCCCAGGGACTGGTACCGGCCGGGGTTTCTGCCGCCGGTTCCGCTGTACCTGCCCCGGGCCTGTTCGCGCTCGCTCCAACGGAAGGCGATGGAGGCGGTGAGGCCGACGCCGAGCCCGGCTATGGCGCAGGCAGCGGCGGCGGCCACGTTCACGTCCATGTGGCCAGCGTAAGCGTACGGCCAGGGCAGTCCCCATGCACTGGGTCAAGGCATCGACCGTACGTTGCCGAGAATTCACCTTCACGTTGTGGCCGATTCACCGTAGCGGCCGTGCACCGTCGCCCTGGCGTCGGAAAGTTGGCCGGGCAGCCCGTGTGGGAGAGATCGGTGTGCCGAACGGCGGTCACCGGCTCGGGTGTGCGCGTACGATGCGCGCCACCAGCAGCGGTCACCCGGACGCCGGAACGATGGTCGGACGGGCTGACCGGTCGGCACCGCCACCGACACAGCTACTGAGGAGAGAACATGCGCGACGCGTACCACGAGGAACTCGATGCGATCGGCGACAGCCTGGTCGAGATGGCCCGGCTGGTCGGCTCTGCACTGGGCCGCGCCACCACCGCCCTCCTCGACGCGGACCTGGCGCTGGCGGAGAGCGTGATCGCCGCCGACGCCAAGATCAACGAGCTGCACCACGAGCTGGAGAACCGGGCCATCGACCTGCTGGCCCGCCAGCAGCCGGTCGCCACCGACCTGCGCATCGTCGTCACCTCGCTGCGGATGAGCGCCGACCTGGAGCGCTGTGGCGACCTCGCCCGGCACGTCGCCAAGGTCGCGCGGATGCGCTACCCCGACACCGCGGTGCCGGGCGACCTGCACTCCACCGTCCTGGAGATGGGCCAGCTCGCCCAGCGCCTGGTGGCCAAGGCCGGCCTGGTCATCGCCACCAAGGACGTCGACAAGGCGCTGGAGATGGAGCAGGACGACGACGCGATCGACACCCTGCACCGCGAGCTGCTGTCGCACCTGATCGACGAGCGCTGGCACCACGGCATCGAGACCGCCGTCGACCTCACCCTGGTCGGCCGCTACTACGAGCGCTTCGCGGACCACGCGGTGTCGGTCGCCAAGCGCGTGGTGTACCTGGTGACGGGCGAGCACGTGGCCGAGTTCGTGGCCGCCACCGAGGCCGCCGAGGCGGCGCCGGTCGACTGACCGCCGGGGCCGGACCGGTGCCGGCGGGCCCATCGGTCCCGCCGGGGCCGGTCCCGGCTCACCCCGGGGGGGTGAGTAAACCCGCGACGAGGGTGGTGTGGGCGCACGGGCTACCGTGCGCCCCACCACTGCGCGCCCGTTGACGCTCCGTCCGTTCGGCGGTTTCACTCGACAGTGGGGGCACAGGACTGTGCCCGTCACTAGGAGGGAAGCTCGATGAAGGCCAACTCGACCCGACCGGCGACCGCCCACGAAACCGTCGAGCCACTCGCCCCGAAGCTGCTTCCCGTCCTCGCGGCCGGCTGCGGCTGCGGCCCCGGCTGCGGCTGCGGCTGCCAGTCCGGCGCGCCCTGCCAGTGCGGCGGCGCGGACGGCGGCTGCTGCGGCGGCCACTGAGCGGCCCGCCACCCGAGGAGTCCCCGAGGTGCACGGCCCGCCGACGGCCGTGCACCTCGTGCGTTCCCGCGTGCGTTCCCGGGTGCGTTCCCGGGTGCGCTCCCGGGCGCGTTCCCGCGTGCGTCAGAACCGGACGTCGGAGCAGGAGTAGAAGGCGTTCGCGGTGTCGGAGATGTTCCAGACCGACACGATCACGTGGTGGCCGGTGCGCCCGCCGGGGACGGTCGCGGTGTGGCTGAGCGAGCCGGGCACCTGCTGCCCCCCGTACGGGACGGTCAGGAAGGGCGTCAGCTCCAGGTCGGACCGAGTGACCGGCCGGCTCGCGTCGTAGCCCGGCTTGGTCATGTAGTACCGGAAGTCGGCGGTCGCGTGCCGGGCGGTGAACCGCCAGGTGAAGGTCAGCTGCTGGCCCGCCGACACCTGCGTGGTCGGCCAGGCGCCACCGTGCGGGTCGTCCAGTTCGGCGAAGCGCGCGTTGCCGCCGGCACAGATGGTGCCGTCCGAGGGGCCCAGGGCCGGGAAGCCCTTCGAGCCCTCGACGCTCTGCGGTTCCCACTGGATGTCGCCGCAGTCCCAGGCGACGCCGTGGGTGTGCACGTCGCAGAGCGCGGCCCGGCTGGGCGGAGTCGTGATGTAGCCGTGAGAGGCGGCCGGGAAGGCCAGGGTCAGCGGGATCGCCAGGGCGGCGACGACCGCCCCGACGACGTGGCGTGTGCGCATGGTGCTCCTCCGTGGGGGTGGATGGAGTGTGCGCCGGGGCGCAGACGCGCGCGCGTGGGGGTGCGGCGGCCCGGACGGGGAGTTCCTGGCATGCCTGCGCCAGTCCGGTGCCCTCACGGTAGGAGCCGCCGATTGAGCCGTCAATGGTCTGAACCATTTTCCCGCCTACCCAACTCCAGTGCCGAGCAAGCGGGTTGACTCCGAACCGACCGAAAACGAACGAAGGCCCCGCCACCCGGCAAGGCCGGGCGGCGGAGCCTCGTCGGCAAGTGGCTTACTTCTTGCCCTGGTTCTTGACCGCCTCGATGGCCGACGCGGCGGCGTCCGGGTCGAGGTAGCGGCCGCCCTGGGCGACGGGCTTGAAGTCGGCGTCCAGCTCGTAGACCAGCGGGATGCCGGTCGGGATGTTCAGACCGGCGATGGCCTCGTCGGAGACGCCGTCGAGGTGCTTGACCAGCGCGCGCAGGCTGTTGCCGTGGGCGGTGACCAGGACGGTCCGGCCGGCGGCCAGGTCCGGGACGATGGCGTCGTACCAGTACGGGAGCATCCGCTCGACGACGTCCTTCAGGCACTCGGTGCGCGGACGCAGCTCGCTCGGGATCTCGGCGTAACGGGCGTCATCGGCCTGCGAGTACTCGGCGTCGTCGGCCAGCACCGGCGGCGGGGTGTCGTACGAGCGGCGCCACAGCTGGAACTGCTCCTCGCCGAACTCGGCCAGGGTCTGGGCCTTGTCCTTGCCCTGGAGCGCGCCGTAGTGGCGCTCGTTCAGCCGCCAGCTGCGGTTGACCGGGATCCAGTGCCGGTCGGCCTTGTCCAGGGCGATCTGGGAGGTGCGGATGGCGCGGCGCAGAAGCGAGGTGTGCACCACGTCGGGGAGCAGACCCTCGGCGGCCAGGAGCTCGCCACCGCGGGCGGCCTCCTTCTCGCCCTTCTCGTTGAGGTCGACATCGACCCAACCGGTGAACAGGTTCTTCTGGTTCCACTGGCTCTCGCCGTGGCGGAGCAGGATGAGTCGGTACGTCGTGTCAGCCATGGCCCCCAGCTTAGTGGGGGCCGGAAAACCCCTGGTGGGGACCTTCGGCCGATGTGTAATGTGTGCTCCGCGCATCTGACACTTACCTGCGTTGGCTGACCGGGCCTGCCGCACCGCTCAGCGGACGCCTGCCTCCGGGAGCCCCCACATGCTCGTCGCCCTGGCCTCCAATCCCCGGCTCCGAAGACTCGTCCAGGAGACGGTGGGCGGGCTGCCGCGGCAGTTCTGGTGGCTCTGGGTCAGCACCCTGGTGAACAAGCTCGGCGCATTCGTCGTCACTTTTCTGGCGTTGTACCTGACCGTCGACCGGGGGTACTCGGCCTCCTACGCGGGCCTGGTGGCCTCGCTGTTCGGCCTCGGCTCGGCCGTCGCGGCGATCGGCGCGGGCGTGCTGGCCGACCGGATCGGCCGCCGTCCCACGCTGGTCGCCGCCCAGCTCGGCACCGCGCTGTCCACCGCCGTGCTGGGCTTCGCGGACGGCCAGGTGGCGATCGCCGTGGTGGTCTTCTTCGTGGGCCTGTGCAGCAACGCGACCCGGCCGCCCACCTCGGCGATCATCGCCGACCTGGTGCCGGCCGAGGACCGGGTCCGCGCGTACTCGCTGAACTACTGGGCGATCAACATCGGCTTCGGCCTCTCCGCCGCCGCGGCCGGTCTGATCGCCACCCACGGCTATCTGACGCTCTTCCTGCTGGACGCGTTCTCCACCCTGGTCTGCGCGGTGGTGATCTTCGTCCGGATCCCGGAGACCAGGCCCCAGCTCCCGCCCGGCCACCCGGCCGGCTCCGCCGAACCGCCGGTCAGCCTGCTCTCGGTGTTCCGGGACGCCCCGTTCATGGCGTTGGTCGGGCTGACCCTGCTGCTCGCGCTGGTCTTCCAGCAGGGCAGCACCACGCTGGCCGTGGACATGGGCGCCTCCGGGATCACCTCCACCCAGTACGGCCTGGTCATCGGCCTGAACGGGCTGCTGATCGTGGTCCTCCAGATCCCGCTCACCCGGTGGATGGAGGGCCGCTCGCGCACCGGGCTGCTGGTCGCCAGCTGTCTGCTCACCGGCTGGGGCTTCGGACTGGCCGCGCTGGCCGGGTCCTCGGCCTGGCTGTTCGCACTCTCGGTGGCGGTCTGGACGGTCGGCGAGATCCTGAACACGCCGGTGATGATGGGCATGGTCGCCGAGCTGGCGCCGACCCACGGGCGCGGCCGCTACCAGGGCGTGCACAGCCTCTCCTGGTCGCTCGCCTCGTTCCTCGGCCCGGCCGGCGGCGGGCTGCTGCTCCAGCACGCCGGGCCCGTGGTCCTCTGGACGGTCTGCGGGGCGGTCGGGACGGTCACTGCGCTCGGGTACGTCACGCTGGCCCGCCGCACCGGTGCGGTGGGGCGGCGCGAGGCCGTGGTGGCGGAGGTCCTCGCGCCCGCGGC
>NZ_MSJQ01000129.1 GCF_014596515.1 Streptomyces sp. CBMA156
GCCGTCCAGCGGCAGGACGTCCAGCAGTGACGCCCGCACCCTGGCCAGCCCGGCCGGCGGCGGGCTGCCGTCGGCGGGGGCGGTGCGCCGGGGCCGGGCCAGCGAGCGCCGGTCCAGTTCCTCCAGCGCATGGCTCAGCAGTGCCCGCTTGTTCGGGAAGTAGTGCGTCAACAGTCCGGTGGTGGCGCCCAGTTCGGCGGCCACCGCGCGCAGGGTCAGCCCTTCGAAGCCCCGGCTGGAGAGCACCCGCCACACCCCCTCGGAGACTTCCGAGCGGCGGGCGTCATGGTCTCCACGGGCGGGCGTCATGGGGGCTATCGTACATACCAAACGTTTGTTATGAATGGTCTCAGCCAACCTCAGCACCCCCGTGAAAGGCCGCCCGTGTTTGCCGTACCGCTCGCCGAGAACGCCGAACTGCGCCCGCTGGAGCCCTGGCAGGCCCCCGAGTTCCTGACCCACATCGACCGCGCCCGCGCCCACACCGACCCGTGGATCCCCTGGGCGACCTTCTCGGTCGACCTGGACTCCGCCCGCGCCACCCTCCAGCGCTACGCCGACGGCCAGGCCGCCGACCAGAAGCGGATCTACGGCATCTGGCTGGACGGCACGCTGGTCGGCGGCGTGATGTTCGTGAGCTTCGACGCCCGGTCCGGCGTCTGCGAGATCGGCGCCTGGACCGAGCCGGCCGGCGAGGGCCACGGGCTGATCACCGCCGCCGTCAAGCAGTTGCTCGACTACGCCTTCGTCACCCGCGGCCTGCACCGCGCCGAGTGGTGGTGCTCCTCCGTCAACGACCGCAGCCGGGCGGTCGCCGAGCGGGTCGGCATGACCCGCGACGGCGTGCTGCGCGAGTGGTACCCGTACAACGGGGTCCGCTACGACAAGGAGATCTGGGCCGTCCTCGCCTCGGAGTGGACCGGCCGGGCCTGAACCCGGACGCCGCGGGGCCCGGTGGACTCCCCGTCCACCGGGCCCCGCGCCCTCCCCCGTACCCGCCGGCCCGTCAGGCCTCCCGAGCCGCCGGAGCCGTCCCGGCCGGCCGCAGCCGCAGCACGCACACCAGCGCCAGCGCCAGCGCCCCGCCCGCCGACAGGAACACCACGTCCACCGCGTCCGTGAAGCTGCGCACCGCGTGCTCGTGCGCCGCCCCGGTCAGCGCCCGGACCGCGCCGAGCGGCCGCCCCGGCTCGCCCGCCTCGAAGACCCTGGCCAGCACGCTGCCGAACAGCGCCGCGCCGAGCGCGTTGCCGAGGGTCTGGAAGAACCGGATGCCGGCGGTCGCCACCCCCAGCTGGTGCCGGGGCGCGGCCTCCTGCACCACCGTGATCAGCTGGCCGATCAGCTGCCCCAGCCCGCCGCCCAGCAGCGCGAGTTCGGCCATCACCAGCCACAGTCCGGTGTCCGGCCCGCTGAGGCCGAGCAGCACGAGGGCGAGCGTCGCACACCCGGCGCCGAGCGCCAGGAAGGTCCGGACCGGGTGGCCGCGCCCGATCAGCCGGCCGGCCAGCAGACTGGCCCCGGTCATCCCGGCCGCCATCGGGATCAGGTAGAGGCTGGCCGAGGTCGGGGCGACGCCCCGGGCGATCTGCAGGTAGAGCATCACGTACATGATCGAGCCGATCATGCCCATCCCGACCAGGCCCTGGATCGCGAAGCCCAGCCGCACCGCGCGGATCCGGAACAGCGACAGCGGCAGCACCGGCTCGGCGGCGGTGGCCTGCCGCCACAGGAAGAGGCCGAACGCGCCCAGGGTGGCGGCGGACAGACCGAGGATCACCGGGGACGTCCAGGCGTACTCCTTGCCACCCCACTCGGTGACCAGCAGCAGCCCGGTCGCGAAGGCCGCCGCGAGGGCCGCGCCGACGAAGTCCAGGCCCCGGCGGCCGGTCGTCGGGGGCAGCTTGACCACCAGGGCGACACCGACCAGGACCAGCAGCCCGAGCGGCAGGTTGAGGTAGAAGATCCAGCGCCAGCCGAGGTGGTCGGTGAACAGCGCGCCGATCAGCGGCCCGACCGCCATGCCGAGGCCCGCGACGATCCCGCCCATCGCGCCGCCCTTGCCTCCGCCGCCCTCCTCCGGCTCCTTGAACTGGGCGATGACCACCATGGTGACGCTCATCAGTCCACCGCCGCCGACGCCCTGCACCGCCCGGAAGGCGATCAGCTGGTCCATCGACTGCGCCGCCCCGCAGAGCGCCGAGCCGAGCAGGAAGGTGCCGACCGCCCCCAGCAGTACGCGCTTGGCGCCGTAGACGTCGCAGAGCCTGCCGTACAGCGGCAGCAGCGCGGTGGCGGCCAGGGCGAACGCGCTGACCAGCCAGGGCAGTCGGTCGACGCCGTGGACGGGGTCGAGGTCCCGGACGATCGGCACGGTGGCCGCCGACACGATGTTCATGTCCAGCACCGCCAGCACGATCGTGACCAGGCAGAGCAGCATGCCCAGCCCGCGCTGGGCCGGCGTCATCAGCGCCGCCGGTCCGGCCGGCTTCGTGCCGGACGGGGGCCGGCCCGCTGTCCTCGGTTCGGCGATCGCCATGGTCAAGTCCCCCCTGGGTCCGTGGAGTTCGGGCCGGACCGGTCGGATCCGGCGGGCCCGGCACCACCATGGCAGGGATTTTATACTCGGTCAATCCTTGAGCCTGGTCAATCATTGTTCCTGGTACAGTCCCACCATGGCGACCCACCCCGGATTCGACGCCGGCCACGACCTCGACGCGCTCCCGCTGCGGGAGCGCAAGAAGATCCAGACCGGCCTCCGGCTCTGGCGCACCGCCATCGGGCTGTTCGCCGAACGCGGCTTCGACCAGGTCTCGGTGGCCGAGATCGCGGCCGCCGCCGAGGTGTCCAAGATGACCGTCTTCAACTACTTCCCCAGCAAGGAAGACCTGGTCATGGGCCCGATGGAGCAGCACCTCGACGAGCCGGCCCGGGTGGTGCGCGAGCGCGCCCCCGGCACCTCGGCGGTCGCGGCCCTGCGCACCCACTACCTGGCCGCACTGCGGAGGTTCGACCCCTCCACCGGGCTCAGCGACGACCGGATCGTCCTCGACGTGGTCCGGGTGATCCACCAGACCCCGGCCCTGCTCATGCGCGCCACCGCCGGCTTCGGCCAGCAGACCCAGACCCTGCTGGCCACCGAACTGCTCGCCCAGGATCCGGCCCACGACGAGCTCACCGCCAGGGTCGCCGCCGCCCAACTGCTCGCCGCCCAGCTGACCCTGACCGCCGACAACCAGCGCCGGATGCTGGCCGGCGGGCGCGCCGCGGACGCCCTGCCCGTCGCCCTCGACCAGGCCCACCGCGCCTTCGCCCTGGTCGAACAGGGCCTCGGTGACTACTGCACCCGCACCGCCTGAGAGAGTTGGCGCACCACGACCGACCGGAGGTGCGCATGGACCAGCCGCTGCTCACGCGGGACCGCTCCGCCCTGCCCGCGCAGGCCGAGGGCCTCAACGCGTACGTCGGCGACGACGGCGTCGCGGTGCTGGAGTTCGCCCGCCCGCACCGCCGCAACGCGGTGACCCTGGCCATCTGGCAGGCACTGCCCAAGGTGCTGCGGCAGCTGGCCGAGCACGAGGGGGTGCGCGTCCTGCTGCTCACCGGCGCGGACAACACCTTCAGCGCGGGCGCGGACATCGCCGAACTCGCCGAGGCCTACGGCGATCCGGACAGCGCGCAGGCCTACCACGCGGTCAACGTCGCCGCCGAGGAGGCACTGGCGGCCTTCCCCCACCCGACCCTCGCCGTGGTGCACGGCGCCTGCGTCGGCGGCGGCTGCCAGCTGGCCGTCGCCTGCGACCTGCGGTTCGTCGCCGAGGACGCCAGGATCGGGATCACCCCGGCCAAACTCGGGGTGGTCTACTGGGAGGTGCCGACCGTACGGCTGGGCCGCCTGGTCGGCCCGGCCAGGGCCAAGTACCTGCTGTTCTCCGGCGAGTTGGTGAGCGGCCGGGACGCGCTGCCGCTGGGCCTGGCCGAACGCGTCCTGCCGGACGCCGAACTGGACGCCGCCGCGCTGGACTTCGCCCGGCTGCTGACCCGCCGTTCGACCCACACCATCGGCGGCGCCAAGGCCGTCCTGAACGCCCCGCCCGAGCGCGCGGCCGAGGCCCTGGCGCCCTGGCTGCTCCGCTCCCGGGAGGGCTCGGACGTCCGCGAGGGCCTGGCCGCCTTCATGGAGGGCCGCCCCGCCCGGTTCTGAGCCGGGCCCGGCTCCGGGCGGCACGGCTCCGGGCACGCCTCCGAGCACGGCTCCGGACAGCACAACTCCAGGCGGACCGGCCCGAACCGGCGCCCGTACGATCGTCCGACCGGAACCACACCCGTCCCTTCACGCCCCCGGAGCACCCACCCCGATGACCACCGAGGCCGAGGCCGCACCCGCCCCCACCCGCCGGACGGTCTGGGCCCGCCGGATCACCGACGGCATCGAGCCGAAGAACGTGATCATCGCGATGCTCCCGGTGCTGGGCGGCCTCCGCTACGGCTGGCCGGGCATCGGCTGGGCGCTCTTCGCCGCCCTGTTCGCCGCCGTCGTCCCGACCCTGTTCATCCGGCGCGGCATGCGCAGGGGCACCGTGGCGGACCGTCACGTCGGCCACCGGCAGCGCCGGCTGACCGTCTTCCCGTTCATCATGGGCTCGGTGCTGGTCTGCTTCGCGGTGATGATCGGACTGGACGCCCCCGCCGACCTGACCGCGGTGGTGCTGGCGATGTTCGCCTCGCTGGTGCCGATCCTGGTGATCACCACCCGGTGGAAGATCTCCGTGCACACCGCCGTGGCCGGCGGCGCGGTGGCCTGCCTGGCCATCGCGCTCGGCCCGCTCTGGCTGCTGCTCGGCCCACTCGTCCCGGTGATCGGGTGGTCCCGGGTGGTGCTGCGGGACCACACCACCGCACAGACGATCGCCGGCGCGCTGGTGGGCGCGCTCACCGCCGGGCTCACCTTCTGGGCCGCCCGCTGAAGGACGGCCCGCCGGTCGGCCCACCGGCCGACCACCAGGCCGACCGCCCCGGCTAGCGGATCGGCATCCCCGAGATCGCCCGGGCGATCACCAGCCGCTGGATCTCGCTGGTCCCCTCGAAGACCGAGTAGATCGCGCTGTCCCGGTGCATCCGCTCCACCGGGTACTCCCGGGTGAAGCCGTTGCCGCCGAGGATCTGCATCGCCTGCGCCGTCACGTACTTCGCGGTCTCGCCCGCGTAGAGCTTGGACATCGAGCCCTCGGCCGCGGTGAACGGCCGGTTGCCGACCGCCATCCAGGAGGCCCGCCACACCAGCAGCCTGGCCGCGTCGATCCTGGTCCTCATGTCGGCGAGCTGGAAGGCCACGCCCTGGTTGTCGATGATCGGCCGGCCGAACTGCTCGCGGGTCTTCGCGTAGTCCAGCGCCACCTCGTACGCGGCCCTGGCGATGCCGATCGCCTGCGCGCCGACGGCCGGACGCGAGGCCTCGAAGGTGGCCATCGCCGCGTTGCCCCTGCCGCCCTGCCGCCCGGCCCCCTCGCGGGCCCGGGCCAGCCGCTCGTCCAGCTTCTCCTTGCCGCCGAGCAGGCAGCTGCCGGGCACCCGGACTCCGTCCAGCACCACCTCGGCGGTGTGCGAGGCGCGGATGCCGTGCTTCTTGAACTTCTGGCCCTGGCTCAGCCCCGGGGTGCCCGGCGGGACGACGAAGGAGGCCTGGCCCTTCGCGCCGAGCCCCGGGTCGACGGTGGCGACCACCACGTGGACGGCGGCGATCCCGCCGTTGGTGGCCCAGGTCTTGGTGCCGTCGAGCACCCACTCGTCCCTCGCCTCGTCGTACACCGCCCGGGTGCGCAGCGCGGACACGTCGGAGCCGGCGTCCGGCTCGGAGGAGCAGAAGGCGGCGACCTTGACGTCCTCCGGGGTGCCGAACATCTGCGGGGTCCAGGTGCCGATCTGCTCGTCGGTGCCGTTGGCCAGCACCGCGACGGCGGCCAGGGTGGTACCGACGATGGACAGCCCGATGCCCGCGTCGCCCCAGAACAGCTCCTCCATCGCGATCGGGATGCCGACGCCGGAGGGGTCGAAGTACTGCTGGGCGTAGAAGTCCAGCGAGTAGATGCCCAGCTTGGCGGCCTCCTGGATGACCGGCCAGGGGGTCTCCTCGCGCTCGTCCCACTCGGCCGCGGCCGGTCGCATCACGTCGGCGGCGAAGCCGTGCAGCCAGTCGCGTACGGCCAGCTGGTCCGCGCCCGGGTCCATCGAGAACGTGCTGCTCATGGTGTTTGCCTCCGAAGACGTGTGCGGCCGACCGTGGTGTTACCGCCGGTAACATCGTCGGAGTCTGCTACTGCTTGGTAACCGGTGTCAACGCCCTGGCCGACCCCGCAGAACCCGATCCCGAGGAGCACCGCATGTCCCGAGAGCCCCGCCGCGATCAGCTGCTCAACGCCGCCGACCGGGTCATCCAGCGGGAGGGCCCAGGCGCGAGCATGAACGCCATCGCCGCCGAGGCCGGCATCACCAAGCCGATCCTCTACCGCCACTTCGGCGACCGGAGCGGCCTGATCAGAGCCCTGACCGAACGTCACACCGGCGGTCTGCTGGCCGCCGTCAGGGCCGCCCTCGCCGAGCCGCTGGAGCGCCGCGACCGGGTCGAGCACGTGCTGGACACCTATCTCGCCGGGATCGAGGCCCGCCCCCAGGTCTACCGGCTGCTCACCCACCCCGAGCCGGGCGACCCGAGCGGCGCCGGCAACGCGCTCGCCCCCGCGCTCAGGCAGATCGCCGAGGAGATCACCCGGGCCGTGCAGAGCCAGGTCGACCTCGGAGCCGACCGCGACCTGCTCGCCGAGGCCTGGGGCCGGGGCATCACCGGCATGGTGCTGGCCGCCGGGGACTGGTGGCTGGAGGCCAGGCCCTGCTCGCGCACCCGGATGGTGCAGGCGCTGGCCGACCTGCTCTGGGGCCGGCTGGCCGCCGCCGCCGAACTGCCGACCGCTGTCCTGCCGCCCGCGCCCGAACCGTCCGCCGACTGAACCGGCCGCCAGGCCGAACCGGACACCGACCGAACCGGCCACCAGGCCGACCCGCGCCGACCGAACTCTTGTGCCGTGCGCGGCAGTCCGGGCATCATCGGGCCCACCCCACCCCCCGCCGTGCGAGGTCCCCGATGCGCCTGCGCCGCACCGCCGTCGCCCTGCTGCTCGCCGCCACCGCCGTCTTCACCGCCGTCCCCGCCTCCGCCCAGGCCTCGGTCCAGGCCTCCGCCCACGGCGGGCCGGCGGACCGCTTCCCCACCGGCACGGTCACCGCCGCCGACGGCCGCACCGCGCTCACCGATGCCCAGGGCCGCCGCCTCGGCCTTCGCGGCTTCAATCTCGACAAGTACGCCGAGGCCACCCCCGCCGACCTCGACTCCGTCGCCGCCCAGGGCTTCACGCTGGTCCGGCTGCCGGTCTCCTGGACCAGGCTGGAGCCCGGGCGCGGCCGCCTCGACCCCGCCGAACTGCGCCGGATCCAGCGGCTCCTCGACCGGGCCGACCGTCTGGGCCTGCTGGTCCTGGTCGACTTCCACCAGGACGTCTACGGGCCGAAGTTCCTCGGCGGCAGCAACGGCATCCCCGCCTGGGCCACCCGGGACGACGGGCTGCCCTTCACCCCGGACCCGGACGACTGGTTCGCCGGCTACTTCCAGCCCGCCGTCCAGGCCGCCTTCCGCCACCTCTACGACGACCCCGACCTGCGTGCCTGGCAGGCCGACTTCTACACCCGGCTGGCCCGCGAACTGCGCGGCCACCGCTCACTGCTGGGCTACGACCTGTTCAACGAGCCGTTCGGCCCGGTGGACGGTGACCCGGGCGACCCGGCCGTGCTGGCCGCCGCCTCCGCCGCCCTGGAGGAGGGCAGGCTCGCCGGCATGTACCGCCGGCTGATCGACGCCGTGCGCCGCGCCGACTCCCGCGCCTGGCTGTTCGTGGAACCGACCGTCCTGGTCGGCCAGGGCGTGCCCACCCACCTGCCCGGCTTCACCGACCCGCGCCCCGGCGCCGCCAGGCTCGGCTACGCGCCGCACTTCTACGACACGGCGGTCGAGAACGGCTCCGACTGGGACCCGGCCGGCGGCTTCGTGGAGCGGTACACCGCCGCGGTCACCGGCTACCCCGCCGCCCACCGGCTGCCCGTCCTGGTCGGCGAGTGGGGCCCGCCGGACTCCCGCAGGCCAGGCAACACCGAACTGGTCCGCCGTCAGGTCGCCGCGATGGACGGCTTCGCCGAGGGCTGGACGATGTGGTACTGGTGCCGGGGCGACGGCGGCTACTGCGCGCTCGACCCGGCCGGGCACCCCGCGCCCGGCGACGGGCCCGTCTTCGGCCCGTACCCGGTGGCCGTCCCGGGAACGGACGTCCGCACCGAGGTCCGCGCCGACGGCGCCACCGTGCGCTGGCGCGCCGACGGCACCGGACGCGCCGGCGAACTCCTGCTCCCCCCGGCCGCGTTCCCGCACGGCGCCGACGTCGCCGTCTCCCCCGCCGGCGCCCGGGCCGAGGTGGAGCAGCCGGCGGACGGGCGCGCGGGAACCGTACGCATCCGGCTCCCGCGCACCCGCCCGGGCACGGCCGTGACGGTCACCCTCACGACACGGTGACGCCGCCTACGCCAGCCCCCGGCGGACCAGCAGCGGCCCGGTCTCCGGAGCCCGGCCGACCACCGCGCGGAAGGACTCCAGCGGGTCCCGGCTGAACCCGCGCGCCAGCAGCTCGCGCCGGAACAGCTCGCCGCTCTCCCGCACCGACCGCCCGTTGCCCTCGAACCACTGCACGGTGTCGGCGTCCAGCACCTCCGACCAGATGTACGCGTAGTACGCGGCGCTGTAGCCGCTGGCGAAGACGTGCTGGAAGTACGCTGTCCGGTAGCGCGGCGGGATCGCGTCCACCGCGATCCCGGCCGCCGCGAGCGCCCGCGCCTCGAACGCCTCGGCGTCCGTGCCCAGCTCGTCCGCCGGCACGGTGTGCCAGGCCCAGTCCAGCAGCGTGGCCGCCAGGTACTCCACCGTCCGGAAGCCCTGTCCGAAGCCCTCGGCCGCCGTCATCCGCTCGACCAGCTCGGCCGGCAGCGGCTCCCCGGTCTCGTGGTGGCGGGCGTAGTTGGCCAGCACCTCGGGCCTGACCATCCACATCTCGTTGACCTGCGAGGGGAACTCGACGAAGTCCCGGGGCACCGAGGTGCCCGAGAACAGCGGGTAGCGCACGTCCGAGAACAGCCCGTGCAGCGCGTGCCCGAACTCGTGGAACAGCGTGCGCACCTCGTCCCAGTCCATCAGCGCCGGCTCGCCGGGCGCCGGGTGCGGGATGTTGAGGTTGTTCAGCACCACCGACCGCTGCCCGGTCAGCCCGGACTGGGCCACCAGCGCGTCCATCCAGGCGCCGCCGCGCTTGGACGCCCTGGCGTGGAAGTCGCCGATGAACAGGCCCAGCGCGGTGCCGTCCTCCTCGAACACCTCGAAGACCCGGGCGTCCGGGTGGTGGGCCGTCAGGTCCGGCCGCTCGGTGAAGCTCAGCCCGTACGCCAGGTTCGCGGCGAAGAACACGCCGTCCCGCAGCACCCGCTCCAGCTCGAAGTACGGGCGCAGCCCCGCCGCGTCCACCTGGTAGGAGCTCTGCCGCACCTTCTCCGAGTAGTACGCCCAGTCGTGCGCGGCGATCTCGTCGATCCCGTCCGCGGCCGCCGCCGCGGCCAGCTCCCCGGCCTCCCTGCGGGCCATCGCCACCGCCGGGCCGACCAGCCTGGACAGCAGGGCGGAGACCGCCTCCACGGTGCCGGCCGTCTCGTCCGCGACCACGTACGCGGCGTGGCTCGGGTACCCGAGCAGCGCGGCCCGCTCGGCGCGCAGCGCGGCGGTGCGGATCGCCAGCGGGCCGTTCGCCTCGACGCCCCGGCCGAGCGAGGCGGCCAGCAGCCGCTCGCGCACCGAGCGGTCGGTGAGCTGCGCCAGCTCGGACTGGCCGGAGGTGTTCCGCAGGCTCAGCACGTATGTGCCCGGGCGGCCGAGCACCCGGGCGTTCTCCGCCGCCCCGGCGATCGCGCCCTCGGACAGCCCGGCCAGCTCCTCGGCGGAGTCCAGGACCAGCGCGGCGGCCCGGGTGGCGGCGTTCACGTTCTGCTGGAAGGTGGTGCCGAGCGCGGCGAGTTCGGCGTTCAGCTCGCGCAGCCTGGCCTGCTCGGCCGCGCCCAGCCGGGCGCCGGAGCGCACGAACGCGGTGTACCAGCGCTCCAGCAGCCGCAGCGACTCCGGGTCCAGGCCGAGCCCGGCGCGGTCCCCGTGCAGCGCCTCGATCCGGGCGAACAGCGCGCGGTCCAGGTGGATCGCGTCGTGGTGGGCGGCGAGCAGCGGGCTCACCTTCGCCTCCACCTCGTCCAGCACGTCGGTGGTGTCCGAGGACGACTGGTTGCGGAACACCGCGTCGACCCGGCGCAGCAGTTCCCCGGAGCGTTCCAGGGCCACCAGGGTGTTCTCGAAGGCCGGCAGGCTCCGGTCCGCGGTGATCGCCGCGATCTCGGCCAGCTGATCGGCCATCCCCCGCTCGTACGCGGGCAGGTAGTGCTCCTCGCGGATCTCGGCGAACGGCGGGAGCTCGTAGACCAGCGAGCTGGCCTGGAAGAACGGGTTCTCGGTCATTTCGCGAACCATACGCCGTGTCCCCGGCCCTGCCCACGGGCTTTACCCACCGTTGCCGGAGCCGCCCGGCACCCCGTTGTCGTACCCACCGGCTAACGTCGACGCCGCGGACCCGTCGGTCACGGGGCCGCGGCCGGCCCGCCCGCGGGCCCGCACCCCCGTCCCCGTCCCCGCACGCCCGACCGCGCGCCGGAGAGGAGCAGCCCCCGTGGC
>NZ_MSJQ01000013.1 GCF_014596515.1 Streptomyces sp. CBMA156
GCGGGCGCCGAGGTCCAGCGCGCGCCGCTGGATCTCGGCGCCGTCGCTGCCCTTGAGGCCGACCCGGCCGCCGAGCCCGGCGACCGGGTTGACCACGAGCCCGATCCGGGGCGGGTCCTGGTCGGTCACGGGCCCGATCCGGGGCCGGTCCCGCTCGGCCCCGGGCCCGGTCCGGCGCCCGGCCGGGGGAGCCGTCACGGCTGCTCGCCCAGGACCTTGCGGCGGTAGGCGCGCCAGCTGACCGCCCAGACCGCCGGGTCGTCCAGCGGCTCGTGCCGGATCCGGTGCACGGTGGAGCGGTGCGGGGCGGTGCGGACGGTGTCCGGGTCCTCGTACGCCTCGCGGGCGACCTCGGCCAGGATCGCCGCGTACTCGTCCAGGTCGGCGCGGGAGTAGGACTCGGTGGGCTCCAGCGTCATCGGCTCGGGGACGACGTACGGGTGGTGGCTGGTCCAGTAGTGGGTGCCGAAGTCGGCGGCGCGGTAGCCGAGGTCCTCGCTGTGCAGGCCGGTGTCCTCGGCGAGCTGCTGCCAGCTGTAGCGGACCTGTTCGACCCGGGGGCGCCCCTCGGCGTACGGGACGGAGACGCCGCGGATCTGCCGCACCCGGTGCAGCAGGTAGTTGTTGTTGAGTACGGCGGTCTCGGCGACCTCGCGCAGCCCCTCGGCGCCCAGGGCCGTGATCCAGGCGTAGGCGCGCACCAGGTTCGGCACGACGCCCAGGTAGGGGCGGATCTTGCCGACCGAGTCCGGCCGGTCGTCGTCCAGGACGTACCGCTCGCCGTCGAACTCGACGGTGGGGCTCGGCAGGTAGGGCGCCAGCTCCGCGGTGACGCCGCAGGCACCGGCCGCCGGGCCGCCGCAGGCGTGCGGGGTGGAGAAGGTCTTGTGCAGGTTGAAGTGGCACAGGTCGAAGCCGGCTTCACGGGCCCGGGTGATGCCGAGGATGCCGTTGGCGTTGGCCTGGTCGTAGGCGCACAGGCCGCCGGCCTCGTGGACGATCCGGACGAACTCGGCGATCCGGGGGTTGTAGATGCCGGTGTCCTCGGGGTTGGTGATGAGGAGGGCGGCGGTGCGCGGGCCGACGGCGGCGCGCAGCGCCTCGATGTCGGGGTAGCCGTCGGCGTCCGGGTGCAGGGTGATCACCCGGAAGCCGGCGGTCTTGGCGCAGGCGGCGTTGGAGGGGTGGGAGAAGGCGGTGGTGATGACCTCGTCGCGCTGCTGCGCCTCGCCGCGGGCGGCGTGGTGGGCGCGGATCACCGAGACGTTGGTCCAGATCGCCGCCGAGCCCGCGCCGGGCTGGAGGCTGACCCGGTCCATGCCGGAGATCTCCCTGAGCAACTGCTCCAGCCGGTGGACGAGTTCGAGGACGCCCTGGACGGTGGAGGCGTCCTGGGCCGGGTGCAGGGCGGCGATCCGGGGGTCGCGGACGAAGGTGTCGTTGACCTTGGGGCTGTACTTCATGGTGCAGGTGCCCTGGCCGACGTCCACGTTGAGGTCGGCGCCGAGGTTCTCCTGGGAGAGCCGCAGGTAGTGCCGGAGCACCTGCTGCTGGCCGAGTTCGGGCAGGGCGGGCGGGGTGCCGCGGCGCAGCGCGGCGGGCAGCCGTTCGGCGGGGTCGCCGACGGCGGCGGTGACGGCGGGTTCGGGCAGCGGGGGCAGGACGCCGCGCTCGCCGGGGGTGCCCAGTTCGAAGATCAGCTTCTCGTCCCAGCGGGCCTGGTGGAAGCGGCGCAGGGCGGGTTTGGGGGCGACTCGCGGGTCCACCGAGCCGCTCGTCTGATGATTCGTCACTTCACGGTCTCCTCAAGCGCGTCGGCGAGCCGGTCGATGTCGGCCTGGGTGTGCAGCTCGGTCACGCAGTAGCGGCCCTCGTCGGGCGCGGCCGGGGTGCCGGCGTGCAGGCCGAGGGCGAGCAGGGCGTCGGCGATCTCGGCGGCGGTGCGCTCGCCGGTGTAGCGGACGGTGAAGTCGGCGAAGTGCACGGCTTCGGGGTCGGCCGTTTCGACGCCGGGGACGGCGGCGAGGCGCTGCCGGGCGTAGGCGGTGTTGGCGAGGATCGTCGTGCCGATCTCGCGCATGCCGTGCGGGCCCATCAGCGCGAGGTAGACCCCGGCGGCGATGCCGTGCAGGGCGGCGGCGGTGCCGACCCACTCCTTGCCTTCCTCGCGCAGCGCGAAGGAGGTGCGCTCGTACGCGACGTCGCCGAAGCCGTACTCGCCGGGGACGTCGGTGGGGACGAGGCCGAACAGCCGGCTCGGGTACTCGGCGACGAGGCGCTCGTCGTCGGGGCTGCCGATGAAGCCGGCGTTGCCGCCGCCGAAGCTCGGGTGGATGCCGAGCGGCTGGAGCTCGCCGCAGGTGAGGTCGGCGCCGAGATCGGCGGGCGGGGTGAGCACGCCGAGGCTGAGCGGGTTGGCGTGGACGACGGCCAGCGCCCCGGCCCGGTGGGCGAGTTCGATGTACTGCGGCAGCTCCTGGTCCACCCGGCCGCGGTGGTCGGTGAGTTGGGCGTAGACGGCGGCCGCGTCGCCCTCGGCGAGCGCGGCGCGGACGGCGGTGGGCTCGGCCGGGACGAGGACGAGGTCGTGGACGCCCCGGACGTAGTCGCGGATCCGGGAGAGCCGGTCCGGGTCGATCGCGCCGACCAGCACCAGCCGGCGCCGGCCGGTGGCCCGCCCGGCCATCCGCAGCGCGGTCGCGGCGGCCTGGAACCCGTCGTACGTCGGCACGTTGACGACGTCGACGGCGAGCAGCTCGGCCATCAGCGACTGGTACTCCCACAGTGCCTGGAAGCGGCCGTGGTCCTCGTACGGCTCGCCCGCGTAGGCGGTGAGGAACTCGCTGCGGTTGACGATCTCGTCCACGACGGCGGGCACGTGGTGGCGGTAGCAGCCGGCGCCGAGGAAGCTGCGGCCGGGCGGGACGGCGGTGTTGCGGGAGAGCAGTTCCTCCAGGTGGGCGGCCAGCCGGGCCTCGGAGCCGAGCGCCCCGGGCAGCCGCAGCGGGCGGTCCAGCCGGAGGGCGGCGGGGATGTCGGCGTAGAACTCCTCGACGTCCTGGGCGCCGACCGCCGCGAGCATCGACTTCCTCACCTCCGGGGCGGAGTTGGGGATGTACGGGTGGGTTCGGGGGACGCGTGTGCTCATCCTGGCACCTTCCGCGATTTCAGTCACAAGCCTTGACGGGGTTGTGAATGCTGAGTTCTGTATACAGCATTCGGCATTCACCAGTCGGGAGGCAAGATGTCCGCAGAAACCCGGCACAGAAAACATTCCCAACTCGACTTTGGCCAGGGCGGATCGGCGGAAGATCCAGGGCGTCGCCGACTCCTCCGTGCCGGACTCGCCGGCGGCGCACTGCTGTTGACCGGCGCCACCGGCTGCGCGACCGGCGGAACCGGCGGCACCAGCGCCAAGCAGCTCACCGGCAGCCCGGGCGCCACCCTCGCCGGCAAGGTCACCATCTGGTCCTGGGACGTCGCCGCCAAGGCCATGCAGCGGCTCGGCAAGGTCTTCGAACAGGCCCACCCCGGCACCACCGTCGACGTGGTCGACATCGGCTACGACAACGCCTACGACAAGATCACCGTCGGGCTCGGCGCCGGCAGCGGACTGCCCGACATCCTCACCGTCGAGGGCCACAAACTCCCCACCTACATCGGCAACTTCCCGAACGCCCTGGTCGACCTCACCGGCCGCGCCGGGAGCCTCAAGTCCCAGTATCCAGAGGCCTCCTGGCGCACCGTGACGGACGCCAAGGGCCGGGTCTTCGCCCTGCCCTGGGACAGCGGGCCGTGCGCCCTGTTCTACCGGCGCGACCTGCTCCGGCAGGCCGGCATCGACCCGGCCGGCCTGAACACCTGGGACGACTACCTCACCGCCGGCACCACCCTCAAGGCCGCCACCGGCAGGAAACTGCTCACCCTGGACGCCAAGGAGGACAGCCTCTTCGCGATGCTCCTCCAGCAGCAGGGCCAGCGCTGGTTCACCGACGGCAGGGCCGCCGTCGCCACCCCCGCCGCCGAACGCGCGCTCACCCTGCTCAAACAGCTCGTCGACCGCGACCTGGTGGACTTCGAGAACGGCTGGGACGGACTCGTCTCCGCCACCCACGACGGCAAGGCCGCCACCATCCCCACCGCCGCCTGGTGGGACGGCACCCTCACCGCCGAAATGACCGACCTCAGCGGCAAGTTCGGCGTCGTCCCGCTGCCCGCCTTCACCCCCGGCGGCACCCGCACCTCCAACAGCGGCGGCTCCACCCTCTGCGTCCCCGCGCAGAGCAGGAACCCCGAGACCGCCTGGGCCTTCCTCTCCTTCCTGCTCGCCGACAAGGCCAACCAGGCCTCGATGATGCAGCACGAAGGGCTCTTCCCCGCCTACCTCCCCGCCCTGGACGACCCGTACTTCCAGCAGCCCGCCCCCTACTACGGCGGCCAGCCGGCCATGCAGCTGTTCGCCGGACTCGCCCGCGCCATCCCCACCGTCGAGTACACCGCCGACGACTCCAAGGCCGGCGACATCGTCACCACCGCCGTCAACCAGGTGCTGCACAACGGGGCCGACCCCGGCACCGTACTGCGCTCCGCCGCCCGCCAGATCGCCACCGCGACCGGCCGCCAGCCGGTCGCGTAGGGGCGGGCCCGATGACCAGTCCTCCGGCCTCCCTGCGCAAACCGGCGGCCCAGGCCCCGGCCGCCCCCGCCCGCCGCCGGCGCTCCCCACGCACCGTGGCCGCGGCCTGGCTGTTCGCCGGGCCCACGACCGCGCTCTTCGTCGCCTTCTTCGCCTACCCCCTCGGCGCCAGCCTCTACCAGAGCTTCACCGCCCGCCGCGACGGCACCGACGTCTGGGTCGGCCTCGACCAGTACCGGCGCATGCTGCACGACCCGGCCTTCCTGCACTCCCTCGTCAACACCGGACTGATCCTCGCCGTCCAGGTCCCGGTGATGATCGGCCTCGCCCTGGTGCTCGCCGTCCTGCTCAACCAGTCCTGGCTGCGCCTCCGGGCCGGCTGGCGGGCGGTCTTCTTCCTGCCCGCGATCACCACCCTGGTCGCCTACGCCGTGGTCTTCCAGGTCCTGCTGCGCACCGACGGCGGCCTCGCCAACCAGTTCCTCCAGGTCCTCGGCCTCGGCCCGGTCGACTGGCTCAACTCGCCCACCTGGGCCCGCATCTCACTGATCGGCTCGGTCACCTGGCGGTGGACCGGCTACAACGCCGTCATCCTGCTCGCCGGACTCCACGCCATCGGCCGCGACCAGTACGAGGCCGCCGCCCTCGACGGCGCCGGCACCGTCCGCACCTACACCAGCGTGATCCTGCCCCAGCTGCGCCCGGTGGTGCTGTTCTGCGTCATCACCTCCACCATCGGCACCCTGCAACTCTTCGACGAGAACTACGTCCTGACCCGCGGCGGCCCCGGCGACGCGACGCTCACCCCGGTGGTCTACCTCTACAAGGTCGGCTTCCAGCAGCTCGACTTCGGCTACGCCGCCGCCATCGCCTGGGTCGTCGTGCTGATCATCGCGGCCGTCTCCCTGCTCCAGTTCCGGCTCTACGGAAGGGACCGGCGCCGATGAGCCGTCCACCAGCGCTCGCCAGGGCCGGCCGCACCGCCGTCCTCGCCGTCCTCACCCTCGGCGCCGTCCTCAGCCTGCTGCCCTTCGCCTGGATGGTGATCGCCGGCACCCACAGCAGCTCCGAACTGTTCCACTCACCGCCGCCGTTCCTGCCCGGCGGGAACCTGCTGCGCAACCTGGTCCACCTCCAGGAGACCATCGGCTTCGGCCGGGTGCTGCTCAACAGCCTCGGGATCGCCGTCGTCTACACCGCGCTCAGCGCGCTGCTGTCCGCGATGTGCGGCTACGGGCTCGCCAAGTACCGCTTCCGGGGCCGCGGACTGCTGCTCGGCCTGGTGCTGGCCACCATGATGATCCCCCTCCAGGTGCTGCTGGTCCCGCTGTTCCAGATGATGGCCGGCCTCGGCTGGATCGACAGCTACCAGGCCGTCATCGTGCCCTTCCTGGCCAACTCCTTCGGCATCCTGCTGATGCGCCAGGGCTTCCTGGACTTCCCCGACGAACTGCTGGAGTCCGCCAGGATCGACGGCTCCGGCGAACTGCGCACCTTCTACCAGGTCGTCCTGCCGTGCGTACGTCCACAGCTGGGCGCACTGGTGATCTTCACCTTCATGGGGCAGTGGAACAGCTTCATCTGGCCGCTGCTGATGCTCAACACCGAGGACAAGTACACCGTGCCGGTCGCGCTCAACACGCTGACCGGGCTGACCCACGTCGACTACTCCGGCCTGATGCTCGGCTCCTTCCTGGCCACGCTCCCGCTGATGGTGCTCTTCCTGGTCTTCCAGCGGCAGTTCGTGGCCGGTCTGCTGGGCGGGGCGCTGAAAGGATGACCATGGACCGCCTCACCCGGGTGCCAGGACTGCTGTACGGCGGGGACTGGAACCCCGAGCAGTGGCCCGAGCAGGTGTGGGCCGAGGACGTGAAGCTGATGGCCGAGGCCGGGGTCAACCTGGTCACCGTCGGCATCTTCTCCTGGGCCCGCCTCCAACCCGGCCCCGACAGCTGGGACTTCGGCTGGCTGGACCGCCTGCTCGACCTGGTCCACCGGCACGGCATCGCCGTCGACCTGGCCACCGCCACCGCCTCCCCACCCGCCTGGCTGGTCCGCGCCCACCCCGGGTCGCTGCCCGTCACCGCCGACGGCGTACGCCTGGAGTTCGGCTCGCGCCAGCACTACTGCCCCTCCTCACCCGCCTACCGGGAGGCCGCCGTCCGGCTCACCCGGACCCTCGCCGAGCGCTACCGCCACCACCCCGCGCTCGCCCTGTGGCACATCCACAACGAGTACGCCGACCACGTCGAGGAGTGCTTCTGCCCCGCCTCGGCCGCCGACTTCCGCCGCTGGCTGCGCGAACGGCACGGCACCATCGAGGAGTTGAACCGCTCCTGGGGCACCGCCTTCTGGTCCCAGCACTACGACTCCTTCGCGCAGATCGAACCGCCGCGCACCGCACCGGGACCGGTCAACCCGACCCAGCTGCTGGACTGGCGCCGGTTCTGCTCGGACGCGCTGCTCGCCCTGCACCGCGCCGAGAAGGCCGTCCTGGACGAGGTCTCACCCGGCGTCCCGGTGACCACCAACTTCATGTCGATGCTCAAGGCCCTCGACTACTGGGAGTGGAGCCGGCACGAGGACCTCGTCTCCGACGACGCCTACCCCGACCCGGCCGACCCGCGCGCCCACGTCAACGCCGCGATGAACTACGACCTGATGCGCTCGCTCAAGGGCGGCCGCCCCTGGCTGCTGATGGAACAGGCCCCCTCCGCCGTCAGCTGGCGCCCGGTGAACCTGCCCAAGCGCCCCGGCCTCTACCGGCTCTGGTCACTCCAGGCCCTGGCCCGCGGCGCCGACGGGGTACTGCACTTCCAGTGGCGCGCCTCGGTCGCCGGAGCCGAGAAGTTCCACAGCGCGATGCTCCCGCACCGCGGCACCGCCTCGCGCGGCTGGCAGGAGACCGTCGGCCTCGGCGCCGAACTGCGCCGGCTCGGCGAGGTCGCCGGCAGCCGGCTGCGCGGACAGGCCGCCGTGCTGCTCGACTGGGACAGCTGGTGGGCCCTCGAACTGGACGACCACCCCTCCGCCCGGATGCGCTGGCCCGAACTGCTCCGCCCCTGGTACGCGGCGCTGTACGAGCGCGGCATCACCGTCGACTTCCTCCCGCCCACCGCCGAGCCCGACGGCTACCCGCTGCTGCTCGCCCCCAACCTCTACCTGCTCGACACCGCCACCGCCGACCGGCTCACCGCCTACGTACGGGACGGCGGCCGGCTGGTCTGCGGCCCGTTCAGCGGCATCACCGACCGGCACGACCACATCCACCCCGGCGGCCACCCGGGCCCGCTGCGCGAACTGCTCGGGATCGTGGTGGACGAGCACTGGCCGATCCCCGACGGCGCGACCACCGCCGTGCGCCTGAACGGTACGGACCTGCGCGCCGAACGCTGGAGCGAGTGGATCGAGACCGAGCGCGCCGAGACCGTCGCCCGCTACCACTCCGGCACGCTGGCCGGCCGTCCGGCCGTCACCCGCAACCGGCTCGGCGCCGGCAGCGCCTGGTACCTGAGCTGCCACCTCGGCGCCGACGTCGGCCCGGTGCTCGGCCTGGCGCTCGCCGAAGCCGGAGTGGGCCCCGAACTGCCCGGCCTGCCCGACGGCGTCGAGGCCACCCGCCGGCACGCCGCCGACGGCACCGGCTACCTCTTCCTGCTCAACCACGGCCCGGACGAACACCGCGTCCCGCTCCGCACGCCCGGCACCGACCTGCTCACCGGGGCCGAAGCGGCCGGCGCCGTCACCCTCGCACCGCTCGGCGCCGCCGTCCTCCGACTCCCCGCAGCCGCCCAGGAGCGCGCATGAACCCGCTGTCCCGCCGCCACTTCCTGGCCGGCTCCGCCGCCCTCGCCACGGCCGGCACCCTCGCCGCCGCCCCGGCCGCCCACGCGGATACCTCAGACGAGGTCGCACGGCCCGACGAGCGCTACGCCGACGTCCTCGACCTGCACGGCACCCCCGCCCAGGCCTACCCCGGCGACGCCCGCGGCAACAACCCGATCACCGTCTTCGCCGACCTCGGCGCCTGGCACGCCTACGCCCTGCCCCGCCCGGCCGACCCCCAGGGAGGCTTCACCGGCCCGCTGTACCTCGCCCAGGAGTACCCCTGGTGGCTCAGCGACGGCCTGACCCGCCTCCAGCTCACCGAACAGGGCCGGCCCCTCGACCTCACCGCCGGCGCACCCGTACGCGGTACCTCACTGCCCGGCCTGCTACGGCTCACCCACGACCTCGGCGCCGGCCTCACCCTCACCCTGGACCTGCGCTTCGCCGGCCCCCGCACCGCCCTGCTCCGGGCCCGGCTCGCCAACACCGGCCCGGCCGTCCGGACCCTGACCGCCGCCTGGACCGGCCGGCTGCTGCGCCCCGCCGGCGGACCGCAGCGCGAGGCGCCGACGCTGGCCGCCGCCGAACGCGGCGTGGAGGTGCGCTTCGCGAAGGTCCGGCAGACCTGGGACTACCTCACCGACGGCACCGAGCGCTTCGCCGTCCGCCACGCCCGGCCCGTTCGGGTCGTGCTGAGCGCCGACGGCGACGGCCACCGCACCGAACTCGCCGAGCCGGTACGGCTGGCGCCGGGGGAGACCCGCAGCCTGGACTGGACCGAGAGCTACACCTTCACCGAGGCCGAGTACGCCCGGGCCGCGGCGGAGGCCGAGACCGCGCTGCGCGCCCCGGAGCGGGTCGCGGCGGAGGGCACCGCCCGCTGGCAGGGGTACGTCACCCGGGCCACCGAGGGCGTCCCGGCCGCCCGCCGCCGCACCGCCGTCAAGTGCGTGCAGACCCTGGTCACCAACTGGCGCAGCCCGGCCGGACGGATCCGGCACGACGCCGTCACCCCCACCCTGTCCTACAAGTGGTTCAGCGGGGTGTGGGCCTGGGACACCTGGAAACAGGCCGTCGGCACCGCGGCCTTCGCGCCTGGCCTGGCCGCCGACCAGATCCGGGCGGTGTTCGACCACCAGGTCCCGTTCGATCACCGGACGGGCGCCGGCGCCACCGGGCGCCCGCAGGACGCCGGCATGGTCCCCGACTGCGTCTTCTACAACGACCCCGGCACCGGCGGCGGCAACTGGAACGAGCGCAACTCCAAGCCCCCACTGGCCTCCTGGGCGGTCTGGGAGGTCTACCGGCGCAGCGGCGACCGCGCCTTCCTGCGCGAGCTGCTGCCCAAGCTGACCGCCTACCAGGACTGGTGGTACCGCACCAGGGACCACCTCGGCGAGGGCCTGTGCGAGTACGGCGCCACCGTGGACCCGGCCAACGACACGGCCGAGGCCTGCGTGGAGGCGGCGGCCTGGGAGTCCGGCATGGACAACGCCCCGCGCTTCGACGCCGCCACCGTGGTCCCCAACCGGGGCGCGGACGGGACGCTGCTCGGCTGGTCGCTCGACCAGCGCTCGGTCGACCTCAACGCCTACCTGGCCGCCGACCACCGACACCTGGCGCTGATCGCCGCCGAACTCGGCGACCTGGCCGGCGCCCAGCGGCTGCGCACCCGGGCGGAACGGATCGACGCCGCCGTGCGGGACACCATGTACGACCCGGCCACCGGCTGGTTCCACGACACCGCGCTCGCCACCGGCGCCCGGCTCACCGCCAGGGGCCGCGGCATCGAGGGCGCGATCCCGCTGTGGTCCGGCACCGCCACCGCAGCCCAGGCCCGCACCGTGCGCCGGCTGCTGCTCGACCCGGCGGAGTTCGGCACCGCGATGCCCTTCCCGACGGTGGCCCGCAGCTCGCCGTCCTTCGACCCGGCCGGCTACTGGCGCGGCCTGGCCTGGCTCGACCAGACCTACTTCGCCGTCGAGGGGCTGCGCCGCTACGGCTGGGAGCAGGACGCCCGGCGGACGGTCGAGCGGCTGCTGGCCACCGCCGCCGGGCTGACCGGGGACGGCCCGGTGCGGGAGAACTACGACCCGCTGACCGGGGAGGGGCGCAGTTCGGCCAACTTCAGCTGGTCGGCGGCACTGCTGCTGCCGCTGCTGCGCGGCTGAGCGGCTCCGGCCCGACGGCGGGGCCCGGAGGCTGGCCTTGAGGCGTTGCCCGGCGGCTTCGGCTCCGGCCCGTCGGCCAGGCGTGATCGGGGCATGGTGGAACGGGCCTGGAGGCGTTGCCGAGCGGCTTTGGCTCCGGGCCCTCCGACCAGGCATGATCGAGGCATGGTCGAACGAGTCATTGCAGCGTGTGACGGAGCAGCCAAGGGCAACCCCGGTCCGGCGGGCTGGGCCTACGTGGTGGCGGACGCCGCCGGGGTGCCCCAGCGCTGGCAGGCCGGCGCGCTCGGTCACAGCACCAACAACGTGGGCGAGCTGACGGCGCTGCGGCAGCTGCTGGCCGCGACGGACCCGGCGGCGCCGCTGGAGGTACGGCTGGACAGCACCTACACCCGTGACTCGGTGACCAAGTGGCTGAAGGGCTGGAAGCGCAACGGCTGGAAGACGGCGGCCGGCAAGCCGGTCGCCAACCAGGAGCTGATCCAGGCGATCGACGCCCTGCTGGAGGGCCGGGACGTCACCTTCGTCTACGTGCCGGCCCACCAGGTGGACGGCGACCCGCTGAACGCGATCGCAGACAAGGCCGCCAGCGACGCCGCCCGCACCCAGCAGGACGCCTCCGGCACGGCCGCCGACCTGCCGGCCCCCGACCCGGCCGCCGCCACGAAGGCGCCCAAGGCGCGCGGTGCCCGTACCGCGTCCGCGTCCTCCGGCGGCACCGGTACCGGCACCAGCACCGGCGGAGGGGCCAAGCGGAGCGGGGGCTCGCGCACCCTGAACGCCCGCTTCCCCGGCACCTGCCCGTGCAGCCGTCCGTACGCCAAGGGCGACAAGATCACCAAGGTGGGCGGCTCCTGGGGCCACCCGGAGTGCGCCGCCGCCCACGCCTGAGCACCCCGGGCCATGCCCGAACGGCGGGCCGGGAACGCGTGACGGGGAACGCCTGACCGGAAACGCGTGACCGGCCGACCGCGGGGTGCGGTCGGCCGGTCACGGGCCGGGCTTACGCCGGGGAGGGGGAGTCCTTCTGGGCGATCCCCTTGATGTCCTGGTAGGTCAGGCCGGCCCGGTTGAAGGCGCGCGCCTCGGTCTCGGTGATGCCGAGCCCGGCGAGCTCCTTGAGCTGGGCGTCGGTCAGCGGCGGCGCGATCGGGAGGCCGCTCGGGGCGTCCTCGTCGTCGAGGCCCTCCCCGGCGCGCGCGGTGGCCATGCCCAGCACCGCGTCCAGCAGCTGGTCGTCGCTCACCGTGACCACGTCGGCCGGGGCCTGGACGTTCGGGGCCGCCTGGTTGAAGGCGAGCTTCACCGGGAAGTTGACGCCCGGTTCGACCTTGTCGGCCAGCTGGGCGAAGTCGAAGGTGGCCGAGGAGAAGGCGCCGTTCTTCAGGTAGAGGTCGAGGCCGATGGTGCGGTCCGGCACGTCGCTCGGAGCCTGGTCGGGGAAGTCCCCGAGCTGCTTCGGGAACTTGCCGGACAGCGGCTTGACGGCCTTGTACATCTCGTCGACCAGCTGCCGGGCCGGGGCGCTCACCCAGAGGTGCTCGGCGCCGTCCTTCTTGCCCTTGTCCTCGTACGTGACGGTGCGGCCGAGCACGTCCTTCAGCGAGTTGAGGATCTGCCGGCCGAACTCCTGGTCGGCGCCGGGCGCGGCGCTCGGGGCGGCCTTCTGACCGTCGGACTCCTTCGCCTGGTCGGCGAGTGCCTGGAGGTCGAAGGAGAGCCACTTGCCGTCCAGCACGTCGCCGACCGGCTTCAGCTTCTCGGGCAGGCCGCGGCGGAGCTCGTCCACCGTGGACGGGTCCTCGCCGACCAGCTTCAGCAGGCCCTTGGCGTCGGCGTGCAGGTACCCCTTGGCGTCGACCTGGCGGTACTCCAGCAGCGCGGTGCCGCTGCGGTCGGCGAACACGTAGGAGACGCGCACGGACTTGTCGAGCGTCAGGTCGGTGTTCTTGCCGTCCTTGCCGGCGTTCTTGAAGGCCTCGATGTCCTTGAGCGGCTTGTCGGCGGAGACCGCGACGGAGAGGGAGAGCCCGGAGATCGCCTTGGCGGTCTTCTCGTCCATCTCGCCGCCGCGGCCGCGGGCGGCGTCGACCAGGCCGCGGCTGCCGTTGTGCTCACCGGAGTTGGCGAACGCGGCGACCTGCTCGGGGGTGGCGTCGATGGAGAGGGTGAACCCGGCCGACTTGGCGTTGCGGACCTTGTCGAAGGCCTTGGACACCTTCTGGGCGGCGGTGAGCTGCTCGACGGTGCCGCAGGCGGCGAGACCGGTGGCGAGCACCGAGGCGGTGACGGCGACGGGCATCGCGCCGCGGGCGGCCTTGCGGATGGCGGTGTTGATGGTGCGACTCCTGTTGATCGGGTCCGCTCGGCAGAGCGGACCGGTCCCTCCCCTGCGACGCGCAACGTCACAGCGTTTGCACATGTGATCACATTATCGGCAAGGGGTCACACGAATTTTTAACCGGGTCTTTAGGCGACGACCTAACCATCCGGCATCCGAACCGCCCGGCGCGACGTCCGTACGGAAGTCGTACTGGTTACCGACTATCGGTAAGCGATCGGTAAGAGGCCTTGCCTAAGGTCGGGTCCGACGGCACAGGACGGGGACGCGCCCGGTTCCAGGACCCGGTCGACAGGTCCTGTCCCGCCCCTCAGGGGCCGCCGGTCGGGTCCGCGCAGGGGACGGACCCGGCCGGAGTGCCGTTCCCCGTACGGTCGTCGGGGCCCGCCACGGGGGCGTCGCCCAGTTCGCGGGCCTCGTCGAGCACGCGCGCGGCCGACTCGGACAGCCCGGCCGCCCGGTAGGCCCGGCCGAGCGCGCGCAGCGCCCCGGCGAGGAAGGAGCGCCAGCCGCGGGCCCGCCACACCAGGACCGACTCCTCCAGGTGCGCGACGGCCGAGGCGTGGTGGCCCTCCGCCAGGTCCAGCTCGCCGAGGATGCCGAGGGCCTGGGCGAGGTGGTGCCCCAGGTCGAACCGCCGGGCGATGGCCAGTGCCGCCTCGGCCGTTCCCCGGGCGCGGCCGTCGTCGGTGGCCGCGTACAGCGTGGCGAGGTAGAGCAACGAGAACGCCTCCACGTAGCGGTCGTCGAGGGAGCGGGCCATGGCGAGCGAACACAGCAGCAGCTCGACCCCGCGCTCCACCTGGCCGGCCCGGCCGTGGGCGGCTCCCAGGAACTGGATCGCCGTCGCCTCGAAGCGGGTGTTGCCGATCAGCCGGGCCAGTCGCAGCGTCTCGGTCAGGTGATCGATCGTCCGGTCGAGGTCCGTCTCCCCGTAGGCGATGGCGATGATCTGGTGCGCCCGGGCCTGGCCGCCCGGGTGGTCGTGGGCGGTGGCGAGGTCCAGGGCGCGGCGGCCCGCGTCCAGGGCCTCCTGTTCGCGGCCCTGGGCCACCAGACTCCAGGCGGCCAGGACGAGGGCGTCGGCGGTCCCGCGCGGTTCCCCCACCTGCTCGAACAGCTGCCGCAGGCGCCGCGCGTGGTCCTCCAGCGCGACCATCGTCTGGGTGCCGTCCTCGACCCCGACCGTCGTGCCGGCGTCCTCGGCCGGGGTGGTCCAGGTCGTCACCTCGATGAGGCCGCGGGTGAGCACGGCCGCGCCCAGACCGTCGCCGGCCGTCCGGCAGACCTGGAGGACGGTCAGGTGCGTGGTGCGCCAGTCGTCGTACAGGCCGCGGACGTCGCAGTACTTCTCCTGGCAGGCGGCGAGGTCCCAGGCCATCGGCACCATGCGCAGCGTGGCGGCCTGCCGGGCGCTCGCGTTCAGGGCCTGCTGCTCGGCGTCGAACCAGGCCATCGGGTCGTCCAGCAGCGCCGCCGCGACGGCGGACGGCATCGGGTGGCGGGGCGCCTCGCCGTGGAGCGGCGCGAAGCAGGGCCCCGGCACCTGGTCGGCCGCCTGCTCGGCGAGCCAGAGCCAGGCGCCGAAGGCCCGTTCGAGCGCGGCGGCGCGCGCGGCCGGTTCGTCCGCGGCCTCGGCGTGCTCACGGGCGTACAGCCGGACGAGGTCGTGGAAGCGGTAGCGCAGGTGCGGCTCCGTCCCGGCCTCCTGGAGGAGCTGGGCGTCGATCAGCTCCTCCAGCTGCCGCTCGGCCCGTTCCAGCGGGATGCCGGCCATCGCCGCCGCGGCCCACGGCGCGAAGTCGGGCGCGTCGAGCAGGCCGAGCAGGCGGAACATCCGGCGGGTCGGTTCCGACAGGCGGGCGTAGCCGACGGCGAAGCCGGCCCGGACGGCCAGGTTCCCGGCCGACAGTTCGTCGAGCCGGCGCCGTTCGTCGCGCAGCAGGTGGGCGAGCCGGGCCAGGGTCCAGCGCGGCCGGGCGGCCAGCCGGGCCCCGGCGATGCGGACCGCCAGCGGCATGCCGCCGCACAGGTCGACGATCTGGGCGGCGGCCACCGGCTCGGCGGCGACCCGGTGGTCCCCGAGGATGCGGCGCAGCAGCGTCCGGGCGTGGGTGGCGTCGAGTTCGTGGAGGTCGACGAGCCGGGCGCCGGGCAGGGCCGTGAGCGCGGCGCGGCTGGTCACCAGGACGGCGGGGCGGCCTCCGTGGCCGGGCCGGCCGTCCGGGCCCTCGTCCCGGCCGTCGTTCGGGGTGCCGGCCGGGTGCGCCGGTGTGCCGGGGAGCAGCGGGCCGATCTGCTGTTCATCGGCGGCGTTGTCGAGCAGGACGAGCGTGCGGCGGTCGGCGAGCAGGGTGCGGTACAGCGCGGAGCGCTCCTCCAGGGAGGCCGGGATCTCCCTGGGGTCGGCGCCGAGGGCGCGCAGGAAGGCCGCCAGGACGTTGGCCGGGTCGGCGGAGGACTCGTCGGCGCCGCGCAGGTCCGCGTACAGCCGCCCGTCCGGGTAGTCGACGGCGGCGCGGTGGGCGGTGTGGACGGCCAGCGCCGTCTTGCCGATGCCGCCCATGCCGGCGATCACCGGCACCCGGCCGTCCGCCAGGGTGTCCAGGACGAGCCGGACCTGGTCGTCGCGGCCGGTGAAGTCCGTGATGTCCCGGGGGAGTTGCGAGGGCACCCGGGCCTGTCGGGGGTCCGCGGGGGTGCCCTCGCGGTCCTGGGCGAGCAGCGCGAGGAACACCTTCTGCACCTGCTCGCCCGGTTCGATGCCGAGTTCCCCGGAGAGCCGGCGGCGCAGCGTCTGGAAGCGGCGCAGGGCCTCGGCCGCCCGGCCGTCCGCCGCCAGCAGCTCCAGCAGGGCGGTGTGCACGGGCTCGTCGAACGGGTGCTCCTCGGCGAGCGCGGTCACCGTGGCCAGGGCGCTCCGGCACCCGCCGGTCGCCAGGGCGGCCTGGGCCAGGGCCAGGACGGTGGCGCGCACCGCGCCCTCCACGGACGCCACCAGCGGGTCCTCGCGGTTCACCCGCTCCAGTCCGGCCAGGACCGGGCCGCGACGCAGGGCGGCTGCCGCGGCCGGGTCCCCGTCGGCGGCGAGCGCGCGGAACCGCGCCAGGTCCACCGCGTCCGGCCCGGTCACCAGCCGGTACCCCTGGGTGTCGGAGTCCAGGGCCACCGTCCCGTCCCCGAAGCCGCCGAGCCAGGTGCGCAGCCGCGACATCCCGGTGTGCACGGCGCCCCGGCCGATCCGGTCCGCCTGCCCGGCCCACACGAGGTCCACCAGCCGGCCGACGGGCAGCCGTTCGCCCTCGGCGAGCAGCAGGGCGCCCAGCAGCCCCCGCAGCACGGTGGCCCTCGGCAGCGGCTGCGGCACGCCGTCCACGGCGACCGTCAGGGGGCCCAACAGCCCGAACGTCATCTTCATCGCTTCAGTCCCTCAGAGCTCACGACCGCGCCGGAGCCGGGCCGCGCCGCCCGCTCGGGCGGCGACCGCCGGCGCCGACGTGACCACGACACTAGTCCGGACACCGAGGAATGGAGGCCACCGGCCCTGCGGGAATCGTTCGGAGGGGCCTCAGGTCAGGGTGCTGCCCAGGAGGGGGGAGCAGCCGTCCCGACCCCACCGCGCGGCGGGAACCCGGTGGACAGGGTGACCTGCGGCTCTGTTGAATTCCGGCATGAGCCACGTTGCCAACGTCATGATCTCCGTGAACTTCGTCGACCGTCCGGGCGTCGAGGAGCTCAGCGGGTGGCTGCGGACCGCCGCCCCGCGGCAGGGCTACGGCCCCGGCGAGGTCGGATGGGTCGGCTACCTCAACGAGACCACCGGCAGCGACACCCGCTGGGGCGGCGGCAAGTACCCGGAGTGCGACGTCTACGCCGGCGCGCTCAACCACGCGGACCTGTCCGGGCTGGTGGCGCGGGTCGAGCGGATCGCCTGGGAGGAACCGCGGTTCGTCCAGCTGTTCGTGATGGACCAGGACGAGCAGTACTTCCGGGTGTGGATGTTCCACGGCACCGAGCTGCGGCAGCTCGTGCCCGAGGGCCGGGAGGACGAGGCCCCGTAGGGCAGGTGATGCTCCAGGACACGGGTCGGCCCGGCTCCCGTCGGGGGAGCCGGGCCGGGTACGGGCCGGGGTGTACGGGTGGCTACCGCTGCTGCATCATGACGACGCCGACGCCGACGACGCAGATGACGATCGTGGCCAGCACCGCGATCACCGTGGGTGTCAGCCGGTCCCTGAGCTGCTTCTCCGGCCGGACGCGCTGCGTCGGATCGGTGCTGTACTCCCACCAGTTGACGACCCGCTGGAAGTTCACCTCGAAGTCGCTCAACGGGTAGTAGGTGCTGGTCTGGAGGCCCGGCAGCGAGCGCCGCCTCCCGTTCGTGGCGTGGAACCGGGCCGCGGACGAGCTCGTGCCGTTGCCCTTGGTCTCCCGCACGTCGATCCAGCGGATCTCCTGCCAGGAGTAGGTACGGCCGCGGCCGAGCCCCCAGCAGATGGTGATCCCGTCGGTGCCGACCCGGCTCCAGGAGCGCAGGGAGATGGCGAAGCCAGGGATGATCAGTGCCAGGGTCCCGGCGACGAGCAGGATCGTGGCGACGGCGCCGAGCTTCAGGTAACCGAGGACGAGCTGGGTCACCACAAGGAGGATCAGCGGCGCGAGATTGGACCAGGAGGGGCGGAACATGTCTTTCCCCCGGAAGATCAGTTCGTTCACGCGGCGCACACTACGCCCCCGCGAACCCGGCCCCGAAGGGGGGTCGGGTTCGCGGCCGTCGTCCCGTCAGGGCAGGTAGTACGTCAGCAGGTCGGCCGTCAGCGGCGGGAACAGCGCCCGGTACGGCTCCTCGTCCCCGCGGACGTAGACGTCCGGTCGGATGCCGCTCAGCCCCTCGATCCCGCGCGGACCGAAGAGCAGTGGCGCCAGCTGGTCGGGCGCCACACCCACTCCGCCGTCCGGGCCGGGGCGCTGCATCGTGCCGCCCGTGACCACCTCTCCCAGCCCCTGCTCGCCGACTGGGATGCGGTAGTGGGCGCGGTAGGTGGAGATCAGCAGCTCGCGGCCGGTGAGGTCCTGGCCGGCGGCGGTGAGGCGCTGCCACAGCAGCGGGCGCAGCCGGTCGAGCAGCGCGGCCGGGTCGGGGACGCGGACGTAGTACTGCTCCGCCTCGGGGCGCGGCGTGTGGTCCAGCAGCCCGTGCCAGACGGTGGCGGGCAGGGTGCCGGGCCTGTGCACCACGTGGAGCTGCGCCTCGGGCGCCAACGCGGCCACCCCGGCCAGGAGTTCACGCGCGGCCCGCTCGTCGACGGCGGCCGCCTCGGCGAGGTGGAACTCGCCGTCGTCCACCGGGGTGGTGCGTGCCGTCGCCACCACCCGGCCTGCGCGCTCGACCACCCGCAGCGTGGTCGCGTCGTGCGCCAGCAGCCAGCGCCAGCGGCCGGGGGAGTGGCCCATCGCGACGTCGAAGCCCCGCTGCGCCTGCTCCTGGAGCGCGGCCAGGGCGGGCAGGTCGGCGGCCCGGGCGGTGCGCAGCGCGGGGGCGCCGTCGACGGGCTGGATGCCGTGCACCGGGCGCGAGACCGGGATGTCGATCGTGTACTCGTAGCCGAACAGCCGGTAGAAGTACGGGATTCCGATCATCACCTGGACGACGTGCCCGCGTGCGGCGGAGCGGGCGTGCGCCCACTGCACCAGCGCCCGGACCAGGCCGCGGCCCTCGTACTCCTCGTCGGTGGCGACGAGTTCGATCTGCCCGGCGGGCAACCGGACGCCGCCGAGGCGCAGTTCCTCGTCCAGCAGGGTGGCCGTGGAGACCACCCGGTCGCCGTCGACCACCACCGCGCAGGCCGACCAGCCGGCGTCCGCGTCCTCGACCACCAGGCGGTGGTCGAGCGCGTCCTCCGGGACACCGCGCTCGGCGAGCAGAGCGCCGATCTGCTCCAGGTCGCCGGGCCTGGACTCGCGCAGCAGCAGACCGCCGGGCAGCGGAACGGACAGGGCGAAGGGTTCGTCAACGGCCATTCCCGGACCTTCGCACCGGAGACCGCCGCTGTCCACGGAGTTTTGCCGAACCGGCAAGGCCCCTGTGGTCCCCGGGCCGACAGGGGGTCACAGGGGCCCCGGGGTCACACGGTGCTCGCGATCCAGCCGACCGTCTCGGAGGTGTGCGGCCCGTCGGACAGCGCCCGGCCGCTGCCCACGAGCTCGTTGAAGCGGATCTTGAAGCCGGCGGTGGTGACGTCGGCGATCCGCACGCCCGGGGTGTCGGGACCGTTGAACGTCTGGACGAACGGCACGACGATGACCGTCGCGTTGTCGGGGAACGGCGCGGGGAAGGTGACCTGGGTGAAGGTCGACGTGGCCCCGGCGGTCAGCTCGGTGGCACTGGTGGAGCTCAACTGCAACTTGCCGGTCTGGATCGTGCTCATCGCTTCTGCCTTTCGCTCGACTGCCGTCGGGTCGCGTCCGGTTGACGGTCATGCGCCCGGCGGCACGGGCGCTGCCTCGGTGTGAAGCAAGCAAGGGTGAGATGCCCGTATTGGTCAGTGTTTAGAGCGGATACCGACGGTTGTGGGCATCTGTCACCAGGCGGAGCCGCGCGGGGAGGGGGCGGTGCGGCAGCCCCGTGCGGCAGTTCGCGGGCGTCCGGCCGAACTCTGCGGCGGGATCGGAACGCCGGGAGAGCCGTCGCCACGGCAAAGGACTCGCAAAAGGCCGATCCGAGGCCTCCGGGTGCCCGCTGCCGGGCCTTCCGGGCCCGTCCCCCGTGGGCGGTTCGCGCCTTTCGTGTGCGGGAGTTGGCGAAATCGTGTCCATCACGGGGCGGCCGGGTTGACCGTGGCCACGACCGGACGGTTGGCTCGGCCGGAGCGAGCGGGAATCCAAGGGGAGGGGAGCCCATGAGGACGACGACGGTACGGGTGGCAGGTGCCCTGGCGGCCGCACTGCTGGCGGGCGCCGGGGCACCGGCGGCGCACGCCCGGCCCGCGCCCGCTTCCACGGCCGGGTTCGCACCCGCTTCCGTGACCGGGTCCGCACCCGCCTCCGCGGCCGCGCCCACGCCGGTGGACGGACCCACCGTACGGGTGAACGTGAGCCCCGACGGCACGCCCGCCGACGACTGGTCGGAGCCGCTCGGGCTGAGTGCCGACGGCCGCTACGCCCTGTTCACCTCGCTGGCCTCGAACCTGGTGCCCGGCGACACCAACCGCCTCTACGACGTCTTCGTCCGCGACCTGTGGACGCGGCACACCGAGCGGGTCAGCCTCGCCGACGACGGCGCGCAGCTGGACGGGTCCAGCAGCCAGGCGGCGATCAGCGCCGACGGCCGGTACGTCGCCTTCGTCAGCGACGCCGTCAACGCCGTCCCCGGGAACGGCAGCGGCCGCACCGACGTCTACGTCCGGGACCGCCGTACCGGTCACACCGAGCTGGTCACCGCGGGCGCCGGCGCCGGGAACTCGCTCAGCCCCGCGATCAGCGCCGACGGCCGCTTCGTCGCCTACTCCTCGGACCGTGCCGACCTCGCCCCCGGGGCCCGGGCCGGCACCTCCAACGTCTACCTGACCGACCGCGCGGCCGGCACCACCAGGCTGGTCAGCACCGGGCAGGGCGGCGCCCCCGCCGACGGCGGCTCGGTGGAGCCCTCGCTCAGCGCCGACGGCAGGACCGTCGCCTTCCGCTCGAAGGCCGCCAACCTGCTGCCGCCCGCCCCGGCGGCCGTGAAGCCGCCGCCCACCCGGCAGCTGTTCCCGCTCTACGTCCACGACGCCCGGACCGGCCGGACCGAGGGCGCGAGCGTCGACCAGGGCGGCACGCTGCGCGACACGGCGCGCCAGGCGCGGCTGAGCCCCGACGGGCGGTACGCGCTGTTCCGGGTGTTCCAGCCGGACCAGGGCGGCGGCACCCGGGTGGCGCTCTACGCCCGCGACCTCCGCACCGGCACGGTCACCGAGGTGGCCGCCGCCGGCACCCAGCCGGCCGTGATGACGGCGGACGACCGCTGGGTCTACTTCGCCTCGGATGACGCGGACCTGGTGCCCGGCGACACCAACGGTGCCACCGACGTGTTCCGCCGGGACCTGCGGAGCGGCCGGATCGAGCGGGTCGCCGAGGCCACCGGCCCGACCGCCGCGCCCGCCGTGGACGCGCTCGGCACCACCCTGCTGTACGGCGCCCTGGACGGCACCCGCGCCGACGTCCTGGCGCGCTACCTGCCGCTCTTCTGACCGGCCGGCGCACCCTGCGGGCGACCCGCCTCCCGCAGGGTGCGGTGCGCCGCGGCCAGGGTGAGCAGGCCCCACAGGACGGCGAGCGCCGCGCTGACCGCAACCTCCGACGGCCGGCAGGGCGGGCCGGTGACCGTCCGTCAGGCCGGTGACGACGGTGTTACCGACGAGTTCACCGAATGCTCGCCCGATGTCTTGCGGACCGTGCCGAGGGCTGAGTTGGATACACAACATCCCTCGACCCGACGGGTCCACGACATCGCCCCCACGGAGCCCCGATGCCCCTGTCGTCCGTCCGCCGCGCCCTCGCCGCCGGAGCCGCCGCCACCGTCCTCGCCGTCCTCGGAGCCGTCCCGGCCTCGGCCGAGAGCGCCCCGGCGACCGCGCCGCCGCTCGACGTGCTGACCTACAACACGTTCCTGATGAGCACCTCGCTCTACCCCAACTGGGGCCAGCAGTACCGGGCGCAGGCGATCGCCTCGGCGGACTTCTTCCAGGGCCACGACGTGGTCGTGCTGGAGGAGGCCTTCGACAACGCGGCCTCCGACGCGCTGACCGCCAAGGCCTCGGCCGCCTACCCGTACCACACGCCGGTGGTCGGCCGCTCCACCGGCGGCTGGGACGCCACTTCCGGCAGCTACAGCTCGACCACCCCCGAGGACGGCGGCGTCACCCTGCTCAGCAAGTGGCCGATCCTGCGCAAGGAGCAGTACGTCTTCAAGGACGCCTGCGGCTCGGACTGGTTCTCCAACAAGGGCTTCGTCTACGCGGTGCTGGATGTCGACGGCCGCCGCACCCACGTGGTCGGCACCCACCTCCAGTCCACCGACTCGGGCTGCGCGAGCGGCCAGGCGGCCGACATCCGGGCCAGGCAGCTCACCGCGATGCGGGGCTTCCTGGACGCCAAGCGGATCCCGGCCGACGAGCCGGTGCTGGTCGCGGGGGACCTCAACGTCGACTCGCACGGCTCCGAGTACCAGGCGCTGCTGACCAACGGCAACCTCGCCCCGGCCTCCGCGCGCACCGGCTGGCCGTACTCCTTCGACACCGTCGACAACTCGATCGCCGCCTACCGCTACCCGGGCGAGCCCAGGGAGGACCTCGACTACGTCCTCTACCGGGCCGACCACGCCCGCCCGCAGCAGTACACCAACCAGGTGGTCCGGGTGCACAGCGCGCCCTGGACGGTCAGCAGTTGGGGCAAGAGCTACACCTACACCGACCTCTCCGACCACTACCCGCTGGTCGCGCGCTGACCTCGCGCCGACGTGGGGCGGGTCCTCCGGCGGCGCGTCGGGTGTGGGATGCGTCACCGTCCCGCCCGGCGGGCCGTTCGGCCCCTTACGATCCTGAACGCCGAGGTCGGGCGCCGTCGCACCACGGCGGCGCCCGCCCGGCAGCCAGCGATCCGGCCCGAGGAGAAGCGCACGTGACCACCCCCAACGCCGCGCCCGACAGCTACTACCAGCGCACCGGCGAGAACACCTACAAGCCCACCGTCCACGCGCAGGGGGCCTGGCACCCCGACGAGCAGCACTTCAGCCCGCTCGGCGGACTGATCGTGCACGCCATCGACAGGTACCGGGCCGATCGCCAGAGGGCCGGCCGCCCCTCCGACGGCCTGGCGCTGGCCCGGATCAGCTTCGACATACTCGGCCTGATCGCCCTGGAGGAGTCCGAGATCACGGTGGAGACCGTCCGGCCCGGGCGCACCATCGAGCTGATCGAGGCGACCGTGACGATCGGCGGGCGCGCCGTGGTCCGGGCCCGCGCCTGGTTCCTCGCCGAGCTGGACACCACCGCCGTCGCCGGGACCCACGACGAGCCGCTGCCCGCGCCCGAGGCGTTCGAGCCCTGGACGATGGCCGGGGTGTGGGGCGGTGGCTACATCTCCTCGATCGAGGTCCGCCGCCGGGAGACCGCCCCGGGCCGCGCCGCCGCCTGGCTCGCCGGCCCGGTCGAGCTGGTCGCGGGGGAGCCCAGCGGCCCGCACGCCTCCTTCGTCAGGCTGGTGGACACCGCCAACGGCATCGCCGTGCGGCAGAGTCCCACCGAGTGGATGTTCCCCAACACCGATCTGACGATCCACTTCCACCGCCGTCCCGAGGGCCCGTGGACCGGCCTGGACGTCAGCGTCAGCTTCGGCCCGGCCGGGCACGGCATCACCAGCACCGTGCTGCACGACGTCCACGGCCCGGTGGGCCGGGCCGAGCAGATCCTCACCGTCCGTCCGTTGAACGGGAGTTGACGGCGCCGGCGGTGCGGCCGGCCGGCCACACCGCCGGCTTGTGCGCTCAGCCGGAGAGCGAGTCCATGAAGGAGCTCACCGAGAAGACCGCGTTGCCGGGGCCGGCCGGGCCGTAGCCGGGCGGGGAGGAGAGGCCGAACTCCTCCAGGGTGGCCCGGTAGGTCCGCAACAGCCGGATGTGGTACTCCAGCGGCGCACCCTGCGGATTGGCCTTGCCCAGCGGGGTGGTCGGCTCGGGGCACCAGGTGGTGAAGCGCGGGACCACGCCGTGGGACATGAAGAAGCGCAGGCCCTCCTCGGTGGAGGCGATCGCCTCGTCCACCGTGGTGAAGCCGAAGGGCTCGGCCATCTCCACGCCCGCGACGAAGTTGGGGATCACGTTCTCGGGGCCGAAGACCTCGGTGGAGTCGAGGATCCGGCGGTGCCACTCGTCCCGGCCGACGTAGCGCTCCTTGCCCGGGCAGTAGAGCTCGAACAGCCGCTTGTCCCACACCTCGAAGTTGGGGTGGTAGATCTTCACGCCGTAGTCGTGGAAGCGCTGCACGTCGTCGCGGGGCAGCGCCTGGGCGACCACCTTGCCGATCCAGCGGCCGGGGAAGCGCTCCTCGATGGCCTTGGCGTACTGCCCGTAGAAGTCGGCCTCGTCCCGGCCGCCGACCTGCGAGGTGATCGCCCCGCCGGTGAGGGTGTAGGCCTGGGAGGCGCGGGCGGTGTCGTGCTCGTCGATCAGGGCCAGCGCCTCCAGCACCTCCTCGACCGGCTTGACGCCGGTGTACGGGCGGCCCGCGGCCTTGTGCTGGCGCCAGTTGTGGTTGATGTCGCAGTACTGGCACTCCTCCTTGGCGCCGAAGTACTGGCAGACCCGGAACACCGTGAGGTAGATCAGGTAACCCCACTGGATGGTCGGGGCGACCTCCATCACCGACTTCCCGTTGGCCAGGGTGTGCCGGTAGTAGTCCGGCATCGGCGGCAGGCCGACGTCGGCGATCCGCGCGCCGTCCAGGTAGAGGCCGAGCGTGCCGTCCTCGCCCGCGCCGACCCGGTACGGCGAGTCCGGGTTCACCCGGACCGACACCACGGTGCGGCGCAGCCCGTACGGCCCGCCGGTCAGCACCACCTCCTCCGGCGGCCGGTTGAGTGCGGCGGCGCCCAGCTCGGGCAGGGTCCGGTGGTCGAAGGAGAAGATGAAGTACGACTTCGGCTTGACCTCGCCGCCCCCGTCGGTGCCCGTGCTGCCGCTGAGCGCGGACTCGTCGAAGGCCATGCCGCCGCGCAGCAGGTCCTCCTTGATCACCGCCTCCCTGGGCACGTCCGGATAGCGTTCCATGAGCGCCTCGACGAGGGCGGTGCGGCTGCGGGCCTGGCTCTCCATGCGCTGTTCCTTCCTGGCCCCGCGTCCTCACGGCGCCCCGCCCATTCTCGTCCCCCTTATGTGCGCGGCCGGGCACCGGGCCCGGCCGGGGGAGGGCAACCTGTCCATCCTGCGGCCCGGCGCGGCCTCGCGCCTCGGCCCGAGGTCCCCCGTGGGACGGGACTCCGGACGTAGGGCCGGGACGCGGGGAGGGGCGTGCGCCCGGCCGTGGCCGGACACACGCCCCGGACTGTCAGCGCTGCCGCGGGATCAGGGCAGGTTGACGAACCGGTGGGAGGCGATGTTGTGCCAGAGCGCCTGACCCGCGCCGGCCCCGCCGGATCCGAACTGCCAGTCCTTCAGGTTGGGCAGGCCCGCCCCGTTGTAGACACCCCGGCCGGCTCCGCTGAAGTTGCTGTTGTAGTACACCCAGACGTCGTCCAGGTTCCCGGGGTAGCGCATGTTCCACAGGGATTCCGCGTTGTTCTTGCACTCGCTCCAGTTCGCGTCGACCGACCAGGACTGGCACTCGTTCTGGTACCAGGTGCTGTAGTAGGCGTGCAGCCGGCCGTCCGCCGCCAGGGCGGGGGCGGAGGCCGGTCCGCTCGGCGCGGCCTCGGTGGCCTGGGCGGCGTGCGGGGCGACGGTCACGGCCAGGGCCGCGGCGACGGCCGCGCCGGCGAGCAGGTTTCGCAGGGACTTCATGGGATGTCCTCTCTGGTGGGTGGGTTGCAGGTGCAGGCCGGCCTCCGTGTCGACGGCGGCCGGCTGGTCCGGTGGGTGGGTCAGTGGCCCGGGTCGGCCGCGACGACCGAGCGGGCCCGGGGCAGTGCCGCGAGCCGCAGCCGCTGCCAGGTCTCGGCGTCCGACCGGTACTGCTGCCGCAGTTCCGCGTCGTACTTGCGGTCCAGGCGCCCGGCGGTCACGGCCAGGCCGGAGCTCTCCGCGCACTCGGCCTCGGCGACGGCCAGGGCGGTCTCCTGCTCACGCGGCCAGGCCTGGCTCCGGGGCGGCTGGGCCGCGCGCAGCGCCGCCGGGTCGGCGTAGTCGTGGCCCGCCGCACGCATGCAGGCCGCCCAGCCGCGGGTGGGCCCGGCGAGCTCCCGGTCGGCGGTCACCTTCTCGCCGCGGAGCGAGGCCAGGGAGTCCATCGTCACCCGGGCCTGGAACCAGGCCGCCAGGTCCAGGTACAGCGTGCGCTGGCCCTGTGACGTGCACCCTTCGGGACTGCGGGTGATCGGCATTCCGTCCGGGGTGCGGGCGGTGAGCCCCTCGGCCCGCGGGCCGTTGGCGGCGGCGATCGCGGGGGCCTTCCGGTCGGCCGGGAGACTCTCGAAGTAGTGCTGGTTGGGGTCCTCCGTCCGGATCTCCTCCAGCCGGCGTTCGATGTCCCTGCCGTAGCCGTGCCGGCGGGCCCACTCGACGTCGTCGATGACGTACGGGAACTCCCTGGCCTCCGGCACCGGTTGACGGGCGACCGGCTGGTAGACGAAGCCCTTGGCCCGCATGCAGTCGCGCAGCAGGAGCTGCTCGGCGGAGTGGAGCAGGTCCTCCTCGGCCGGCGTCAGGTCGCGCAGGTCGAGGCTGCCCTCGGTGGTCGGTGCGGCCAGTGGTGCCGCCCCGGCCGGATCGCTCGCGCCCCGGGCGGGCTGAAGGACTCCGTAGGCCGCCGCGGCGGTGGCGCCCACGGCCGCGGTGAGCAGGGCGACGGCGGTCAGGACCCGACGGCGCCGCCCGTGCTCCGGGCGACTGCCGCTCTTCGGCCCCGCCGGTCGGTCGGCGTCCTCCGTCTCGGGCATGGTGCTTCCTCCTTCGCTCGCTCGGTGGGTGGGGCGCCGGACGGCCGGCCCCGGGAGACCGCCGGCCCGCTTCCCCCGACTGTCGGTGGAGCCGCGACGGAGCCCGGGTGCAGGATCGGTCGAGGCCGGTGACCGGGCGTGACGGATCCTCCGGAAAGGACGCTGGTCATGCCCGTTCGTACCGTTGCGCTGCTGCCGGGCCGTTCGGGGACCCGGTGGCGACTCCACCGTGCGGGCTGTTCTGATTGTCCATCAACAAGAGAGTCGAAAGGCCCAGGTGAGCGGCGGACAATCCGGGTCGGCCGCGGACAGGACAGGGGGCGCGGGATGGGGAGTGCGGGACGCCCGCAGGGGCGATTCAAGGGGGAGACCGAGCAGGCGAACGCCCTGGCCCGGTTCGTACGGGAGTTGACGCACGGAACCACGGTCCGTGAGCTCGCGCGGCGCTATCCGGCGGGCAGGACCAGCTGGAGCGAGTACCGGTCCGCGGAGAAGGACATCCCGTGGCACCTGCTCCAGCGACTGGTCCACGATCACGTGGCGGACCCGCGGGCCCGGGCGGCGTCGCTGGCACGCGCCCGGGATCTGCACGAACGGGCCACCCGGGCACCGGAGTTGCCTCCGCCGCCAGTGACAGGGCAGTCCGCCGCGCAGCAGGCGCTGGACCGGGCCGGGCGGGCACAGCGCGAGGCCGAGGAGGGCGTGGCGGAGGCGGGGAAGCTGATCCGGGTGCTGGTCGCGATCGTGGCCGAGCTGCGGGGCGAACTGGGCGGGACGGGGCCCGCCGGGACGCTGCCGGACGACGCGGGCGCCGGGGAGCCGCGGCGGGCCCGGCTGCGGGACGCCACCCGCTGCCTGGCCGAGGTCCGGCGGATCAGGGAGAGCGCGCGGCAGGTGCGGCAGACGGCGGAAGGGGAGCGGAAGGCCTTCGGCGACCTGGCCGATCAGGAGCGGACGGACACCCGGCCGGACAGCTCCCGGACGGACGGCGCCCGGACCGACGATGCCCGGCCGCCGGAGGCCGATCCGGCGGTGGCCGGCGCGGTGGCCGCGCACCTGCCGGTGCTGTGGGGCGTGGAGGGCGACCTCGCGGAGGTGCGGGAGGCGTTGACGGAGCAGTGCCGGGAAGTGGTCTGGCTGGCCCGTTCCGCCGCCGGCCCCAGAGTTGTCCGCGGCGAACTGGTCAGGACCGCGGACAACCACCGGTCCGCTCCGCCCACTCCCCGGCCGGCGGACACCGGCCCTCCCCACGGTGGGTCCGCGGGCGCACGCCGGCGCCGGGCCTACCGGACCGGCATGGCCATGGGGACGGCGGGAGTGGCTCTGGTCACGGCCGTGGCACTGGCCGGGGTCCTGGTGGGCCTGCGGGTGGGCACGCCGGCGCCCTCCCTCGTGGGCCCGGGCGCTCAGGCCGCCGGTGCCCGACTCGGGCCGGAGGCCGGGGCGGCCCCGGCGCCCTTCGCACCGGGGGCGGAC
>NZ_MSJQ01000130.1 GCF_014596515.1 Streptomyces sp. CBMA156
CGACGATCGCGATCGGCTCGTCGTCCAGGGCTGTCCGGACGGCCGTCGGCTCGACGACCTCGGGCTCCTCGCCCAGCACCTCACCGAGCAGGAACTCGGCGACGGACACCGCGTTCGGGTAGTCGAAGACCAGCGTCGCCGGCAGCCGCAGACCGGTCGCCGTCCCCAGCTGGTTGCGCAGCTCGACCGCCGTCAGCGAGTCGAAGCCCAGCTCCTTGAACGCCCGCTCCGGCTCGACGGCCGACGCGCCCTGGTGGCCCAGCACCCCGGCCACCTGGCCGCGCACCAGCTCCAGCAGCAGCGCCCGCCGCTCCTCGGCCGACAGGCCCGCCAGCCGCTGGGCCAGCGCGCCCGTCTCCGCCGTCGCCGCCTGGGCTGCCCGGCGCGAGGAGACCCGCACCAGGGACCGCATCAGCGGCGGCACGCCCACGGCCGGGGCCTGCGCCCGCACAGCGGCCAGGTCCAGCCGCATCGGCACCAGCAGCGCCCGGTCCGACACCCAGCCGGCGTCGAACAGCTCCAGGCCCTCGTCACTCGACAGACCGGCCAGCCCACCCCGGTTCATCCGGTTGAGGTTGGTGTCCCCGAGGTCGCCGGCCATGCCGCTCTGCTCCCAGGCGCCCCAGGCCAGCGAGGTCGCGGCCAGGCCCTGCGAGCGGCGGTGTTCCGCCAGCGCGTCCAGGAAGGTGTTGGCGGCGGCGTAGTTGCCCTGACCAGGGCTGCCCATCACACCGGCGACGGAGGAAAACAGCACGAACGCCGACAGGTCCAGCTCGCGGGTCAGCTCGTGCAGGTTGTGAGCCGCGTCCACCTTCGGACGCAGCACCGACTCCAGCCGCTCAGGCGTGAGCGAGCCGATCACGCCGTCGTCCAGCACACCGGCCGTGTGCACGACCGCGGTGAGCGGGTGCCCGGCGGGGACTGCGGCCAGCAGGGCGGCGAGCGCCTCTCGGTCGGCGGCGTCGCACGCGGCGACCTCCACCTCGGCCGCGCCCAACTCGACCAGCTTGTCCGCCAGTTCCCGCGCACCCTCGGCGGCCAGGCCGCGACGGCTGGTCAGAACGAGGCGGCGGACGCCGTGCTCGGTGACCAGGTGACGGGCCACCAGCGAACCCAGCGCGCCCGTACCGCCGGTGACCAGCACCGTCCCGCCCTCGGCGAGAGCGACCTCGGCCGCGTTCGCCTGGGAGGCGCGGACCAGCCGCGAGACGACGATCTCGCCGTCGCGCACCACCGCTTCCGTCTCGTCCGAGCCGAGGACGGACCAGAGCAGCCCCGGGGTCACCGACTCGTCGGCGTCCACCAGCACGAACCGGCCCGGGTTCTCCGACTGCGCCGTCCGCACCAGACCCCACACCGGAGCACCGGCCAGGTCATCGCCCAGCGCGCCACGGGTGACGAACACCAGACGGGAATCGGCGAAACGCTCCTCCGCCAGCCAGCCCTGCACCAGCTCCAGCGCCTCCAGCGCCGACCGGTGAGCAGCACCCACCACGTCAACGCCCTCGGACGACGCGACCGGCGCGAACACCACCTCCGGCACCGAACCGGCAGCGGCCAACTCCGCCAGACCCGCGTACCCAGTGCCACCGGCGAAGACACCCTCCGCCGCACCCAGCACCGCCCACGAACCGGCCCCGGCCGCCGGCAGCGCCAGCACCGACCAGTCCAGCCCGAACAACGCCTCGTGTGCCGTGTCGCGGCCCGCCGACTGCTGAGCGGCGAGCGGACGCAGGGCCATCGACGCGACGGCGGCGACCGGGGAGCCGGTCTCGTCGGCGGTCGCGATGGACACCGCGTCCGTGCCGGCGGGAGACAGCTTCACCCGCAGGACGGACGCGCCGGTGGCGTACAGGGACACCCCGCTCCAGGCGAACGGCAGCCACGAGCCCTCGGCGGTGGCCGTGTCCACGAACTCGCCCAGGGCCACGGCGTGCAGCGCGGCGTCCAACAGCGCCGGGTGAAGACCGAAACCGTCGACCGACACGCCCTCGGGCAGCACGATCTCCGCGAAGACGGCGTCATCGGCACGCCAGGCGGCGCGCAGGCCCCGGAACACCGGACCGTAGACCAGACCACCGGCGGCCAGACCCTCGTACAGGTCCTCCACCTCGACCGGCTGGGCGCCCTTCGGCGGCCACACCGACAGGTCGAACGCCGGCTCGGCGGCACCGGCCGCCAGGAGGCCGGCCGCGTGCCGCGTCCACGGCTCGTCGTTCTCGGCGCTGTCCGGCCGGGAGTAGACCGCGACCGGACGGAGTCCGTCGGCGCCGGCCGCCTCCACGGAGACCCGCAGGGCGATGCCGCCCTGCTCGGGCAGGACGAGCGGGGCCTGGAGCATCAGCTCCTCGACCTGGCCACAGCCGACCTGGTCGCCGGCGTGGATCGCCAGCTCCAGCAGACCCGTGCCCGGCACCAGGACCGAACCCGACACCGCGTGATCAGCAAGCCAGGCGTGCGACTGGAGCGACAGGCGGCCCGTCAGCAGGACGCCGTCCGAATCCGGCAGAGCGATCGCCGCACCCAGCAGCGGGTGACCGGTCTTCCCGAGGCCCAGGCTCGTCGCGTCGCCGGCCGCGGCGGTCGCGCGCAGCCAGTAGTGCTGGTGCTGGAAGGCGTACGTCGGCAGGTCGATGCGGCGCGCGCCGCGACCAGCGAAGACGCCGTCCCAGTCGAGCGCCGTGCCCCGGGTGTGCAGGCCGGTGACGGCCTGGGTGAAGGACAGCGCCTCCGGGCGGTCCTTGCGCAGGACCGGGGCGAAGTGGCCGTCCGTGATCTCCTGCGCCAGAGCCGACAGGGTGCCGTCCGGGCCCAGCTCCAGGAACTTGGTGACGCCCTGAGCGGCGAGGTGGGCGATGCCGTCGGCGAAGCGCACAGCCTGGCGGACGTGACGCACCCAGTACTCGGGCGACGTCAGCTCGGTGGCGAGTTCACCGGTCACGTTGGAGACCACCGCGAGCTTCGGCTCGGAGTAGCTCAACGTGGAGGCGACCGAACGGAATTCGGCCAGCATCGGCTCCATCCGCGGCGAGTGGAACGCGTGACTCACCCGCAGCTGACGACCCTTACGACCCTGCGCCTTCCAGTGCTCCAGCACCTCAAGCACCGCGGCCTCGTCACCCGAAACCACCACCGAGGAAGGCCCGTTGACCGCCGCCACGGCGATCTCCGCCTCACGGCCCGCCAGCAGCGGCAGCACCTCCGCCTCGGTCGCCTGGATCGCCGCCATCGCACCACCGGACGGCAGCGCCTGCATCAGCCGGCCACGCGCGGCCACCAGCTTCGCCGCATCCTCCAGCGACAGCACACCTGCCACGTGGGCGGCAGCGATCTCACCCACGGAGTGGCCCACCAGGAAGTCGGGCTTCAGACCCCAGGACTCCACCAGGCGGAACAGTGCGACCTCGATAGCGAACAGCGCCGCCTGCGTGTAGGCGGTCTGATCCAGCAGCTCCGAAGCCTCGAACACCACGTCCTTCAACGGGAATTCAAAGCGGGCACACACCTCATCGAAGGCGGCGGCAAAGATCGGGAAAGCTTCGTACAGCTCACGCCCCATCCCCGCCCGCTGGCTCCCCTGCCCCGTGAACAGGAACGCGAGCCCGCCGACCGAGGCGACCGCCCCGGCGGCGTCCCCGGCGGCCACCGCCGCGAGGCCCGCCAGCAGTTCGTCCCGGTCCGTACCGGAGACGACCGCCCGGTGCTCGAAGCGGGAGCGCGACACCGCCAGCGAGTACCCGACATCCGAGAGCGAAAGCTCCGCCCGCTCCCCGACGAAGGACGCCAGGCGCGCGGCCTGGTCCCGCAGCGCAGCCTCGGACTTGCCCGACAGCACCCAGGACACCGGAGCGTCGACCGTCACCTCGCCGGCCTGGACGGCCTTCTCGGCGGGCGCCTGCTCCAGCACCACATGCGCGTTGGTGCCGCTGATGCCGAAGGACGACACCGCCGCGCGGCGCGGACGTCCGACCGCCGGCCAGTCCCGCGCCTCCGTCAGCAGCTCGACCGCGCCCGCCGACCAGTCGACGTGCGGAGTCGGCTCGTCCACGTGCAGGGTCTGCGGCAGCACCCCGTTGCGCAGCGCCATCACCATCTTGATGATGCCCGCCGCACCGGCGGCCGCCTGGGTGTGGCCGAGGTTCGACTTCACCGAGCCCAGCCAGAGCGGCTCGCGGCCATCGCGCCCCTGGCCGTACGTGGCCAGCAGCGCCTGCGCCTCGATCGGGTCGCCCAGTCGGGTCCCCGTCCCGTGCGCCTCGACCACGTCCACGTCGCCCGTGGTCAGACCCGAGTCGGCCAGCGCCTGGCGGATCACCCGCTGCTGCGAGGGACCGTTCGGGGCGGTGAGGCCGTTGGACGCACCGTCCTGGTTGACGGCCGAACCCCGCACCACCGCAAGCACCTTGTGCCCGTTACGGCGCGCGTCGGAGAGCCGCTCGACGAGCAGCATGCCGACACCCTCCGACCAGGACGTGCCGTCGGCCGCGCCCGCGAAGGCCTTGATCCGGCCGTCGGAGGCCAGGCCGCGCTGGAGGGCGAAGTCGATGAAGGTGTCCGGGTTCGGCATGACGGTGACGCCGCCCGCGAGGGCGAGCGTGCACTCGCCGCGGCGCAGGGCCTGCGCCGCGAGGTGCAGGGTGACCAGCGAGGAGGAGCACGCCGTGTCGACCGTCACCGCCGGGCCTTCGAGGCCGAAGGTGTAGGAGACGCGCCCGGACACCACGCTGCTGGAGTTGCCGGTGCCGAGGAAGCCGCCGACACCGTCGGGGATCTCGGTGACCCGTGCCGCGTAGTTGTGGTACATCACGCCGGCGAACACGCCGGTCCGGCTGCCGCGCACCGACGCCGGGTCGATGCCGGCCCGCTCGAAGGCCTCCCAGGAGGCCTCCAGCAGCAGGCGCTGCTGCGGGTCCATGGCGAAGGCCTCGTGCGGCGAGATCCCGAAGAAGGCGGGGTCGAACTCGGCGGCCTCGTGCAGGAATCCACCGGCCAGCGCGTACGTGGTGCCGGGCTGGTCCGGGTCCTCGAGGAACTGCTCCTCGACGTTCCAGCCGCGGTCGGTCGGGAAGCGCGAGGTTCCGTCGCCGCCGGCCAGCAGGAACTGCCACAGCTCCTCCGGCGAGGTGATCCCGCCCGGGTAGCGGCAGGCCATGCCGACGATCGCGATCGGCTCGTCGTCCAGGGCTGTCCGGACGGCCGTCGGCTCGACGACCTCCGGCTCCTCGCCCAACACCTCACCGAGCAGGAACTCGGCGACGGACACCGCGTTCGGGTAGTCGAAGACCAGCGTCGCCGGCAGCCGCAGACCCGTCGCCGTTCCCAGCTGGTTGCGCAGCTCGACCGCCGTCAGCGAGTCGAAGCCCAGCTCCTTGAACGCCCGCTCCGGCTCGACGGCCGACGCACCCTGGTGGCCCAGCACCCCGGCCACCTGGCCGCGCACCAGCTCCAGCAGCAGCGCGCGGCGCTCCTCGGTCACCAGGCCGACGAGCCGCTGGGCCAGCGCACCCGTCTCGGCCGTCGTGGCCTGCGCCGTCCGGCGCGAGGAGAATCGCACCAGGGACCGCATCAGCGGCGGCACGCCCACGGCCGGGGCCTGCGCCCGCACAGCGGCCAGGTCCAGCCGCATCGGCACCAGCAGCGCCCGGTCCGACACCCAGCCGGCGTCGAACAGTTCCAGGCCCTCGTCACTCGACAGACCGGCCAGCCCGCCCCGGTTCATCCGGTTGACGTCGACGTCGTCCAGCTCGGCGGTCATGCCGCCGAACCGGGCCCACGGGCCCCAGGCCAGCGAGGTCGCGGCCAGGCCGAGCGAGCGGCGGTGCTCGGCCAGCGCGTCCAGGAAGGTGTTGGCGGCGGCGTAGTTGCCCTGGCCGGCGCTGCCCATCACACCGGCGACGGAGGAGAACAGCACGAAGGCGCTGAGCTCCAGGTCGCGGGTCAGCTCGTGGAGGTTGAACGCGGCGTCCACCTTCGGGCGCAGCACCGACTCCAGCCGCTCCGGGGTGAAGGAGCCGATCACACCGTCGTCCAGGACGCCGGCCGTGTGCACGACCGCCGTCAGCGGGCGGCGGTCGGCGATGGTGCCGAGCAGCTCCGCCAGGGCGTCGCGGTCGGCGGCGTCGCACGCGGCGACCTCCACCTCGGCGGCGCCCAACTCGACCAGCTCGTCCGCCAGTTCCCGCGCACCCTCGGCGGCCAGGCCGCGACGGCTGGTCAGGACCAGGTGACGGACGCCGTGCTCGGCGACCAGGTGACGGGCCACCAGCGAACCCAGCGCGCCCGTACCACCGGTGACCAGCACCGTGCCGGCCTCGTCCAGCTCGAACCCGCCCTCGATGACCGGCGTCCGGGTCAGGCGCGGCACGCGCACCGCGCCGTCGCGCACCACGGCCTCGGTCTCGTCCGAGCCGAGGACGGACCAGAGCAGCCCCGGGGTCACCGACGCGTCGGCGTCCACCAGCACGAACCGGCCCGGGTTCTCCGACTGCGCCGTCCGCACCAGACCCCACACCGGAGCACCGGCCAGGTCATCGCCCAGCGCACCACGCGTCACGAACACCAGACGGGAGCCGGCGAAACGCTCCTCCGCCAGCCAGCCCTGCACCAGCTCCAGCGCCTCCAGCGCCGACCGGTGCGCAGCGCCCACCACGTCAACGCCCTCGGACGACGCGACCGGCGCGAACACCACCTCCGGCACCGAACCGGCCCCAGCCAGCTCCGCCAGACCCGCGTACCCAGTGCCACCGGCGAAGACACCCTCCGCCGCACCCAGCACCGCCCACGAACCCGCACCGGCCACCGGCAGCGCCAGCACCGACCAGTCCAGCCCGAACAACGCCTCGTGCATCGCCTCACGGCCCGCCGACAGCTGCTCGGCCGTGATCCGGCGGAAGACCAGGGAGTCGGTCGAGGCGACCGGGCTGCCGGTGCCGTCGGCCATCACCAGGGAGACACCGTCCTGGCCGGACGGCGTCAACCGGATGCGCAGCAGCGACGCACCGGTGGCGTGCAGGGAGACACCGTTCCAGGCGAACGGCAGACCCGTCCCCTCGCCGTCCTCGGCGTCCGCGCCACGGGCGGTGCCCAGGGCGGCGGCGTGCAGGGCGGCGTCGAAGAGGGCCGGGTGAACACCGAAGCCGTCGACCGGGACGCCCTCGGGCAGTTCGACCTCGGCGTACACGGCGTCCTCGGCACGCCAGGCGGCGCGCAGGCCCCGGAACACCGGGCCATAGACCAGACCGGTGGCAGCGAGGCCCTCGTACAGGTCGTCGACCTCGACCGGTTGGGCGCCCTTCGGCGGCCACACCGACAGGTCGAACGCCGGCTCGGCGGCACCGGCCGCCAGGAAGCCGGCCGCGTGCCGCGTCCACGGCTCCACGGTGTCCGCCTCGTCCGGGCGGGAGTAGACGGCCACGGGGCGGCGGCCCAGCGCGTCCGCCGCTTCGACGATCACCCGCAGCACCAGGGCGCCGCGCTCGGCGAGGACCAGCGGGGCCTGGAGCATCAGCTCCTCGACCTGGCCGCAACCGACCTGGTCACCGGCGTGGATCGCCAGCTCCACCAGGCCGGTGCCCGGCAGCACGGCCGAGCCCATCACCAGGTGGTCGGCGATCCACGGGTGCGACTGGAGGGAGAGCCGGCCGGTGAGGACCAGCGTGTCCGACTCCGGCAGAGCGACCGCGGCGCTCAGCATCGGGTGGCCGATCGCCACCTGGCCCAGCACGGAGACGTCGCTCGCCGGAGCGCCCATCTCCAGCCAGAAGTGCTGGTGCTGGAAGGCGTACGTCGGCAGGTCGATGCGGCGCGCGCCGCGACCGGCGAACACGCCGTCCCAGTCCAGCTCGGCGCCACGGGCGTGCAGACCGGTGACGGCCTGGGTGAAGGACAGTGCCTCCGGCCGGTCCTTGCGCAGGACCGGGGCGAAGTGGCCCTCCGTGATCTCCTGCGCCAGAGCCGACAGAGTGCCGTCCGGGCCCAGCTCCAGGAACTTCTTCACTCCCTGCCCGGCGAGGTACGCGACGCCATCGGCGAAACGGACAGCCTGACGGACGTGGCGCACCCAGTACTCGGGCGACGTCAGCTCGGTCGCCGGCTCACCGGTCACATTGGAGACCACCGCGAGCTTCGGCTCGGAGTAGCTCAACTCAGAGGCGACCGAACGGAATTCGGCCAGCATCGGCTCCATCCGCGGCGAGTGGAACGCGTGACTCACCCGCAGCTGACGACCCTTACGGCCCTCGCTCTTCCAGTGCTCCAGCACCTCCAGCACGGCGGCCTCGTCGCCCGAAACCACCACCGACGTCGGCCCGTTGACCGCCGCCACGGCGATCTCCGCCTCACGGCCCGCAAGCAGCGGCAGCACCTCGGCCTCGGTCGCCTGGATCGCCGCCATCGCACCACCGGACGGCAGCGCCTGCATCAGCCGGCCACGCGCGGCCACCAGCTTCGCCGCGTCCTCCAGCGACAGCACACCTGCCACGTGGGCAGCGGCGATCTCACCGACCGAGTGACCGACCAGGAAGTCCGGCTTCAGACCCCAGGACTCCACCAGACGGAACAGCGACACCTCGACGGCGAACAGCGCCGCCTGGGTGTACGCGGTCTGGTCCAGCAGCTCCGACCCGTCGAAGACCAGGTCCTTCAGCGGCACGTCCAGGTGGGCGTCCAGGTGCGCGCCGACCTCGTCGAAGGCCGCCGCGAACACCGGGAAGGCGTCGTACAGCTCCCGGCCCATCCCGGCCCGCTGGCTGCCCTGCCCGGTGAACAGGAACGCGAGCTTGCCGCGGCTCACCGAGCCGCCGGGCACCTCGCCGCTCGCCAGGCCTGCCAGCCCGGCCAGCAGCTCCTCCCGGTTCGCACCCGAGACGACCGCCCGGTACTCGAAGCGGGAGCGCGACAGCGCCAGCGAGTAGCCGACGTCCGTGAGCGGCAGCTCCGGGCGGGCCCCGACGAACGACGCCAGGTTCGCGGCCTGGTCGCGCAGCGCCGCCTCGGACTTGCCCGACACCACCCACGACACCGGAGCGGTGACGGTCGCCTCGACGGCCTCCGCCGGCTCCTCCGCCGGAGCCTGCTCGATGATGGTGTGCACGTTGGTGCCGCTGACGCCGAAGGAGGAGACCGCCGCGCGGCGCGGGCGGCCGAGCGCGGGCCACTCGCGGTTCTCGGTGAGCAGCTCGACCGAGCCCGCCGACCAGTCGACGTGCGGGGTCGGCTCGTCCACGTGCAGGGTCTGCGGGAGGACGCCCTCCTGCATCGCCATGACCATCTTGATCACACCGGCGACACCGGCCGCCGTCTGGGTGTGGCCGATGTTGGACTTGATCGAGCCGAGCCAGAGCGGCTCGGCGCCCTCGCGGCCCTGCCCGTAGGTGGCGATCAGGGCCTGGGCCTCGATCGGGTCGCCCAGGCGGGTGCCGGTGCCGTGCGCCTCGACCACGTCCACGTCGCCCGTGGTCAGCCCGGCACCGGCCAGCGCCTGGCGGATGACGCGCTGCTGCGAGGGACCGTTCGGGGCGGTCAGGCCGTTGGAAGCGCCGTCCTGGTTGACGGCCGAACCGCGCACCACCGCAAGGACCTTGTGGCCCCTGGCCTGCGCGTCCGACAGCCGCTCCAGCACGAGCAGGCCGGCGCCCTCGGACCAGCCGGTGCCGTCGGCCGCGCCCGCGAAGGCCTTGCAGCGGCCGTCGCCTGAGAGGCCGCGCTGGCGGCTGAACTCGACGAAGGCGCCGGGGGTGGCCATGACGGTGATGCCGCCCGCGAGGGCCATGTCGCACTCGCCCTGGCGCAGCGACTGCGCGGCGAGGTGCAGGGCGACCAGCGAGGAGGAGCAGGCCGTGTCGACGGTGACCGCCGGGCCCTCCAGGCCCAGGGTGTACGAGACGCGGCCGGAGATGACCGACGACTGGGTGCCGGTGAGGAAGTAGCCCTCGGTGCCCTCGGGGGCGTCGGCGTCGATGCCGTAGCCCTGCGAGCCGGCGCCGATGAAGACACCGCCCTGGGTGCCGTGCAGCGACAGCGGGTCGATGCCCGCGCGCTCCAGCGCCTCCCACGCGGCCTCCAGCAGCAGGCGCTGCTGCGGGTCCATGGCCAGCGCCTCGCGCGGCGAGATCCCGAAGAAGCCGGCGTCGAAGCCGCCCGCGCCGTCGATGAACCCGCCCTCGTAGGCGTAGGTGGTGCCGGTCGCCTCCGGGTCCGGGTCGTACAGGTCGTCGATGGGCCAGCCGCGGTCGGTCGGGAACGGCGTGATCGCGTCGCGGCCGTCCAGGACGAGCCGCCACAGCTCCTCGGGGGTGTCGACGCCGCCCGGGTAGCGGCAGCTCATGGCGACGATGGCGATGGGCTCGTCGGCGGTGAGCGCGGTGGCGACGGCGGGCAGCGCGACGGCGGTGTCGGCGCCGACCAGCTCGGTGCGGATGTGGTCGGCGACGGCGGTGGCGGTCGGGTAGTCGAAGACCAGCGTGGTCGGCATCCTGAGCCCGGTGGCGCCGTTGAGGCGGTTGCGGATGTCGACGGCGGTGAGCGAGTCGAAGCCGAGTTCGCGGAACGCGGCGCCGGGCTCGATGGCGGAGGCCTCGGCGTGGCCGAGGGCGGCGGCGGCCTGGGCCCGCACGAGTTCCAGGACGACGGCGTGCTGCTCGGCCGTGCCCAGGCCGGCCAGCCGCCGCGCGAGGGCGTTGCCGCCGGTGGCGGCGGTCGGGGCCGGGGCCTCGGCGGCGTCCAGGACGCGCCGGACCTCGGGCAGGCCGCCGATGAGCGGGCGCTGCCGGACGGCGGAGTAGGCGGGCGCGAAGCGCTCCCAGTCCATGTCGGCGACGGAGACGTTGGTCTCCTCGTGCTCGACGGCCTGGACGAGGGCGGAGACCGCGAGTTCGGGGCTCATCCGCTTGAGGCCGACGCGCAGCATCGCCTCCTCGTCGCCGTCGGTGCCCATGCCGCCGCCGCCCCAGAGTCCCCAGGCGATGGAGGTGGCGGTACGGCCCTTGGCCCGGCGCTGCTCGGCGAAGGCGTCCAGGAAGGAGTTGCCGGCCGCGTAGGCGCCCTGGTCCGCGCCGCCCCAGACGGCGGCGTTGGACGAGAAGAGCACGAAGGCGTCCAGGGGGCGGTCGCCGAGCAGGTCGTCCAGGTGGGTGGCGCCGGCGGCCTTGGCGGCGACGATCCGGGCGGCCTCGCCCAGGTCGGTGGTCATCAGCGCGCCGGTGTCGCCGACGCCGGCGGCGTGGACGACCGCGGTGAGCGGCAGGGTGCCGGCCTCCGCGTCGATCCGCTCCAGGACGGCGGCCAGCGCCTCGCGGTCGCCCGCGTCGCACGCCGCGAAGGTGACCCGGGCGCCGGACTCGGCGAGTTCGGCGGCCAGTTCGCCCGCGCCGGGGGCCCGGTCGCCGCGCCTGCTGGTGAGCACCAGGTGCTCGGCGCCGTTGGCGGCCGCCCAGCGGGCGACGTGGCCGCCGAGGGCGCCGGTGCCACCGGTGATCAGGATCGTGCCGCGCGGCGTCCACGAGCCGCCCGCCTGGTCGGCGAGCGAGGAGCGGACGAGGCGGCGGCCGAACACGCCGGTCGCGCGGACCGCGAGCTCGTCCTCCCCGCCCTGGCCTGACAGCACGTCGGCGAGGCGGGTGACGGCACGGTCGTCGACGGTGCCGGGCAGGTCGACCAGGCCGCCCCAGCGGTTCGGGTGCTCCAGGCCGGCCACCCGGCCGAGGCCCCAGACCTGCGCCTGGGCCGGGTCGGCGAGCACCTCGCCGGGGCCGGTCCTGACGGCGCCCCTGGTGAGCGTCCACAGCGGGGTCTTCAGGTTGGCGTCGCCGAGCGCCTGCACCGTCACCAGAGCGGCCGCCACGGCCGGCGAAGCGGCGGCGGGGCCGTCGGGCGCACCGTCGGGCGCGGCCAGCAGCACCGTGCCGACGACGTCGGGCACGCCCTCGACCGCGTCCAGGATCCGGGCCGCGAGCGCGGCCCGGTCGAGGTCCGCCGGGTCCAGCGCGAGGTGGACGGTGCCCGCTCCGGCGGAGCGGATCGCCGTGCGCACGCCCTCGGCGAGCTCCGGGTCCGCCCCGTCGAGGACGACCACCAGCCAGCTGCCGTCCAGTTCGGGCTCGGCGACCGGCACGGGCTTCCAGGTGACCTGGTAGCGCCAGTTGTCCAGCACCGAGTCCTGGCGGCGCAGCCGGCGCCAGGAGGAGAGCGCGGGCAGGATCTCGCCCAGCACCCGGGCGTGCTCGCCGAGGCGCAGGGTGCCCGCCAGCTCGTCCAGGTCCTCGCGCTCGACGGCCTCCCAGAAGCGGGACTCCACGGCGTCCCCGGACGGCACCGGCGCGGGCGCCGGGGTCGGCCAGAACCGCTCGTGGTGGAAGGCGTACGTCGGCAGGTCCACCCGCCGGCCGCGCGGCAGGACCGCCGGCCAGTCCACCTCGGCACCGGCCGTCCAGAGCCGGGCCAGCGCGTGCAGCGCGGTCAGGGAGTCCTCCCGGCCGCGGCGCAGCAGCGGGGCGAACACCCCGTCCGCGACGGTCTGCTGGGCCATCGCGCACAGCACGCCGTCCGGTCCCAGCTCCGCGAACCGGGTGACACCCTCGCGGTGCAGGGTCTCGACGCCGTCGGCGAAGCGGACGGCCTCGCGGACCTGGCGCAGCCAGTAGTCGGGGGTGGTGAGCAGCCCTGGCCCGGCCGTCGAGCCGGTCAGGTTGGAGACGATCGGAATGACCGGCTCGGCGAACTCCAACTCAGCCAGGACGGCGGCGAATTCGGCGAGCATCGGCTCCATCAGGGCCGAGTGGAAGGCGTGCGAGACGGTCAGCCTCCGGACGCGTCGACCCTCGGCCTTCCAGCGCTCGGCGAACTCGTCCACCGCCTCCGCCCGGCCCGAAACCACCACCGCGGTCGGCCCGTTGACCGCCGCGACGTCCAGCCGGTCACCGATCTCCGCGCGCACCTCGGCCTCGGCGGCCTCGACCGCCAGCATCGCGCCGCCCTCCGGCAGCGCCTGCATCAGCCGGCCACGCGCCGCCACCAGCGCGCACGCGTCGGCCAGCGAGAACACCCCCGCCACATGGGCGGCCGCGATCTCGCCGATCGAGTGCCCGAGCAGGAAGTCCGGTACCACGCCCCAGGATTCCAGCAGCCGGAAGGACGCGACCTCGACCGCGAACAGTCCGGCCTGGGTCCACACCGTCAGGTCGAGATCGGTGCCCTCGAACACCGCCTCGCCGAGCGGCCGGTCGAGCCGGAGGTCCAGCTCCGCGCGGACCGCGTCGAAGGCCTCCGCGAACACCGGGAAGGTCTCGTACAGTCCGCGCCCCATAGCGGCGTACTGCGAGCCCTGGCCGGTGAACAGGAAGGCGGTGCGGCGGTCGGCGACCGCGCCGGTGACCAGGGCGGCGTCGGGTTCGCCGGCGGCCAGCGCGGCCAGGCCGCGCAGGAGTTCGGCGTGGTCGGCGCCGACGACCACGGCCCGGTGGTCCAGGTCCGCCCGGCTGCCGGCCAGCGACCAGGCGACGTCCCGGACGTCCGCGCCCGGTGCGACGAAGGCCCTCAGGCGCTCCGCCTGGTCGCGCAGGCCCTCGGCGGTCTTCGCCGAGACCGTCCAGGCGGGCAGCGCCGGTGCGGCGGCCGGCTCCTCGGCCGGGGCCGCCGGCACGCTCTCCAGGATGACGTGGGCGTTGGTGCCGCTGATGCCGAAGGAGGAGACGGCCGCGCGGCGCGGCCGGTCGGCCTCGGGCCACGGACGGGCCTCGGTGAGCAGTTCCACCGCGCCGGCCGTCCAGTCCACCTGCGGGCTGGGCCGCTCCGCGTGCAGGGTGGCCGGGAGGACGCCGTGGTGCATGGCCTGCACCATCTTGATCACGCCGGCGACGCCGGCGGCGGCCTGGGTGTGGCCGATGTTGGACTTGACGGAGCCGAGCCAGAGCGGCTCGCCGTCACGGTCCTGGCCGTACGTGGCCAGCAGCGCCTGGGCCTCGATCGGGTCGCCCAGGACGGTGCCGGTGCCGTGCGCCTCCACCGCGTCCACGTCGGCCGGGGACAGCCCGGCGCTCGCCAGGGCCTGGCGGATCACCCGCTGCTGGGCGGGGCCGTTCGGCGCGGTCAGGCCGTTGGACGCGCCGTCCTGGTTGACCGCGCTGCCGCGCAGCACGGCCAGCACCCGGTGCCCGTTGCGCCGGGCGGTGGAGAGCCGCTCGACCAGCAGGACGCCGACGCCCTCGCCCCAGCCCGTCCCGTCCGCGCCGGCCCCGAAGGACTTGCAGCGGCCGTCGGAGGACAGCCCGCCCTGGCGGTCGAACTCGCCGAAGGCGGCCGGGGAGACCATCACCGTCACACCGCCGGCCAGGGCCGTCTCGCAGTCGCCCTCGCGCAGCGCCTGCGCGGCCCAGTGCAGGGCGACCAGCGAGGAGGAGCAGGCGGTGTCGACGGTGACCGCCGGACCCTCCAGGCCGAAGGTGTACGCCACCCGGCCGGAGATCACGCTGTTCGCCGATCCGGCCAGGAGGTGGTTCCTCGCCTCCTCCAGGCCTCCGACGGCGTTGTAGCCGGAGTTCGAGGCGCCGACGAAGACGCCGATCTGTCCGCCGCGCACCGAGCGCGGATCGATCCCGGCGTCCTCGAAGGCCTCCCAGGAGGCCTCCAGCAGCAGCCGCTGCTGCGGGTCCATCGCCAGCGCCTCACGCGGGCTGATGCCGAACAGGGCGGCGTCGAACTCGGTCGCGCCGTCGACGAAGCCGCCGCGGGCGGCCTCGGCGGTGATGCCCTCGACCGGCCAGGCGCGGTCCGCCGGGAAGCCGGTCACGCCGTCCGCGCCGGCGGCGACCAGCTCCCAGAGCTCCGCCGCCGAGCGCACTCCGCCCGGGTAGCGGGCGCTCATGCCGACGATCACCACCGGATCGTCCGGGGCGGGGGCCGGCCGGGCGGGTGCCTCCGCGGCCCCCGTGGGCGCGGACTCCGGCAGTTCTCCGGCCAACTCTGCGGCCAGATGGGCGGCCAGCACGGCCGGCGTCGGGTAGTCGAAGGCCAGGGTGGCGGGCAGCGCCAGCCCGGTGTCCCTGGTCAGCAGGTTCCGCAGGGCCACCGCGGTCAGCGAGTCGAAGCCGAGGTCACGGAACGCCTGCCCGGCGTCGACGGCCTCCGCCGAGGCGTGGCCGAGGACGGCGGCGGCACAGGCCCTGACCAGGTCCAGCAGCATCCGCTCGCGGCGTGCGGCCGGGGCCGCCGCCAGCCGGGCCGGGAACCCCGAGGCGTCCTCGGCGGCCGCGGTCTCCGGCGCCAGGGCGGCGGCCGCCTCCGGCAGGTCCGCGAGCAGCGGACTGGTCCGGGCGGTGGCGAACAGCGGCGCGAACAGCGCCCAGTCCACGTCGGC
>NZ_MSJQ01000131.1 GCF_014596515.1 Streptomyces sp. CBMA156
CCGGTGTCGGCGCCGGTGCCGGTGCCGGTGCCGAGCCGTCGTCGCGGCCGGCCTCGGCTTCGGTGGGCTGAAGCGGTGGGCTGATGCGGTGGGCCGGGCGGCACCGCCGCGGAGGGGCAGGGCCGCTCAGCGGCCGTCACCAGCCCGACCGGCCGCCACGGCAGCGCCCACGGCCCGGGCGCGCCGAGCGCACCCAACGCGGCTTGCATGGTGCCGAGTTGGGTGGCGGTCACGGCGTCCGGATGCCGCCCGGCCAGAGCGACGAGGGGCTGCTGGCCGCCCTCGCGCTGCGCGAGCGCCTCCCCGGGCTGCCGGTCCTGGTGCTCAGCCAGTACGTCCAGCACTCGTACGCGGCCCGGCTGCTGGAGGCGGGGGACGGCTCCGGAGTCGGCTACCTGCTGAAGGACCGGCTCGGGCAGATCGAGGAGTTCGTGGCCGCCGGCGGCACGGTGGTGGACCCGGAGGTGGTGCGGACGCTGCTGCCCCGCCGTCGCAGCCCGCTGGAGCGGCTCACCCCGCGCGAGCGGGAGGTGCTGGCGCTGATGGCGGAGGGGCGCTCGAACGCGGCGATCTGCCGGGAGCTGGTGGTGTCGGAGCAGGCGGTGAGCAAGCACATCGGCAACATCCTGATGAAGCTGGACCTGCCGCCGGCCGAGGAGACCCACCGTCGGGTGCCGGCGGTGCTGACGTTCCTGCGGGCGTGAGCGCCCGTGGACGTGTGGGCCTGTGGACGTGAGGGCCTGAGAGCCCGTGGGCGGCCCGCGCGCCCATGACTTCCCGCGTTCCGGGACCCGACCCTGGGCCTGCCCCGGGGGAGTTCTCCGGGGAAGCCCCGAGAGAACGGCGGGGGATTCTCGGGGGCGCACTCGGGGACATCCCCCAATCCGCCCCCGGGTCGTGCCGGACCGCGACCGGTCCGGTCCTGGACTGGCTAGCGTGCGGCCATGACCTCGATCCTGCGAAAGCACCTCGTCGTGGCGGCCGGTGTCGCCGTGCTGCTGGCGGCCAGCGCGGCCAACGCCGTTGCCAGGCCCGCCGGTTCCTCTCCCGCAGAGCGGTTGCGCCGGGACACCGCGGCGATCCACCACCTCGGCATCGCCGGCGTACAGGCCCGGATGGTCGAGCCCGACGGCCGGCAGACGGTCGCCACCAGCGGCACCGCCGACGTGACCACCGGCCGCCCGGTCTCCCCTGACGGCTACTTCCGGATGGCCAGCACGGCGAAGACGATGGTCGCGACCGTGGTCCTCCAGCTGGAGGCCGAGGGCCGGCTGTCGCTGGACGACACGCTCGGCCACTGGCTGCCGGAGGTGGCGCGGGCCAAGGGCGGCGGCGGCATCGCCGTTCGCCGACTGCTCCAGCACACCGGCGGCATCAAGGACCACCTGCCCGGATACGCCAAGAAGGACGAGTACGAGCGGGAGCGCTACCAGGTCCACAGTGCCGAGGAACTGGTGGCCGGGGCGGAGTTCCTCGACGAAACGGATTGGCGCTACTCCAACACCGGTTACATCCTGCTCGACATGATCATCGAGCGGGCCACCGGCCGCCCCGCCGAGCGGGAGATCGAGGACCGCGTCCTGCGCCCGCTCGGCCTCGACCGGACGCGGTCGATCGGCACCTCCCCCACCCTGCCCCGGCCGCACGCCCAGGCCTACCAGCTCTTCCCCGCCCCCGACGGCCGGGTGGACGTCACCGAGCAGGTACCGCTGGTCGGCGGGCTCTCGTGGGTCACCACCACGCGCGACGAGAACGCCTTCCTCCGCGCACTGCTCGGGGGCCGGCTGCTGCCGGCGCGGCAGCTGGCCGAGATGAAGGAGACCGTTCCGGTGGACAGCGACACGGCGACGATGTGGCAGGGCGGTCAGTACGGGCTCGGTCTGGTCGAACGCTCGCTGACCTGCGGGGGAACGTACTGGGGCCACGAGGGCGGGGACGGTGGCTACATCACCCTCAACGGCGTCACCGGGGACGGCAGGCGCAGTGCGGTGGTCTCCATGTCCGAGGCGCGCGGCGACACCTGGGACCACATCCTGGCCCAGGAGGACGCGGCCGGCGCGCTGATCGACCACGCCCTGTGCGCCGGGAGCCCCGGCTCCGGGTGAGTGGCTCCCGGCGCCGACCGGGCCGGTGGAGGTGCCCGGAGCCGGCCCGGGCGGCGCGCCCTCGAACGAGTGAGGCTGGCGGGCCGCCCCGGAACGTGGTGATACGTATGCGGATCACGTGCCGATCCCGACGGAGGACCACATGGCCGCCAATGGCTGGACGGATGACCTGCTCGACCTGATGCGCGGTACCGGAGACCCGCTCGGGGACGCCGCCATCGCCGAGACCTACGCACTGGGGCAGCAGGAGCAGGTGCGGCAGACGCTGCTCGGCTTCGGCCGGAACAGCGAGGCCGTCCCGGGCGGGCTGCCGCCCAGGCTCCGGCAGTACTTCGAGGAGACCGCCGTCCTGCCTCCCTGGGCGGACCGGGAGCAGATGGCGCGCGGCCAGGAACTGCTGGGCCGCTACCAGCCGTTGATCGCCTCGATCCTGCTCTGCGGCTCGCTCCCGTCCTGTTACACCTGCGGCAACGGGGCCGAGGTGCTGGTCCGCTCGCAGCGCCTCACCTCCGGGGTGTTCCGGCGGCTGGCGGAGACCTCGCAGTTCGTCGTCGACGTCCTCAAGAGCGGCGGCCTGGGACCGAACGGAAGCGGGCTCCGCTCGGCGCAGAAGATCCGCCTGCTGCACGCCACCATGCGCTACCACGTGTCCCAGCTCGGCGACTGGGACGCCGCCAGGCTGGGGGTGCCGGTCAACCAGGAGGACCTGGCCGGCACGCTCTTGAGCTTCTCGGTGCTGATCCCGCTCGGCCTCGCCAAGCTGGGCGTCGAGCTGCTGCCCGAGGACCGGGACGCCTACTTCCACATCTGGCGGGTGGTCGGCCACGTCCTCGGCATCGACGAGCGGCTCAACCCGGTCAAGTTCGGTGACGGCGTGGCCCTGAAGGACGTCATCCTCCGCCGTCAGCAGCGCCCTTCGGAAGCCGGGACGGTGCTGACGAAGGGCGTGCTGGACTTCATCAAGGAGGTGCTGCCGGTCCCGCCTGGCGCCGGCCCCACCCTGATCCGGCACCTGATCGGGGACAAGTCCGCCGACATCGTCAAGGTGCCCCCGGCGGACGGCGTCACCAAGCTCGGGCTGAGCCTGGCGGCCCTGCCCGCCTCGGCGTACGGCAGGACCGGAGACGCCCTGCCGCCCGCCGCCGAGCTGGCGAGCCGGCTGGGTGAGGTGGTCTTCGAGGAGGGACTGCTGCTGACCAACAAGGGGCGGCGCCGGGAGTGGCAGGTGCCCACCGGCCTGACCGACTCGCCGTCCTGACCGGTCCGCCGCCGGGCCTCACCGTCACTGTCCCGCGGCGCTGATCCGCCCGGCCGACGGCGCTGAGCCGCCGCCGGCCGGGCTCCCGGGCCGCCACCGTTCCCGGAACGGTGGCGGCCCTCGCGCGCGCCCCAACGTCCCGACGGTCCGTCAGGTTCCGTCCGTGCGAGGCTTTCCAGGGCGGAAGGCCGGATCCCGTTTCAGGTGACACGATGTTAACCAGATCGGCACATTCCCCGCCCTTGGAATGCTTTTTGCCTTCCCCATGCCCGTGCTTTACTTGCCCTTGACGCGTCAACAGGTCGCCGGGGGGCACCGACGCGGCCCGGGCATTCCGCGCCCGCCGCCGTCACACCCTTCTGCCGGGGACAACTGGTTCCGACGTGCCTGCCCGCCCACCGCCCCTCCCGGACCACACCGCGAGGGTCACCGAAGGAGGCATCCACCCTGATGGAACCGCTCATCGACCGAGCCAGGGCGTTCCCGCAGCGCGCGGGGGACACCGGCCGGGAACTCACCGCACTCGCCGCGGGCCAGGCCCCGCAGGCCCTGTTCATCACCTGCTCCGACTCGCGCGTGGTGCCCGCCCTGATCACCAGCGCCGACCCCGGAGACCTCTTCGAACTCCGCACCGCGGGCAACATCGTCCCCGCCTACCGGGCCGACGGGTCCTCCGGCGAGACCGCCACCATCGAGTACGCCGTCGAGGTGCTCGGTGTCCGCGACATCGTGGTCTGCGGCCACTCGCACTGCGGAGCCGTCGGCGCCGTGGTCCGCGACGAGGACCTCAGCGTGGTGCCCGCCGTCCGCGCCTGGCTGCGCCATGCCGACCAGGCCGTGCTCCGCGCGGACGAGACCGACGTCTTCGACCCGACGGTCGCGGGTCCGGTCCAGCGCCACGTCCTCAACCAGCTCGACCGGCTGCGCGGCTACCCGGCCGTCGCCCGCCGGCTGGACGCGGGGGAGATCCGGCTGCACGGCTGGTTCTACGAGATCCACACCGGGCTGGTGCTCGCGCACCGGCCCGGCGCCGGCCTCTTCCTGCCGCTGTGATCCCGGTGCCCGCCGTGATCCCGGTGACCGCTCCGATCCCCGCGGCCGCGGGCCCGGCCCTCCGCGGCCCGTCCGCCGTCGACGTTCCTACCACCGCCGTCCGCCTCCGGACCACCGCCGTCCGTACCGACACCGCCCCGAGGACCCGATGACTCGTCGTCCCGCCCTCCGGCTGAGCACTCTGCGCGCCGACCTCCCCGCCTCCCTCGTCGTCTTCCTGGTGGCCCTCCCGCTCTGCGTGGGCGTCGCCGTCGCCTCCGGCGTCCCGGCCGAACTCGGCCTGGTCACCGGCATCGTCGGCGGCCTGGTGACCGGGCTGATGCCCGGCAGCAGCCTCCAGGTCTCCGGCCCCGCCGCCGGCCTGACCGTGCTGGTCTTCGCCGCCGTCCAGGAACACGGCCTCGCCGCCCTGGGCGTCATCACCGCCGCCGCCGGCCTGCTCCAACTCGCCATGGGAGCCGCCCGTTTGGGCCGGCTGTTCCGGGCGATCTCCGTCTCGGTCGTCCAGGGCATGCTCGCCGGGATCGGCCTGGTCCTGATCGCCGGCCAGCTCTACGCACTGGCCGACACCAAGGGGCCGGCGAGCGGCCCCGCCAAGCTCGCCGGGCTCCCCGGACTGGTCGCCGACGTGGCCGGCCGGCCGCACGCGCTCGCCGCCGCCGCGATCGGCGCCGGGACGATCGCGGTCCTGCTGCTCTGGCCGCGGCTGCCCGCCAGGGTCCGGGCGGTCCCCGCCCCGCTCGCCGCGGTGGCCGCCGCGACGGCCGTCACCGCCGTGTTCGACCTGCCCGTCGCCCGGGTCGAGGTGGCCGGACTCGCCGGCGTCATCGACCTGCCCGGCGCCTCCGACCTCGCGGCGCTCGGCAGTGTCGGCGTCCTCGGCACGGCCCTCGCGTTCGCGCTGATCGCCTCGGCCGAGACGCTGTTCAGCGCGGCCGCCGTCGACCGGCTGCACGACGGCCCGCGCACCGACTACGACCGCGAACTGCTCGCCCAGGGCGTCGGCAACACCGTCTGCGGCCTGCTCGGCGCCCTGCCGATGACCGCCGTCATCGTCCGCAGCGCCGCCAACGTCCAGGCCGGCGCCCGTACCAAGGCCTCCCGGGTGATCCACGGCGTGTGGCTGCTGCTCTTCGCGGCCCTGCTCCCGGCCGCGCTCTCCGCCATCCCGCTCGCCGCGCTGGCCGGCGTCCTGGTCCACGCCGGAGCCAAGCTGGTCCCGCTGCGCACCCTGCGGCCGCTCTGGCGGGCCGACCGGGGGGAGGCGGTGATCCTGGCCGTCACGGCGGTCGCCATCGTGGTGACCAACCTGCTCGAAGGGGTGCTGCTGGGCCTGCTCCTCGCGGTGTTCAAGAGCGCCTGGGACACCTCCCACCTCCAGGTCGCGGTCACCGAACTGCCGGACGGCGCGGTCCGGGTGATCCTCCACGGCAACGCCACGTTCCTGCGGCTGCCCCGCCTCCTGGAGACCCTCGAATCGCTGGAGGGGCTGCCGGCGGACCGCCCGGTGCGCCTCGACCTCGGCGGCGTGCGCCACCTGGACCACGCCTGCCGCAGCGCGCTCGAACTCTGGCAGGAGCGCCACAACCGCAGCGGCTCCGCCGAACTCCTCGGCCTGCCCGCCGCGGTGGCCTGACCGGGGCCCGCGCCCCCTGTGGACCGTACCCCCGACGATCACGGGAGTACGGCCCGGGGGCGCGGGCCTCCGGGCCGTACGGCGGCGCGGCCGGTCAGGCCGGGGTGACCTCGACCGGCAGCCTCTTGATGCCGTTCACGAAGTTGGAGCGCACCCGTGGGACGTCGCCGGCGAGCCTGATGCCCGCCAGGCGCGGGATGAGCTCCTCGAACATGATCCGGATCTCGGTGCGCGCGAGCAGGTTGCCCAGGCACAGGTGGGGGCTGCCCTTGCCGAAGGTGACGTGGTCGTTGTCCCGGCGGGTCACGTCGAAGTCGTAGGGGTTGCCGAAGACCTCCTCGTCGCGGTTGCCGGAGGCGAACCACATGACGACCTTCTCGCCCTCCCTGATCCGCCTGCCGCCGAGTTCGACGTCGCGGGTGGCCGTGCGGCGGAAGTGGTACACCGGGGAGGCCCAGCGCAGGAACTCCTCGACCGCCCCGGGGATGAGGGAGGGGTCCTCCTGGAGGCGGGCCAGCTGCTCGGGGTGCTGGAGGAGGGCCAGCATGGAGTGGCTGATGGTGTGGCGGGTGGTCTCGTTGCCGGCGACGACCAGGAGCAGGAAGTAGTTGTCGAAGTCCTGCGGGGAGAGCGGCGTCCCGTCCCGCGGGACCTCGTTGACCAGCCTGGAGACCAGGTCGGTGCCGGTGCCGCCGCGCCGCTGCCGGGCGAGCTCGCGGCCGTACCCGAAGACCTCCAGCGAGGCGGGCGAACGGAACGGCAGGTCGCGGTACTTCTCGCTCTCCGCGCTGTGCAGCAGGACGTCGGCGTAGTCCGGGTCGGTGTTGCCGATGATCCGGTTGCCCCAGTCGATGAGCTGCCGGTTGTCCTCCGGCGGCACGTCCAGGAGGCGGGCGAGGACGTTGATCGGGAAGTCGGCGGAGACCTCCTCGACGAAGTCGAAGGTGCCCTTGGACAGGGCCGCGTCCAGGGTGGTGGCGGTCAGGCCGCGCAGGAAGTCGGCGTAGCTGTTGATGACGCTCGCGCCGAACTGGCGCTGGAGGATGCTGCGCAGGGCGCGGTGGCGGACTCCGTCCAGTTCCAGGATGGAGGCGCGCTTCTTGATCTGGTCGTCGTCGACCTCCTCCAGGTTGACGAACCTCGCCGAGGTGAAGGTCTCGGCGTCCCGGTCGACGCGGGCGATGTCGGCGTGCCGGGTGACGGCCCAGAAGCCGGAGTTGGGCGCCTCCTCCGGCTGCCAGTGGACCGGGTCCTGGTGGCGGAGGGTGTGGAACATGCGCCACGGGGTGACGCCGTCGGTGAAGTTGTCGAGATCGGCCAGGTTCACCTGGTCCAGCGGCATCGGCTCGTGGGCGGCACCGGAGGCGGGCGCGGTCGGCGCGGTGGTCATGGGTTCGCTCCTCGGCATCACAGGTGGTGGGCGTACTCGGTGAACTCCCAGTCGGTGACGTGCCGGTGGAAGCGTGCGACCTCGTCGCGCTTGTACGCGAGGTAGGCGGTGGTGAAGTCCTCGCCGAGGACGTCGGTCAGGGCGGTGTCCGCCTCCAGCGCGTCGAGGGCGTCGGGCAGCGACATCGGCAGGACCGCGGACCTGGCGGGGTCGTAGCCGTAGCCCTCCAGCGGGGCGGCGGGCTCGGCGCCGGCCAGGACGCCCAGGAGGGCCGCCGCGACGGTGCCCGCGATCAGCAGGTAGGGGTTCGCGCTCGCGTCGCCCAGCCGCAGCTCGAAGCGGGCGCCGGGGCCGCGCTCCGGCGGGATGCGGACCATGGCGCTGCGGTTGTCCAGCCCCCAGTCGATCAGCCAGGGCGCGAGGGTGCCGGGGCCGAAGCGCTTGTAGGAGTTGACCGTCGGGTTGGCCAGCGCGGCGAGTGCCGGGGCGTGGGCGAGGACGCCGGCCACCGCGTGGCGCGCGGTGCTGCTCAGGCCGTACGGGGCGGCCGGGTCGGCGAAGACGTTGCCGCCCTCGGCGTCCACGCAGGACAGGTGGAGGTGGAAGCCGGATCCGCCCGCGCCCTGGAAGGGCTTGGCCATGAAGGTGGCCAACCGGCCTTCCCTGCGGGCCAGTTCCTTGACCGCGGACTTGAAGCGGAAGGCGCGGTCGGCGGCCGTCATGGCGTCGGAGTGGGTCAGGTTGATCTCGAACTGGGAGCCGTCGAACTCGTGGTTGCCGCTGCTGATGCCGATGTCCAGGTCGCGCAGCAGGCGCAGGGTGCGCAGCAGGTGGTTGTCGTTGTCCGCGCGCAGGCCCGCCGTGTAGACGGCGCCGGTGGCGTCGCTGTAGCGGCGCCAGCCCCGGTCCGTGCCGGGGGCCTCGTCGCACAGGAAGTACTCCAACTCCGGCCCCACGACCGGGTGCAGGCCGTGCTCCCGGCACCGGTCGACGACCCGGCGCAGCAGGTCGCGGGGCGACTCGGGCGCGGGCCGTCCGGTGGCCGGGTCGGTGACGTCGCCGAGGCAGGTGGCGACGCCGGGCTCCCACGGCAGGGAGGTCAGGGTGCTGAGGTCGGGGCGCACGCAGATGTCGGGCAGGCCGGCCTCCAGTCCGCCGGGGACGGCGACGACGTCCCCCTGGGGGCTGGTGTGGTAGACGGCGCGGCAGAAGGCGAGGCCGTGGTCGCAGGCCGAGGGCAGGTGGTCCAGCAGGACGTCCCGGGCCCGTTCGGTGCCGATGAGGTCGGGATAGGTCACCCGGACCACGTCGATGCCCTCGGCGGCCAGCCGCTCCACGTGGTGGCGGACGGGCGGGGTGTCGGATGCGCTCACCGGCGTCTCCTCTGGGGGAAGTGGGGCGCCTCCCAGGGCTCGCGGCTCTGGGGGAACGGGGACTCGCGGCACTGGGGGAGTGCGAGCCCGCGGCACTGGGGGGAAGGGGGCGGCGGGTTCGGGACTGCGGGGTGGCGCAGGACACCGCTCGCTCGTTGGTGGCCCACCGTATGGACAGCGATCGCCCGGCCGCAAGGGGTCTGCCGCAGAAATTATCCATCCGGATAACTCTTGACCGCGGGCCGGGCGGTTCCTATGTTGTTTGACACCAAATGAGCCATGGCGGCTGTTCTCCCGCCCACGCCGCCCCAAGCCCCGCACGCCCCGCACCCCCGGCCGAGATCCGGCCCCCGGTGGTCCCGGGCCGGGCCCCTTCCCTCCCCCGTCGCCTTACGTTCCCCCAGCCCCAGGAGGACCGGCCATGCAGGTCGTCGTCGACATGAACAAGTGCCAGGACCACGGCCAGTGCGTCTTCGCCGCCCCCGACGTCTTCCGCTTCGACGACGACGGACGCCTGGCGCACGTCGCCGACCCCGACGAGGCCCTGCGCGCCGACGTCGAGGAGGCCGCCGACGTCTGCCCGCTCCAGGCCATCCGGATCGAGGGCTGAGCCGTGACCGCACCCATCGTCGTGGCCGGCGCCTCCATGGCCGGGCTGCGCGCCGCCGAGCAGCTGCGCGCCGCCGGCTGGGACGGACCGATCACCCTGGTCGGGGACGAGCCCCACCCGCCGTACAACCGGCCCCCGCTGTCCAAGGAGGTCCTGGCCGGCAAGGCGTCCTTCGAGTCGCTCGCCTTCCGGCCCCGGCCCAGCGTCGCCGACGTGCGGTGGCGCCTGGGCACCACGGTCGTCCGGGCCGACCTCGACCGCAGGACCGTCGGACTCGACGACGGCGAGACCCTGCCCTACCGCGGACTCGTGGTGGCCACCGGCATGCGCGCCCGGCGGCTGCGCTGCCCCGGCCCCGCCGCCGGACGGCACACCGTCCGCACCCTGGCCGACGCCAGGGGGCTGCGCGAGGCGCTGACCCGGCCAGGCGTCCGGGTGGTCGTGGTGGGCGCCGGCTTCATCGGCTGCGAGGTGGCCGCCACCGCCGTGGCCCTCGGCGCGGCCGAGATCACCGTCGTCGACCCGCTGCCGCTGCCGATGGCCGGCCCACTCGGCGAACTGCTCGGCCGGGCACTGCTCGCCCGCCACCGGGAGCGGGGCGTCCGCTTCGCGCTCGGCACCGGGGTCACCGCCTTCCAGGGCGAGCGCGAGGTCACCGGGGTGGTCCTGACGGACGGCAGGGTGCTCGCCGCGGACGTGGTGGTGGAGTCGGTCGGCTCGGTGGCCAACACCGAGTGGCTCGAAGGCAACGGTCTGGACCTCACCGACGGCGTGCTGACGGACGGGCACCTGCGGGCCGGCGGCCGCCCGGAGGTGATCGCCGTCGGCGACGTCGCCCGCTTCCCCAACCCCAGGTACGACGGCGTCCCGCGCCGCGTCGAGCACTGGTCGATCCCCACCGACACGGCCAGGCACGGCGCCAGGGTGCTCGCCGCGCACCTCGCCGGCGCCGGACACGGCCTCGCGCCGTTCGCGCCGCTGCCGACCTTCTGGAGCGACCAGCACGACTTCCGGCTCCAGTCCTTCGGCGCCCCCGCCCTCGGCAGGGACGACGTGCGCGTCCTGGGCGGCGACCCGGACGGGGACGTCCTGGCCGGCTACCACCGGGCCGGCCGCCTGGTCGGCGTCGTCGCCCTGGGCGGTCAGAGCGCCGCGGCCGCCGCCGCCCGCTACCGCGCCGAACTGCTCCGGCAGCCCGCCGACGAGCAGGCCGCTCTCCGGTAACCCGCTCCGCGGCAACCCGCTTCCCGGTAACCCGCTCCGCGGCAACCCGCTTCCCGGTAACCCGCTCCCAGCAACCCGCTCCCACCGCGTAAGGAACCCCAAGTGGCCAGTGTCCGTGGATACTTCCACCCCAAGACGGCGACGGGCGCCTCGTCGCTGATCCCCTCGCCGCCCTGGCGCTACTCCGGTGACCTGCTCACCATCGAGTACCGCACCGACCCGGCTCGGGTGCGCGAACTGCTGCCCGAACCACTGGAACTCGCCGACGAGGACCCGGGGGCCGTCGCGCTGATCTGGGCCGACTGGCAGTCCTGCTCCGCCTCCGGACAGGAACTGCTCGACCCGGTGCTCGCCCAGTACAAGGAGGCGTTCGCCGTCGTCCGCTGCACGTACCGGGGGCAGACCTACTCGCGCTGCGTCCACATCTGGGTCGACAAGGACTTCGCCATCGCCCGGGGACTCCACCAGGGCTACCCGAAGAAGCTCGGCTCCATCCACCAGACCCGCCCGCACCCGTACGGGCCCGCCCCGCGCATCGAGGCCGGCGCCCGGTTCGGCGCGACCCTCGCCGCCGCGGACCGGCGCCTGGCCCAGGCCGTCGTCACACTGCGCGAGCCGTCCGGGACCAACGGCTTCGTCAACAGTCACCCGATGGCCCACCACCGCTGGCTGCCCTCCATCGAGAAGGGCGGCGGCCTCGCCCTGGATGAGCTGGTCGAGTCCGGCGCCGCCTCCTTCGAGGCCGGACAGGCCTGGGTGGGCGACGCCGAGCTGGAGCTGTTCGAGGCGCCCACCGAGGAGCTGGCCCGGCTGGAGGTCCGCGAGCCGATCGCCGCCTACTACCGGCAGGTCGGCGTGGTGTGGGACGGCGGCCGGCTGCTGGAGTCGAACGCCTCCGGCGCCGAGTGAACCCGCGCCGCACCGACCACGAGGAGCCCCGAGTCATGAGCGAACACACCATCACCGTCGCCGGAGTGGCCGTCGACACCCGGCACTGGATCGGCGGCGAACGCGTCGCCTCCGCCGGCACCTTCACCGACGTCTCGCCCGTCGACGGAGGCGTCCTCGGCGAGGTCGCCCGGGGCACCGCGGCGGAGGCCGCCGCGGCCGTCGCCGCCGCCAGGGAGGCCTTCCCCGGCTGGGCCGCCACCCCGCGCGAGGAGCGCGCCCGCGTCCTGCACGCCATCGCGGACGGCGTGGAGCGCCGGCTGGAGGACCTGGCCGTCGTGGAGACGGCCGACAACGGCGCCCTGCTGCGCTCCCACCGGCGCGGCGTCATGCCCAGGGTCGCGCACAACTTCCGGTTCTTCGCCGACTGGCTGCTGCGCCTCGGCCACGAGGACTTCGACACCCGCGGCCACACCAACCACGTCGACTGGGACCCGGCCGGCCCCAGTGTGCTGATCACCCCGTGGAACGCGCCGCTGATGCTGGCCACCTGGAAGGTCGCCCCGGCGCTGGCGGCCGGCAACAGCGTCGTTCTCAAGCCCGCCGAGTGGTCGCCGCTGACGGCCTCGCTGCTCGCCGACATCGCCGCCGAGGCCGGGCTGCCGGCCGGTGTCCTCAACGTGGTGCAGGGGTACGGCTCCGAGATCGGCGACGCCCTCACCGCGCACCCGGACGTGCGCCGGATCAGCTTCACCGGGTCCGTGCCGACCGCCCGGCGCATCGCGGCGTCGGCCGCCGCCAACCTCACCCCGCTCAGCCTCGAACTGGGCGGAAAGTCACCGCTGTTGGTCTTCGCCGACGCCGACCTCGACCTCGCCGTCGACCTCGCGGTGGAGCAGTACGACAACGCCGGCCAGGTCTGCCTGGCCGCCACCCGCATCCTCGTCGAGGAGACGGTCGCCGAGGAGTTCACCCGCCGCTTCGTCGACCGGGCCTCCCGGCTGCGGCAGGGCGACCCGCGCGACGAGGCGACCGACATCGGCCCCACCATCCACCCCCGCCAGCTGGAGAAGATCGAGGGCTTCGTGCAGCGGGCGGTCGAGGCCGGCGCCCGCGCCGTGATCGGCGGCCACCGCAGGGAGGGCCAGTACTTCGAGCCGACGCTGCTCGCCGGTGTCGCCCAGGACTCGGAGATCGTCCAGGAGGAGGTCTTCGGCCCCGTCCTGACCCTCCAGACCTTCGGCGACGAGGAGGAGGCCGTACGGCTGGCCAATGACACCCGCTTCGGTCTGGCGGCCACCGTGGCCACCGGCGACGAGGAGCGCGCCCGGCGCGTCACCGGGCGGCTGGTGGCGGGCACCGTCTGGGTCAACTGCTTCTTCGTCCGGGACCTCAGGGCCCCGTTCGGCGGCTCCCGCCACTCGGGCGTCGGCCGTGAGGGCGGCACCTGGAGCTTCGACTTCTACTGCGACCTCAAGAACACCGTCACCTCGCCGAAGGGGTGGCGGGACCATGGGTGAGATCGTCGGAGCCGGCCTGCTCGCCCACGTCCCCACCATCGTGCTGCCGGAGGAGACCAGGCTCCGGCTGAACGGGGGCAGGGAGATCACCCTGGTCACCGGCCTGCGGCAGCTGCGCGAGGAGGTCTTCGGGCGCGCGGACTACGACACCGTCGTCGTGCTGGACTCCCACTGGGCGACCACCGTCGAGTTCGTGGTCACCGCCCAGCGGCGCCGGGCCGGGCTGTTCACCTCCGAGGAACTGCCGCGGGGCATGTGCCGGATGCCCTACGACTACCCCGGCGATCCCGAACTCGCCCGCAGCATCGCCTCGTTCGCCGACCGGCACGGCACCTGGATCACCCCGATCGACGACGCCTACCTGCCGGTCTACTACGCCACGATCAACCTCTGGAAGTACCTCGGCGAGGGCCTGCCGGACAAGCGCTGGGTGACCATCGGCGTCTGCCAGACCGGCGACATGGAGGACCACCTGCGGCTGGGCCGCGCGCTGGCCGACGGCATCGCCGCCACCCCGGGCCGGCGGGTGCTGCTGATCGCCTCGGGGGCGCTGTCCCACACCTTCTGGCCGCTGCGCGAGCTGCGCGACCACGAGGACGGCGACCCGTCGCACATCTTCACCCCCGAGGCCAGGGCGGCCGACCGGGAACGGATCGCCTGGTTCAAGGAGGGCCGCCACGACCGGGTCCTCGACACCATGGACGAGTTCTGGCGGTACAAGCCCGAGGCCAGGTTCTCCCACTACCTGATGATGGCCGGCGCCCTCGGCGAGCAGGCCTGCACCGCGAAGGCGCGCCAGTACGGCGAGTACGAGAACTCGATCGGCACCGGCCAGGCGCACCTCTGGTTCGACCGCCCCGAGAACGGCTGGACGGGCACCGGAGTGCCGTCCTCCCGCGCTCCCCGCAACCCCCACAGCCTCGTCTAGAAAGGCCCCCGCCATGCCCGAGTACCGCCGCATCCTCCTCGACGGCGCCGTCGTCCGGACCGTGCGCGACGGCGAGGAACTGGTCGCCGGCGACGGCCGGCGCGTCGCCATCGAGGACGCCCACCACCTGCCGCCCGTCGAACCCTCGAAGGTGATCGCCGTCCACCTCAACCACCGCAGCCGGGTGGAGGAGTTCCGGATCGGCCTGCCCGACACCCCCACCTACTTCCACAAGCCGACCTCCGCGCTCAACTCCCACCGGGGCGCGGTCGTCCGCCCCGAGGGCTGCCGGTGGCTCAACTACGAGGGCGAGGTCGCCATCGTCATCGGCCGCACGGCGCGCAACATCTCCCCGGAGGAGGCGGGGGAGTACATCGCCGGCTACACCGTGGCCAACGACTTCGGCCTCCACGACTTCCGCGACACCGACGCCGGCTCCATGCTCAGGGTCAAGGGCTCCGACACCCTGTGCCCGCTCGGCCCCGGGCTGGTCACCGACTGGGACTTCCGCGGCAAGCGGCTGCGGACCCACGTCAACGGGGAGGTCGTCCAGGACGGCTCCACCGACGAGATGACCTGGGACATGCACTACCTCGTCGCCGACATCGCCCGCACCATCACCCTGTACCCCGGCGACGTGCTGCTGTCCGGCACCCCGGCCAACTCCAGGCCGGTCCGGCCGGGGGACGTCGTGGAGGTGGAGGTGGAGGGCCTCGGCCGGCTCACCAACCACGTAGTCACCGGGCCGACCCCGGTGCGCACCGACGTGGGGGCGCAGCCCACGGAGTCGGAGGAGGTGCTGTCCACCGCGCTGGGCGGCGACTGGGAGTTCCGCGGCGTCAGGCCGCCGAAGCGGTGACCGGGACGCCCCGGTAGGGTCGACGCCATGACCGAGCCCGCCGAGCCCGCCGCGCGCGGCCCCCGCAAGCGCGTGACGAACTACGGGACGGGCCGGACGGCGCTGCTGGACGCGGCCGTCCGCGTGGTGGCCCGGGGCGGTCTGCGCCAACTCACGTACCGGGCGGTGGCCCAGGAGGCCGGCGTCACCCACGGCCTCGTCGTGCACTACTTCGGCTCCCGGGACGCGCTGATCGAGGAGGCGCTCACCCACGCCATCCACTCCTCGCTGAGCATCAGCGCGCTCGGTGCCGGCGAGGGCACGGCGGCCGACTTCGCCACCGGCCTCGTGGACATGGTCGAGACCGGTCCCGAGCTCCAGGCCTTCCAGTACGAGCTGCTGCTGGAGGCCCGGCGCAGGCCCGAGCTGCTGGCCCACCTGCGCGGTCTCTACGAGGAGTACTTCGAGGCCAGCCGGCGCGAGCTGGACCGCATCCTGCCCGGGCCGGTGAACCCGGGCACGTCCCGGCTGGTCTTCGCCGCGCTGGAGGGCCTGGTGCTGCACCAGCTGGTGTTCGGCGAGAGCGCGGCCACCGAGGAGGCGCTGGTGGCGCTCAGGAGTCTGCTGGCCGGGTCCGCCGGGGAGCCGGACGAGGAGCCGGACGGGCGCTGACCGGCGCTGCGGTGCCCTGCCTGTGCTGCCGCGAGCTGCCGTGCCCCGCCGTGCGCTGACGTGCCCTGACCTGGGCTGCCGGGCGCCGGAGGGCCGGGATCTCCCCGTCTCCCGACCCCTTGTCAAACGGGTGAGCGCACCCCACGATGAGGCAATTCGTTTGACCTGAAACGATCCCCCACCCCTCTTTCGGAGGTGATCCCTGTGGACAGTCGGGCGACTTCCACAGCGCGGACCGAGCGGGACGCCCCCACAGCGACCACGCTCAAAGCCGACGCCCTGGGTGTCCTGGGCATCCTCTTCTTCGTCCTTTCCGGCCAGGCCCCGCTGACGGGCATCGCGGGCGCCGCCCCGATCTCGGTCGCCATCGGCAACGGCTCCGGCACCCCCGCGGCCTACGTGGTGGCCGGGGCGGTGATCCTGCTCTTCTCCGTCGGGTTCATCGCGATGGGCCGGCACGTCGTCGACGCCGGCGCCTTCTACACGTACATCGGCACCGGCCTCGGCCGGGCCACCGGTGCGGGCGGCGCGAGCGTCGCGCTGTTCGCCTACTGTGTCATCCAGGCGGCGATGTACGGCCTGTACGGCTCGATCGTCAGCGCCCTCGTCGCCGACCACACGCCGCTGGACCTGCCGTGGTGGGTCTACACGCTGGTCACCATGGCCGTCGTGCAGGCCCTCGGCGCCGCCGGGATCGAGATGGGCGCGCGGGTGCTGGCCGCCTTCGTGCTCGCCGAGTTCGGCATCCTGCTGGTCTTCGGCCTGGTCACCCTGGTCAAGGGCGGCGGGCCCGAAGGGCTCGGCGTGGCCGAGAGCTTCTCCCCGTCGGCGGCCCTCCAGGGGGCGCCGGGCGTCGCCGTGATGTTCGCGCTGGCGTCCATGTTCGGCTTCGAGGCCACCGCCATCTACGGCGAGGAGGCGAAGGACCCGAAGAGGACGGTGCCCAGGGCCACCTACCTCTCGGTGCTCGTGGTCACCGGCTTCTTCGCCCTCACCTCGTGGACGCTGATCTCGGCCCACGGCGCCTCGAAGGCACCGGCGGCGGCGGAACGGGCCCTGGCCGCAGGGGACTCGGCCGGCTTCGTCTTCGCCCCCGTCACCGACCTGTTCGGCGGCTGGATCGGCGGCGTCCTGCCGGTCCTGCTCGCCACCTCGCTGTTCGCCGGCGTGCTGACCTTCCACAACTCGGCCGCCCGCTACCTCTTCTGCCTCTCCCGGGACGGTCAACTGCCCGTACGGCTCTCCCGGTTGAACCGCCGGCACGCCCCGTCGGCGGCCGGCCGGGTGCAGACCGCCATCGCCGCACTCCTGGTCGCGCCCTTCGCGCTGGCCGGCCAGGACCCGGTGCTCACCCTCTTCTCCTGGTTCAGCGGACTCGCCGTCCTGGCGATGATGCTGATCTACCTGCTGACCTCGGTCTCGGTCGTGGTGTTCTTCCGCCGCCGGCGGGTGGACACCCGGGTGTGGAACACCGTGGTCGCCCCCGTGCTGGGCGCGCTCGGCATCGCGGGCGCCATCTGGCTCATCCTGGCCAACTTCACCACCCTGATCGGCGGGGCGGCGGGCACCGCGCTCTGGCTCGTCCTGTCGGTGCCCGTCGTCATGGCGCTCGGTGTGGCCAACCAGCGGATCCGGCAACGACGTTCCGGCTGACCCGCCCGGGGCGCGCGCCCGGATCCGGGCGCGCGCCCTCCGCCTTCCGCTTCCCCCACGTGGTCTGGAGGACCGCATGACCCTCGCCACCCACGCCGACTGGCTCCGCCGGGCCGGGGCCCTCCGGCCCACCGACGCGCACCTGATCGACGGTGCCGACGAAGCCGGCGGCGGCGACACCTTCGCCGTGGTGTCGCCCCGGGACGGCCGGGTGCTGGCCGAGGTCGCCGACGCCGGCGCGGCCGAGGTCGACGC